>JAFXCR010000016.1 GCA_017516465.1 Ruminococcus sp.
TATTATGCCTGTGCGTATAGGGTAGTAAAACTCATTTTATAGCTGTTAGGATATGCAGCCGTTTGAGAGTAGTGTAATTTTATAGGGTAGTAAAACCATTCCACCTCCATTTTCACGCCGCAATGCGGTTTGAGAGTAGTGTAATTTTATAGGGTAGTAAAACGAGGAAAATTATGGAAAACACAAACATTATGTTTTAGAGTATTGTAATTTTATAGGGTAGTAAAACAGCTCGAAGCACTCCGCACTGGAGCAGTTGTTTGAGAGTAATGTAATTTTATATGCGATAGGAGGAAATATGTTCAAAAGGCGCATTTCAACTGAAAACAGAAAAATGTGCCTTTCCATCAATCGCTGTCAGACAGCGTTAGTCGATCTGCATAATAACAAAATATATCAGTACAGTTCAAATTTGTCTTACATTGAAAAAAAAGATAGAGAAATCATCAGAATTTTAGCTAAAAAATTGACATCACAGCAAAAATGGTGTATAATTATAATAGGTAAATTTATAATATGAATAAACACATTGAATCAGGTAGGTGGACGATATGAATACAAATCGGCTGAAAACATTATTATTATCCGTACTTTTACTGACAGCACTTTCAGGTTGCGGAAAAGATAAAACAGACAAAGAGGAAAGTATCGATGCAAAGGAATCCTCTTCTGTAAGTGATACAGCAGAAGATACAAAGGAAAGCAAAACGGAGTCTGATGAAGAGAAGACAACCTCTGCCGAAAAAACACAGGAAAAGACTGAAGAACCGACAGAAGCTGTTGTATATGATTATGATCAGATCTACAGCAAAACTATTGAAGATTTCCGTACAGCCATCAAAGAGGGCGTAACAGATGATACGGATATTTTAGGTGATCCGACAGTTCTTAATGAGCTTGCATATTTACAGGATCAGCAGTATCTTGGATATGCTGTAACGGATATCAGTGGCGATAATATTCCCGAGCTTTTGATCGGCGGTATTGATGAGTACAAAGACGGTATCGGCTATGGGGATCAGATTTTTGTAGTGTATACCTGTGTCGGCGATGAAATAGTAATGTCCTTTGAGGGAGCATACAGAAGTAGTTATCAGTATGCAGGTGGCAACTGCTTTTTCCATCAGGGCTCAGGCGGTGCAATGTACAGTATGTTCGGAAAATTCAGCCTTCTTCCCAATGCAACTGAGATGGAATGGAGTGAATACTACTTTACACATCCGAAAGATGAAACCTATCAGGAAATCGGCTTATACTTCAACACGAGCGGAGAAATGGACGTATCAGCGTCTGAGGAGATTGATATAACAGATGACGAGTTCTGGGCAAAGCAGACCTCAATGGCTGATGATACAGAGTATATAGAACTTACACCTTTTGTGGAAGAGGATGCAGCTCCCTCACAGCTGTTTGTGGAGTATCAATCTGACGCTTCATTCAACGAGGATTCCTGCGATTTCTACTCGGTGGACAAGTCGGGATATGAAACACTGATAGTCTTTTCAACCGACGGTGTACTGCAAGATCTCAAGCTTCTCTCCCTCTTTATGAATGATGTTGATGAGGAAGGCAACCCCGAATATACCATTGACGAAATCTATTCCTACGGCACACTTGAATCATACCGTCCGCTTATGGTAGAGCTTACATTCTACGGCGATATGCCGAATTACGGTGTTTCCTATACGGACGAAACAGGAGAAACAAGGTACTTTGCGATTTCCGTGAGCGGCTATGACGGAGCACTGGAACTGCTTGCATTTTAAGGTTGAAAGAAGTTTTATCTATGAAAGTACAAAACAAACTATTAGCTATGGCAACGGCGTTTGTCATGACCGTATGAATTGCTGAAGACTGAAGCGGCAGGTGAATCCGTTATCGTCAAAGGTATTGAAATCGAAGATGGTCAATATCTTGCCATCCGCTGTGGAATGGAAGGCTGGAGATTTTATTGAGGACCATAAGCTTGATGTATTTGATCTTTGTGCTATGAAGAGTGCGTTATTGAATCAAAACTAAGTGGGGTATTATTCCGATAAAGGATAAATATTATAATGAAACCGCTGCGTCAGTAATGATGCAGCGGTTTGTCATATATGAAGTATACTTATAAATCTGAGGATAATCTTTTTTATATTCTTTTGTAAAACTAATCTTCATTATCCTGAGGAATAAAAATTCTTGAACACTCCCACTCTGCTTGATTTTCCTTTCTGACAACAAGCTGAGTAGACTTTCCCATAACATCAGCAATGTATAAAATTAGACGAAAAATCACACGAATCCATCTGAAAGGCTGTTCCATTATTTTATACCTGCTCCATAACGGAGCAGTTTCATTTTTAGCTTTGTAAGGCAAAATCGTTGTATGTGCAGAAATACAGGAAATCGACCTTTTCTCCAAACCATGCTTTTATAAATGCACCCGCAGACTTAAAAACTTTTATATCCGAGTAGCTGATGGCGATAGACTTATGTCTGAGTATAAAGTTATTTCAATGGTTATGACTCAAAGTAAACCTCCATAACTTTTCCATAGTAAACATGAAAAAACTTGTTTATGCCTGCAATCATGGCTTCTTTGACGCATTTGCCTTTGCTGTGTTCTTTTGAATGAATTGATATACAGGAGCATCGTCAGGCTTTGCGTTACATATCCTTTAATTTCCTCATTTTTGAAGGTGAGTGTAACATATCATTGACAACTCTACAATTGCATACTTATAATTAAATTTATTTCTATTGACAATACGTGAATTATGTGATATAATATGCTAAACTGCAAAAGAAGCGATTGTTTCAGAGCATGATTTTTGACCACCCCTCTGGGGTCAATGCCATACGGACAGCTGGTCAAATGCCGACCGCCGGAAATCCGGCTGGCAACTTCTGTTGCCTTATTGAATTTGGCAGTCTCCCGACTATATTACCGGTTCTGCCACTGTTTTATGAGTTTTTCTCAGCTTGTGAAAGGTCAATAAGAGTAGTAAAAGGTATCTTGCTCAGAGCACATTTAGCTCCACGCTTCTTAAGCTCCTTGCTTTTGTCACTCAGTACAGGCTGAAAAAAGTCTGTACTTTTTTATTTTTTCTGAGGTGCTTTATGGAAAACAAGCTTAAACTTTACGGCTTCAATAACCTTACAAAATCCCTGAGCTTCAATATATACGACGTCTGCTATGCCCGTACACCAAAGGCTCAGCTCGATTACATTGCCTATGTAGACGAGGTCTACAATTCTGAACGTATCACCGATATCATGACTCATCTGACTGAAATGATAGGTGCTCAGGTACTCAGTATTTCTCGTCAGGATTACGATCCTCAGGGAGCCTCTGCTACCTTCCTTATCGCTGATGATACAATGATTCCAGCCGGCGGAACTGAAACTATCGCTCATCTTGACAAGAGTCATGTTACCGTTCACACATATCCGGAGTATCACCCCGATACAAGCATTGCTACATTCCGTGTTGATATCGACGTTGCTACCTGCGGAAAGATCACTCCCCTCACCGCCCTTGATTACCTCATAGGAAGCTTTGATTCTGATATCATCACCATGGACTATCGTGTTAGAGGCTTTACAAGAAATCTCAGCGGCGAGAAATTATTCATAGATCACGATATAACTTCTATCCAGAATTACATAAACGAGGCTACTCTCGACAAGTACGATGCAGTGGATATCAACGTATATCAGGCAAATATGTTCCATACCAAAATGCTTATAAAGGAAATTGAGCTTCAGAATTATCTCTTTAACACCGATGTACATGAGATTTCTCCCAGAAGCCGCCTTGATATAACAAATGCTCTGCGCCGTGAAATGATAGAAATTTTCAGCGGAAGGAATGTGTTCGGAAATGGCTCTTTCTCAGATTAATGCACCAATTTATGAGGCTCTGCGGAAATTCAGACGAATGAGAGTTGTTCCGTTTGATGTTCCCGGTCACAAGCGTGGTCGTGGAAACATGGAGCTTACAGAATTTCTCGGCGAGGACTGCATGAATGTCGATGTAAATTCCATGAAGCCGCTGGACAACCTCTGTCATCCCGTTTCTGTTATCAAGGACGCCGAAGATCTCGCCGCCGAAGCTTTCCATGCGGCAAACGCTTTCTTCATGGTCGGAGGAACTACTTCCGCAGTCCAGAGCATGATAATGTACGCATGCAAGAGCGGTGACAAGATAATCATGCCCAGAAACGTCCACAGAAGCGCAATCAACGCTCTTATTCTTACCGGAGCTGTTCCGGTTTATGTTAATCCCGATGTAAACAATCAGCTTGGCATTGCCCTCGGAATGTCCGTTTCACAGGTCGAACAGGCTATCAGGGAAAATCCCGATGCCAAGGCTGTTATGGTAAATAACCCCACATATTACGGTATCTGTTCCGATCTGTGCCGTATCACCGAGCTTGCTCACGCTCACAATATGCTCGTTCTTGTTGATGAGGCTCACGGAACTCATTTCTACTTCGGACAGAATTTTCCCGTTTCCGCTATGGATGCGGGTGCGGATATTGCTTCAGTCAGTATGCACAAGTCCGGCGGAAGTCTCACCCAAAGCTCATTCCTTGTAATGGGAAAGGCTGTAAATGCCGATTATATGCGTCAGATAATCAATCTCACGCAGACTACAAGTGCCTCATATCTTCTGCTGTCAAGCCTTGATATTTCCAGAAAGAGACTCGCTCTCATGGGACGTGAGATATTCGCTGAAACAGTCGAAATGGCTGAATATGCACGTTCTGAGATAAACAGCATCGGCGGATATTACGCCTACTCAAAGGAACTTATCAACGGCGACAGCATCTTTGATTTTGACGTATCAAAGCTCAGTGTGTACACTCTGCCTGTCGGACTTGCCGGCATTGAGGTATACGACTACCTCCGTGATGAATACGATATACAGATAGAATTCGGTGATATCGGAAACATCCTTGCGTATATTTCCGTAGGCGACCGCAAGCGTGACATTGAACGTCTTATAAGTGCTCTTTCGGAAATAAAGCGAAGATTCGGCAGATCTGGTGCTGATATGCTCACTCAGGAGTATATCTCCCCTGTTGTTGCGGAAGCTCCGAGAACGGCTTTCTATGCCGAAAAGGTATCTCTGCCGCTTGATGAAGCTCCCGGTCATGTATGTTCAGAGTTCGTTATGTGCTATCCTCCGGGAATTCCGATTCTTGCTCCCGGCGAGCTTGTAACAAAGGAAATTATCGACTACATCCGCTATGCAAAGGAAAAAGGCTGTCAGCTTACCGGTACTGAAGATATCAACATTGAAAGGCTGAATGTACTCAAATAATACAGAACAGGAGTATTTTCTGATGATTAAAAACAATAAGATAATATTGCTGATTTCCATTATCGGAACAATTGCTTGTCTGATTTCTTTTATTATTGCTGTTTCAAAGGCAGAATACCTGACTTGCATTGCCTTTCTCGGAGGGGGTATATATTGTTTTTCAGCTGCCGCAGCAAGATTAAAAAAGAAAAGACAATAAATTTTAATGCAGATATAGGAGGGGGAAATATTGAAAAAAATAATCGTTCTGATATCCATTTTTGCTTTTTCATGTTTACTTGTTTCATGTACCGAAAAAAAATCTGACACTGAAAGTTTAAAAAAAGAAAGCAAGTCCCAAGGTCGGGTAGCGGATTTTCCAGAGTTATATAAAGACTTTTTCGATTATACATTTGACGGAAATTATACAATAAATATCGCCAAAGATGGTGTTATTAACGAGGATACTGATAATGAACAGGCTTATTGTTATTACGATATTTCTTATGTACGAAAAGACGGTACAGAAAGAACTGCAAAAGTCGTTTCAAGGGAATTCATAGAAAACGAAAAGGAAAATTATGAGTCCGAACAGCGAATGAATAACGAGGAATTAAATGCTTTTTGTATAGGTGAAATCAAAGAAGTCTTTATAAAAGAGTTTATTGACAATATATTAAGTAAATATGTTGATATAACATACAAAGAGGATGAAACGCTCTATTCAACTGATGAGTACACGTGTTATGTTAGTCTGACAAATCCAAACTATCTGTTCAGCAAGGATTATGATTATTATGAAAAAGGCTGCAGCCTTATTGACAGCCATATCTCTCCTGAAACAGGATATAAACTTTCAGAAGCCGATTTAAAAACTGCTGCCAACGACAAAGAATTTCTTATAATGGTAAGCTTTATAATTAATACCGATACTGATTTACAGCCGTATATCAAAAAAATGGAAGCTATTATCAGCGACTACTTCGTCTATGCAGGAACTCCTATGAATTGTAGCTTTGTGATAAAAGAAACTACTGATAATACTGTCGGAACCACAAAAATAGTTTACAACAGAAACTTTCTTATGGGCGAAGAAATAGATATAGAAGAAAAAAAGAAGGCAGATAAAAAATTCAAGATTCAAAACGAAATAGTACGCATCTGTCTGGAGGAGTGATAATATGGAATTATGGTTCACGGAGAGACATACTCCGAATGTAAAATTTTCAATAAAGGTTGACCGTCAGCTTTACACCGGAAACAGCGAATTCCAGCGTATCGACGTATTTGATTCAAAGGAATTCGGACGTTTTCTCACTCTCGACGGCTACATGATGCTTACCGAAAAGGACGAATTTATCTACCACGAAATGATAACTCACGTTCCGGTGGCAGTTCATCCGAACCCTAAAAATATCCTTGTTATCGGTGCTGGCGACGGCGGCGTTATCAGAGAACTTACACGTTATCCCTCGGTAGAATCAATTGATCTCGTGGAAATAGACGAGCTTGTAATCGAAGTCTGCCGGAAATATCTCCCCTCGACAGCCTGTCGTCTTAACGATGAGCGTGTTCATATCTACTATGAGGACGGAGTGAAGTTTATCCGCCGCTGTGAAAACAAATACGATATCATTATCGTTGACTCGACTGATCCTTTCGGACCGGGCGAGGGACTTTTCACAAAGGAGTTCTACGGCAGCTGCTTCAAGGCTCTGCGTGAGGATGGAATCATGGTCAATCAGCATGAAAGTCCTTTCTACGACGAGGATGCAGCCGCTATGCAGAGATCGCACAAACGCATTGTCGAGAGTTTCCCCATAAGCCGTGTGTATCAGGCACATATCCCAACATATCCGTCAGGTCACTGGCTTTTCGGTTTCGCTTCAAAGAAATATCATCCCGTGCACGATCTGAACGCTGCAAAGTGGAATCTGCTCGGACTAAAAACAAAATACTACAACACAAGGCTTCATGCCGGAGCGTTCTGTCTCCCCAACTACGTTGAGGAAATGCTCAGGGATGTCGAGTAAATTAAAGGAGAAAAAACAATGCTTCCAAAGAATATATCTACATTTATCGCCTGTGACAGCGAATACGAGGACGCAAAAATAGTTCTGTTCGGAGCCGGCTTTGACGGAACAACAAGCTTCCGTCCGGGAACACGCTTTGCTCCGGCGGCGATAAGAAATGAAAGCTTCGGTATAGAAACATACAGCCCCTATCAGAACAAGGATATGACCGATTACAGCTACTTTGACAGCGGTGATCTGGAGCTTCCGTTCGGAAGTACAAACCGTGCTGTTGCTGATATCGCTATGAGAGCCGATATGATACTCACTGACGGAAAAACTCCGTTCATGATCGGCGGCGAGCATCTTGTAACTCTTGGCTCTGTTATGGCAGTCAAGGAAAAATACGATGATCTTTACATTGTCCACTTTGACGCTCATGCCGATCTGCGTGACGATTACCTCGGACAAAAGCTCTCCCATGCCTGTGTAATCAGACGATGCCATGAACTTGTTGGTGATGACCACATCTTCCAGTTCGGTATCAGAAGCGGCGACCGTGAGGAATTCTTCTTCGCCGACGAGCATACTGAAATGTATAAGTTCAATTTTGACGGTCTTGAGGAAACAGTTGAAAAGCTCAAGGGAAAAAACGTTTATCTTACCGTTGACCTTGATGTTCTTGATCCGTCTGTCTTTCCGGGAACAGGCACTCCCGAAGCCGGAGGAGTTTCATTCGATGACCTCCGCAAAGCACTCACACTTGTATGCAGCAAGCTGAATATCGTAGGATGCGACGTAAATGAGCTTAGTCCCGTTTACGATCAGAGCGGCGTTTCAACAGCAGTTGCCTGCAAGATAATCAGAGAAATGCTTCTGGCTCTGTCGTAAGGTGATAACAATGAATAATACTTACAGACAGCACGAAAAAAACAATGGTTACACATCTTTCGATGGCAAAAAATTGAAAACTATGAAAGCTTTTTCAGCAGTTTTTACACTCGTGGTAATGGGATTAATGCTCTTTATGATGGGAACTTTCGCTGAAAGAAGCATTGAAAATCATAAAAATCAATGTACTGTTCCGATCAAAGCTGTTGTAAAAGATTTTGTCAGATCCAATAAGGAAAACAGCTCAGACGTTGCTCCCATATACGAATTCAATTTTTATGGTACAAAATATTCTGTAAAAAGCAATTCGTATTTAGATCCGAACCTTTATGATATCGGTGATACGGTAGATATTTATATAAATCCGCTGGATCCCAATATAATCTTCAATCCCGAGGATGGGGCTGATGAATCTATACCTAAAATCTTCAAGGTTATAGGCTATATAATTTGGGGCTTAGCCGGTCTGGTCATAATTATTACGATTGTAAAAAATGTGCATAGTCGTGTTCCGGTAAATCACCTTGATGATGTTTCGGATAAATGCGTCGATGAAGTTTCGACATTTGAGGAAGCCTCAGACTGTATTGACGAGGTTTCGGTATACGATGAAACTGATGGATATCAGTAAGAAGATTTTGTGAGGTGAATAATATGAGTAACTCGTCCAAAAAAAATACAGTAAATATCAAACCAGTAGATAGTTATGGTGTTGTTTTTTTATTTATATTAATCGGATGTTTCTTTTTCTTTAATGACAAGTTTATGTCAACTTCTTTTGAAGATTTTAAAAAAAACTGCTCATTCTCAACAACAGCCACTGTCACGAATCTTAATGAACGCAGTTCAAAGGCTGCTCCGGTATTTGAATTCAAATTCCAAAACAGAAACTACAAATATACAGGTGATGTTTATAAAAAAAAGGGTACATATGAAATCGGGGATACTGTGAAAATCTATATAGATCCGATGCTGCCTTCCCGTTTTTACATTCCCGGCTATACCAAAGGAGAAACATCGAACAAAATTATTAGAATAATCACTAAGGTATTCGGTGTGCTGATGTGGATCGCCAGCGTTTTAACGTTCTTTACCGTGTCAGAGGTAAAAAAGAATGGCGGTAAACAAACAAATCATCTTGACGATGTATCTTACGATACCATTGATGAGATTTCCACTTATGAAGAAAATGATGAATATCAGTAAGGTGATTATGTTAGGTGACAAATATGAGCAGCTCAGAAAATAATTCCACTGTTAAAACTGAACCTGTAAGCTATTTCAAGGTGGCATTAATTTTAATAATATTCGGATGTGTAATGCTATATTTTGGGATGAGTGATAGTACTCATTATGATGAGTTGAAAAAAGACTGTTCCTTCTCAACAAAAGCCACTGTAACAAGACTTAATGAAAAGGGTTCAAAAATTGCTCCGGTATTTGAATTTGAATATCAGGGAAGAAACTACAAATATACAGGTGATGTTTATAAAAAAAAGGGTACATATGAGATCGGGGATACTGTGAAAATCTATATAGATCCGATGCTGCCTTCCCGTTTTTACATTCCCGGCTATACCAAAGGAGAGACATGGAGTAAATTTTGCCATATATTCGCAATTATATTTGCTCTACTGTTATTTGGCATGGGCATTTTTATCTTAGTTTTGGCATTTTTGGACAAAAAGTACAGCGATAGTACAATTAATCATCTTGACGATGTATCAGCTGATTGCATTGACGAGATTTCAACATACGAAGAAACGGATGATTATCAATAAGACAATATTAAATTTCAGGAGGAAAATAAAATGAAAAAATGTATGATTATCGGCTGCGGAGGAGTAGCTTCCGTAGCAATCCACAAGTGCTGTCAGAACAGCGAGGTTTTCGAGGGAATTATGATCGCAAGCCGTACAAAATCCAAATGCGATGCCCTTAAAGAAAAGCTCCAGCCTACTACAAAAACAGTTATCGAAACTGCTCAGGTAAATGCTGATAACGTTGATGAGCTTATTGCTCTTATCGAGAGCTACAAGCCTGATGTTGTGCTCAATCTTGCACTTCCCTATCAGGATCTCACTATCATGGACGCTTGTCTCGCTACAAAAACTCACTACGTTGATACAGCAAACTACGAACCCCTTGATACTGCAAAATTCGAGTACAAGTGGCAGTGGGCATACCGTGAGAAGTTTGAAAAGGCTGGAATCACTGCTCTCCTCGGAAGCGGCTTTGATCCCGGTGTTACAGGTGTATTCTCCGCATACGCTATGAAGCATCACTTCGATGAAATAAATTACATCGACATCCTTGACTGCAACGGCGGCGATCACGGTTATCCGTTTGCAACAAACTTCAACCCTGAAATCAACATCCGTGAGGTTTCTGCAAAGGGAAGCTACATCGAGGATGGCAAGTGATCGAAACTGAGCCTATGGAAATCAAGCGTGTGTATGACTTCAAGGGCGTCGGCGAAAAGGATATGTATCTTCTCCACCACGAAGAACTTGAATCTCTCGCTCTCAATATCAAGGGCATCAAGAGAATCCGCTTCTTTATGACATTCGGTCAGAGCTATCTCACACATCTCAAGTGCCTTGAAAATGTAGGTATGACTTCTATTGAGCCTATCATGTACGAGGGTAAGGAAATCGTTCCGCTTCAGTTCCTCAAGGCAGTTCTTCCGGATCCGGCTTCACTCGGCCCAAGAACAGTCGGCAAGACAAATATCGGCTGTATCTTCCGTGGAAAGAAGGACGGCAAGGACAAGAATTACTACCTCTACAATATCTGCGATCATCAGGAATGCTACAAGGAAGTCGGTTCACAGGCTATTTCCTACACAACAGGAGTTCCGGCAATGATCGGTGCAATGATGATCATGACAGGTCAGTGGAACAAGGCTGGCGTATACAATATCGAAGAATTTGATCCCGATCCGTTTATGGAAGCTCTAAACAAATGGGGACTCCCATGGGAAGAAGATTTCAACCCTGTTCTTGTTGACTGAGGAGGAAACGTAAATGAATTTAAACGAAATTCTTACACAATATATAAATGAAAAATGTATACTTGGTACCCTCGATCAGAGTTCTTATAACGGCGTTATCGAGGAAATCGGCGAGGGCTGGATAAGATTCGTGGATGATGCACGTTTCGAGTGTATAATTCCGATATCATCCATCGCCTATGTACGCAAGACAGAACGCAGAGAAAAGAAAAAGCGCGATTAATAATTATTATAAAGGAGTATTTAAAATGAAAAAAGTATTAGCATTAGCATTTTCCGCACTGTTTATCTTTACAGGATGCGGAAAGGACATAAGCACAGACGAAAAAACTTCAAAATCAGACACTTCTGTTTCAGATGATACATCCACAGGCGGAGAATTTGTAATCACGCTCTATCCGGAGTATGCTCCTATAACATGCGAAAACTTTGAAAATCTCGTAAGCGACGGCTTCTATGACGGACTTATATTCCACCGTGTAGTTGAAGGATTCATGGCTCAGGGCGGTGATCCTCAGGGCACAGGCATGGGCGGAAGCAAGGAAACTATCAAGGGAGAATTTTCCTCAAACGGCGTAGGCAACACACTTTCTCACAAGAGAGGTATTGTTTCAATGGCAAGAAGTAATAAGCCTGACAGTGCTTCAAGTCAGTTCTTTATCTGCTATGACGATTCATGCTCCTTCCTCGATGGAAACTACGCTGCATTCGGTGAAGTAACTGAGGGTATGGAGGTTGTTGATGATTTCCTTAAAGTTCCTCGTTCACTTGGCAGTGACAATGCTATTTCATCACCTAACTCACCTATCAGAATTAAAGAAGCTGTAATGATCGAGGATGATGAGAACGGAAATCCGAGAGTTCAGGTGACAATGAACGAATTCCTTGAAGACTGAAATGAATAAAATCACAGAATTAAAGAAACTTCAGACTCCGTGTTATGTAATCGACGAGGAAAAGCTTATACAGAATCTTGAAATACTTCACGGAGTTGAGCAGCGTACAGGAGCGAAAATTCTCCTTGCACAGAAAGCCTTTTCATGCTATCACGTCTATCCGGTCATAGGGAAATACCTCTCAGGAACGGCGTGCAGCGGACTTTTCGAGGCTCGTCTCGGCTTTGAGGAAATGGGAAAGGAAAATCATGTTTTTTCTGCGGCATACCGTGAAAATGAGATTGATGAAATTATCTCCTACTGCGGACATATCATTTTTAATTCCTTCACACAGCTTGACAAATACCGTGACAGGGTATTGAAAGCCGGAAAGAAAATCGGTCTGCGTATTAATCCGGAATTATCAACTCAGGAAGGACATGAAATATACGATCCATGTTCACCGAAATCACGTCTCGGAATAACAAACAAAAACTTCCGCCGTGATGATCTCGATGGCGTTTCAGGGCTTCATTTTCACACTTTATGTGAGCAGAATTCCGATGATCTTGAGCGAACATTACAGGCAATCGAAGATAAATTCGGTGATATACTGCCGAAAATGGAATGGATCAACTTCGGCGGAGGACATCACATCACACGAGAGGACTACGACATTACGCTTCTTGAAAAGTGCATAAAACGGATGCAGGACAAATACGGGTTGGAGGTATATCTCGAACCGGGCGAAGCAATTGCACTCAATGCCGGATTTCTTGTAACTGAGGTGCTGGATCTCACTGAAAACGATATGCCTATCGCAATTCTGGACACATCTGCTGCGTGTCATATGCCGGATGTTCTCGAAATGCCGTACAGACCGCCGCTTATAGACTCCGGAGAACTTGGTGAAAAGCCTTATTCGTATCGTCTCGGCTCGCAAACCTGTCTTGCCGGAGACGTTATCGGCGAATACTCTTTCGATGAACCGTTGAACATCGGTGACAAGCTTGTATTTAGTGACATGGCGATATATTCTATGGTCAAGAACAACACATTCAACGGAATGCCTCTTCCGGATATCGTTCTGAGGAAATCAGACGGAACATTCAAAACACTGAATAAATTTGGCTACAATGATTTTAAATCCAGACTGTAAACTGACAACCGGAGGATTATTCTTATGCAAAAGAAAAAATTCAATATAACCGGAATGACCTGTTCAGCCTGCCAATCTCATGTTGAAAAGGCTGTCAGCCGGCTTGCCGGTGTATCCAAGGTCAATGTGAATCTACTCCGCAATTTTATGGAAGTCGAATTTGATGAGACCATAACCGGAACAGATAAGATTATACAAGCAGTTGAAAGTGCCGGATACGGAGCTTCAGAAAAAGGTGTACAGTCAAAATCAGACAATACAGAAACAGACATGGAAAGTGATCATCTCCAAAAGATGAAACAATGTCTTATACGCTCGGTATTGTTTTTAATACCGCTATTCTACATCTGCATGGGACACATGATTAATGCTCCTCTGCCAGTATTTCTTACCGGACGTGAGAATATGATGCTCCTTGCACTTACTCAGCTACTTCTCACGATACCGATTATAGCACTGAATTTTCATTTCTTCCGCAATGGATTCCGAAATCTTCTCAGACGTGCACCGAATATGGACAGCCTTATTGCTCTCGGTGCTTCTGCCGCATTCATATACAGCATATACGGAACGTATATGACTGCTTACCACATCGGTCACGGCAATCTATCAGAAGCAAATGAATTCATAGGTAATCTTTACTACGAATCCTGTGGAATGATTCTAACGCTTATTACTGTCGGTAAATATCTCGAAGCAAAAAGCCGGAGAAAAACTTCTGACGCAGTCAGCAGACTTATTGATCTTGCTCCGAAAACAGCTATTGTTCTCAGAAACGGTACGGAAACTGAAATTCCTGCTTCTGAAATAGAAGTCGGAGATATTTTTATTCTGAAAGCAGGAGCATCTGTCCCCTGCGATGGTACTATTCTTGAAGGAAATTGTTCTGTTGACCAGTCAGCTCTGACAGGTGAGAGTATTCCGGTGGAAAAATCTGCCGGAGATACACTCATGAGTGCAAGCGTTTCTACCGGAGGTTTCGTGAAATGCCGCTGTGACCGCACTGAAAAGGACTCCACGCTTTCACGGATTATTGCACTCGTTGAAGAAACTTCGGCTTCAAAAGCTCCGATAGCACGTCTTGCTGACAAAATAAGCGGTATTTTCGTGCCTGTCGTTATTGCAATTTCACTTATTTCCGGTGGTATATGGATTGTTGTTACAGGCGATTTTCCTGCCGCACTGACCGCCGCAATTTCGGTTCTGGTTATCTCGTGTCCATGCTCACTCGGACTTGCAACTCCTACTGCAATAATGGTCGGAACAGGCAGAGGTGCACAGCTCGGAATCCTCGTGAAATCGGCAGAAAGCCTTGAAACAGCACACCATGTCACAACTGTTGTCCTCGATAAAACAGGAACCTGCACAGAAGGTAAACCGGCTGTACAGTCGGTATTTACCGCAAATTTCTCCGAAAAGCAGCTTCTCTCTCTTGTCGGAGCTGTCGAAGCAAATTCATCCCACCCTCTCGCTGGAGCAATTACTAATTACTGCGTCCAGAAGAAGATTATACCGGAGAACTGCACTGATTATACTGAAACTCCCGGAGGCGGCATCTCAGGAATTGCCGGCGGCAAAAGAATTCTTGTCGGCAACAGACGTCTCATGGAGCAGAACAATATAGATATATCAGGATTATCGCAAAAGTCTGAAAAAACCGCATACAAAGGCGGAATTCCTCTTTATATAGCCGTTGACGGTGTTGCAGAAGGATTACTTGTTGTCGCAGATCCTATAAAATCAACGTCAGAAGAAGCTATCGCCTTACTGAAAAAAATGGGCGTAAAAACGATTATGCTTACCGGTGATAATTCCAGTACTGCCGAAGCTGTACGTTCTCAGCTCGGAATAGATAAGGTCTATGCAGAGCTTCTTCCTGAAGACAAAACTCGTATTATCCGCGAGCTTCAGTCATCAGGTGAATGTGTTGCCATGACCGGAGACGGAATCAATGACGCTCCTGCTCTTGCCGCAGCAGATGTAGGAATCGCTGTGGGGGCAGGAAAAGATATCGCCATAGAATCGGCGGATGTTGTACTGATGAAGAATGATCTCCGTGACGCCGCAGAAGCGATCCGACTGAGTCGTGCAACAATGCGGAACATCAAGCAGAATCTTTTCTGGGCTTTGATTTACAATTCTCTGGGAATCCCTCTGGCGGCAGGTGCTTTTTACCCGATTACCGGCTGGCAGCTTAATCCCATGTTCGGAGCAGCAGCAATGAGTCTCAGCTCATTCTGTGTAGTAACAAACGCCCTCAGGCTGAATTTATTCCGCAGCAGCAAAAGCAATATCGCTGGATCACATTCCCAGACAATAGAAATCCCTGAACCGGAGGTGAAAAATATGAAAAAGACAATGAAAATCGAAGGCATGATGTGCCAGCACTGTACAGGAATGGTCACTAAGCTTCTCAATGCTATCGACGGCGTATCCGCTGAGGTATCACTTGAGGACAAATGTGCATATATTGAGCTTTCAGACAATGTTTCTGATGATATTCTCGTCAAAACTGTCACAGATGCCGGCTATGAAGTGATTAACATTGAATAACAAAATATATAGTAATTTGTAACAAAATATATCTCTTGACTTTGTGCAGATATACAATGCAGTTGACAAATCATTTCAAAAATAGTATAATTATATTGAGCAGACTATGCGGTAGCGGAAACGTTTATGTTTATGAGGAAAGTCCGGGCATCACAGGGCAGGGTAGCTGCTAACGGCAGCCGAGGGCGACCTTAGGGCAAGTGCAACAGAGATATACTGCCTCCTCGTGAGGTGATGGTGGAAAGGCGAGGTAAGAGCTCACCAGAGTACAGGAGACTGTACTGCTATGTAAACCCTATCCGATGCAACGTCTATTGGTGCTTTATATCTTAACGTCTGCCCGGCGGATATAAAGTAATGACGGCTTGAGCCTGTTGGCAACGGCAGGCGTAGATAAATTACCGCACACGACAGAACCCGGCTTATCGGTCTGGTCATTTTTACTTCCCAAAATCAGGAAGCATAAAAAAGAGAGCTTTTCAGGCTCTCTTTTTTATTTTGTGCAGTATTGCCCTTGTTAATCCATCCACATTTTCCGATATGCAAAGCACGTTATATTCTCTGATTTTTTGAACTGTCTTGCAAAATAACTCTGATCGTTGAAACCGCACAGATGTGCTATATCATCAATTGATTTATCCGAAAATCTCAGCAGCTTTTTGCCGTAATTTATCCTTGCTGTAATGATGTGCTGAAATATCGTCATACCGTATATCTTCTTGTACTCTCTCGTAAGGTAGAATTTACTGATATAGAACTGCGTTGACAGCATTTCCAGCGACAGATCATCACTGAAATGATCCTCAATATAATTATGTACTGCCATCAGCTTGTTTTTCAGTGCAGAATCATACTCCTCATCGCCTGAATTCGCCATAAGCGACAATGTGAGAAGATCCATGATATAGCGTGAGGATAATATCTCGCTGACCGGACTTTTCTCCTCATTTACTTCTATGATCTTCGTCAGTGCCGAAACAGCACGGTCAAAAAAAGCAATACGAAATGCATTCTTTGACTGCGATACAAAGTGGTCGTAATACTGACGTGATGTTGCACCATTGAAATACACCCACAGAAGCTTCCATGGTTCGTCCTCAGAGCTTGCATAGGAATGCGGCAGACGGCAGTCAATAAAGAAGCAGTCACCCTTTGATACAGTGTAGCTTTCCTTGCCGAAGCTGAGCTCTCCCCTGCCCTTTATAACGGCGGCAAACAGAAAGGATTCAAGCTGCTGTATATGCGAAGCCGCTCTGTCCCCCGATACAAGACACCCTGTTTCCTGAACGTAAAAAAAGGCATTCTTCGCCGACGGACTTGGCGTACAGATTATTCGCTTTGATGAATTTACAGTTTCCTTTATTTTTTCCATATCTGCCTCCTTAGTGCATGAAAATAAAGATAACAGCCGCAGCTGATACAAGTGCAGCGGTGAGGAAAAAAATTCTTCCCCATTTTCTGTGTTTGCGTCTTTTTGTGTATTCAAGCCCAAGCTTTGCTATATATCGGTGAGCTTCAGCTCTTGACACCTCCGGCGGAAGCTCCCTGACATTCGGTCTGAGATAAAAAACCGCCTTTTCAAAGTAAATGCTGTCCGGATTGTTGATCTCGACAATCTTTTTTGTTACGCCCTTTATCATAATAATTACCTCGCAGAATCATAATTATATTCTGATTATTGGTAATTTTCGGGATATTATTCATTTTTCCGGAAGATTGCGTATATAATGGAAAAGATACTGCTGTGCGATACCTGCATTTTCACTGAGATATTCCGGAAATCCGTCCGGATAATACTCTGCAAGAACTCTTTTTATCCATACGTCAACCGGAAATGCTTCTGTACGATACATTCCGAAAAGAAGAACGCATTCTGCAACCTTCGGTCCGACTCCGGAAATTTTTTTCAGCTCTGTTCTTGCGTCCTCAATTGGCATTTCTGCGATCTCCGCAAGATTTACTATTCCCGAAGAAGTCTTTAAGGCAGCGTCGCAGATATACTTTGCCCTGAATCCACTTCTCAGCTCCGAAAGACTTTCGGGAGTTTTCTCCGAAAGCTCTGAGGCTTCCGGAAAACGTCCGCCGTACATTCCGCAAAGACGGTCAATTATCCCCTTTATACGGGGAATATTATTATTCTGGGAAATAATGAAAGAAATAAGGCACTCCCAGCTGTTCTGACGAAGAAGTCTGATTCCTCCGGCAAAACGACAGGCCTCTGACAGCGTTTTTTCCTCGGAAAACTGCCTTTTCAGCTCGGAATAGTCAGTTTCAAAGTCGAAGTAATCCTTCCATGTTCCGAGAAAATCATCCTCTGAAATGCCGTGAAAGATGAACTCCCCTTTTTTTGTCTGAGATACCATCAATTCACTGTTCAGAAACCTTCCTTGATATGTACAATCGTAATCAGAGGGAATCCTTTTCCATCGAAATGCCTGACCGCAGTCAAGCGTCTCGTCAAGGTCAAGATCGTTCTCAGATACGATTATCCCGTTATTTGTGATTTTATAATCCATATTTCTGTACTGACTCCTTATTTTCGCAAATCATAAATGAAATTTTTGTGAAATGCGTAAATACACTTGATTTTTCTATTTAATTATACTAAAATATTAATAAGATTACAAGTAGAAGGATTGATTTTTTTGAAAAAATTTTTTTCAGCTGTTATTATTGGTGTCTCAGCAGTGATAATCTGCGGATGTGCAAAAAAGACCGAAAAGGCTGACAACAGCAATACAACGGAAAACACTTCCGCTCAGACCGAAACTTCAACAACAAAAGTTCTTGACAGAGTTCCTGCAACAGAGCCGGAAACTGCCACAGTACGCAAAACTCCGGCAAGCACGATTTCAAGTGCTTACATAAAGGATAACGCCGGCATTATGAGTAATGAGGATATTCAACTCTGCGATCAGCTGATATCAGAATTACGCTCCAGCCGTATGCTGAATGCCGCTGTCGTTACAGTTGACGATCTCGAAGGTGCTGAACCGTACAATTATGCAGCTAAATGCTACAACGAAATATTCACCGCAGATAAAAACAATGGTATCCTCTTTCTTATAAACAACGATACAAACGAGGATATCCTCTATAAATCAGGAATTATGACTATTGACCCCGACGCTGAAAAGGAAGCTCTTTTTAAGGCAACACAGGAAATAGTTGCCGGTAATTACGGTGCGGCTGCTTCAGGAATGCTCAGGCTCGGTGAAGCTTGTCCATCGCATATTTTCGATAATTCAGGATTCTTCACCCCTCAGCAAATATCTGACATTGAAAAAACTGCAGCTGAATACTCCGCAGATATCTCAGTATGCACGGTCGGAAGTCTGATTGATGTAGATAACACCGCCTCCAATATATTTTACCAAAGACGCTATCCTAACAAAAACGGAATAATGCTCCTTATCGACGGCAGCGGAGCAACTGCGGCTTACTCTGATATGAACATTCCGCAGAATCTCAAAAGCGCAGCTCCGGCTTCTCCTGTATCAAACACTGACGACTTATATAATTATCTGATTGATCTTCTTAAAGAAACGAGGGATTAACATTGAGCGAAATGGACTTCTACATGGAAACACTCGAAAATCTTCCTGCTGTTATAAACAGTAATGAGGGTATGAGGGAGCTTGTTGCTTCGCTCGTCTATGAATTCATGGAGCTTCAGCATCTGTACGACTCTGCTATCGAAGTAGTGAAAACCTATCTCAATATCATCGATAGCGAATTCAGTATGAAGTTCCAGCGGAATCCTATCCACAATATAGACAGCCGGCTTAAGTCTCCGCAGTCGATAATCGGAAAGCTTCAGAAAAAAAATCTGCCCGTCAACATCGAATCAGCACAGAAAAATCTCCTCGACATAGCCGGAATCCGTGTGACCTGCTGTTACATAAACGATATCTACGCTGTTGCTGATATGTTATGCAGCCGTGACGACTTTAAAATCATCAAACAGAAGGATTACATAAAAAATCCAAAATCAAGCGGCTACCGGAGCTACCACATGATTGTGAATGTTCCCGTTTACCTTTCAAATTCAAAAACCTACGCTCCCGTCGAAATTCAGATCAGAACAATTGCAATGGATTTCTGGGCAAGCCTTGAGCATCAGCTCAAATACAAGACTGCTTCTGAAATCACTCCAGAAATTTCTCAGGAACTACGCAGCTGTGCTGACAAAATTGCTGAAACAGATATCCGTATGCAGGATATCTTCCTCAGAATACACGATATAGACTGACCTGCCATCGTTTTCCCGACTATTCGACAAAACTCTTTCTGAATGCTATTTTTTTCCTATTCACAAAAGCTTTCCATGATGGTATAATAATATCAGAATAAAAAAAGGAGGCTGCATCAGCTATGTTCGGAATAGTCAGAAAAACAAATCGTGAAATCAGGGACAGAACAGTTTACATGGAGGTTTATGGTGACAACAAGGTCGCATACCGGGTGACAACAGGATGGATTTATCTGCACGGGGAGAATATCTGTACATATGGAGTAGAAGCTGAGGATTACATCTCCGGCGAAAAGGAATCCATTCCTGATTTTTCCAGAAACGTTGAGGATGCTGTGGATTTCGCAGAAATGATTATTACAAAACGTATCCGTCCTAAAAATCTATACGACAGAGCCCTCAATTATCTTTGTATTTCTATTTAAAACAAAACCCACTGTACCGCAATACAGTGGGTCTTTTTATTACTTGATAACACCTATGCCATAGATATTGAAATCACTGCCTGCACTCTCCATAGAAAGTGAAACGTCCAGTTTGCCTGATTCGTTCTGAATATAGGCAACATCTGCGTCCGGACCTCCCCACGCATAATTACGATTACCCTTAATGGTGGTGGTCTTGCCGTTTACAGTTACATTCAGATTTCCAAGAGAAGAATTCTGATTCGATTTGAATACAATGAAGATTCCCTTACCCTGTGTACTGAATGTCATCGGATTATTGCTGCCCTTCTGGAAAGCATAGCCATAAGCAAAACGTCCGTTGGAATTATCAGACTTCCATGAACCTGTATTGAGATCAGAAAGCTCACTTACCGGTGCAATGGAACCAGCTGCATATTCAGAGCCATATACATAGCCTGACGGAACATTATAGCTTACATCTGCATTGACTGTCTTGAGTGCCTGACGATAATAGTATGCAATACTGTCTGAAATCAGAGCATTTCCCTCTGCGTGCGGATGATACTCATCACTGAAATAATCATCCTTGACGAGCATACCGCTGTCAAATGCTTTTGTAAGTGCGTTATCCATGCTGATAACAGGAACATCATAGTGCTTTCCTACTGCCATCATCTGCTCCTGCATGGAATATCCGCCCTTGGCACGATTGATAATAATTATTACTGCCGGTGCGTTTTCCTGTGTGAGACACTTTTTGATGAGGCTTTCAAAGCTCTTTTTGTATATTTCCTCCGGATGATCGTTTACAGAGAATTCGACGAAAATAACGTCCGGATTCTTATCAAGAATATCACGCTGTGCACGCATAAGACCTACTGCTGAGGATGTTCCTGACATACCAGCATTGATATAGGACACGTTCTTTCCTGTTCCGAAGGTTTCAGCAAAATAGTTGTATGAACGCTTTGCATAGCAGGTTTCTGACTGTCCCACACCTTCGGTTATAGAGCCTCCGATGTATGCGATTGTCACGTTTTCGCCACGCTGTGCTTTAGCTACCTTTTCACGGAGTCTTGCAGTATTTCCCATATTTCCGATAGCATTTGCGTAGAATGTCTGCATTGCCGGCGTCGCTGTTTCAACATAGTTATCCCAGTCTCCCTGTACAGAAGGTATCGGAGGATCAGGGAACTGAGTTATTCTGCCAAGAACATAATCCTGTATGATTCCGACATCTTCGATATCGCATTTTCCATCTTGATTCACATCTGCCGCAAGCTTTGCCGTACCATTTGCAAATCCGTTCAGATATCCGGATCTTGCAGCTGCAATATCAAATGCGTCAATAACTCCGTCGCACGTTACGTCACCGATTATCAGTGTAAGAGGCTTAGGACCATCAATGACCGTACCAGCCACTGCACCGATTGCTTCATCTACATAGAAATTATTTGTACTGTCAGCTGTTTCAATGTATAACTGCATATTTGAAGCGTCCTTCGGGATTTTGTAGTTTGTATTGGCAAGCTGTACCCATTCGCCGTTAATGGCGGTCGCTTCTGCAATCGGCGAGTATTGTGTTTCGCCTTCTGCGTCAGTATACTGAAGCTTCATGTAGAAAGTATCACTTGAGCCTCCGTCAAAAAACTGTACATTTGCACTGAAGCTGTATTCTTCACCAGGCTTGAAAGCAGCTGTACTCAGTGAGCGATATGCACCGTTCCATGCCGCTGTTCTGTCCTGTACAAGCATGGCTTCACTTCCGGAATACGATGTTCTTCCGCTTGTCTGAACGCCTGCAGCACCTCTGCCGTTCCATTCATCAAGATTGCCTTCAAATGTGGAATGAAAATACCATCCGTTTGCGTCTGGTTCAACAACAGTAGGTTCATTCCATGCAGTACGTTCATAATCAAATGCGTCGATATCTGCATAACCGCCTGTTGTCTTTGTTGCATAGCTGTAAATTCCGCTTCGGTATCCTGTAAAGAACTTAAGGTCATAGGACATCGAAAGCTGTGAACCTATTTTTTTCCATTCCTTTCCGTCATAGGAATAATAGAAATCAGCTTTGTCAATATTGTTGGAACTGCTTCCGTCAGACTTTATATCATTGAAATGGAAATTAACCTTAAGCCATACTTCATCGCCGCTAAGATTTACCTGTTCCACGATTTTATCACGGCTGTCCGTAACTGCGGCAGAAGAAGAATATCCTCCGTTTTCAGCCATATAAATCTTCTTAGATCCGTCATTGCCACATAAACACCGACGTTTCCGTATTTGAACTGGAATGCCGATAATCCAGCATAGTCACCAATTTTCATACCCTTGGTATCAAGTTTTATCGCACTGCTGCACGCAGGTCCCTCTGTACGCATGGTGAGCGTATTTCTTGCATTTACGATACTGCTTGCAAGCGTCTTGTTCTTCAGTCGGAGATATCCCTCACGCTCTGTTATTGACCATGCAGAATTATCCGGATTGTGATTCCACTGCCATTCAAGTGCAATATCATCCTCTGAGTCATAGCTGAAATCATCATCCTTTGCAAGAGAAGTACCGGAATAATCGCCGTCTATTGTAAGAGTTACGGGAGCTTTTCCGTTTACGCCCATCATCGGCCAGCCATCCTGCCATGTGACCGGAACAAGCACGGGAATTCTTCCTACTGATCCGTGATCTTGAAAGAGCATTCCGTACCATTCACCGTCCGGTGTATCTACGATACCGCCCTGTGCAACTCCGCTTCCGTATGTACCAACGCCTGAATTAAGAACGGTCTTTCCTTCATAAGTTCCGAGAAGCTCCTTGCTTCGGTAGCAAAGTTCAATTCGTCCGCTGTTTGACGGCCATGCTATGATGAATACATAGTAATAATCGCCTATTTTATGGACATGAGCACCTTCGCCAGCAAGATTGTCAAGTCCTGTCGAAAAGAGTCGCTTTGATACTCCACCGTTTTTAAAACCTGTCATTTCAGCATTGAGTTCCTTGATTTCAATATTGCCGCCTCCGCCATAAATGAGGTAATTTCTGCCGTCATCGTCAAAAAACATAGATGCGTCATGGTACATTCCGTTGATTTCACTTCTTGTCCACTTGCCGTTTTCAATATCATCTGTCTTGTAGATATATGATTTTCCTGAGCCGTAACTGCCAAAAAATACATAGTACATTCCGTCATGATAACGCAGGCTTGACGCCCACTGACCGTGAGCATAATCGTGCTTGCCATTCGTGAGATTCTGCACATCGCCCTCAGCATAGGTATCGTAGACATAATTACAGATTTCCCATGAAACAAGATCCTTTGACTTCATGATCGGAGCACCCGGAGAAAAATACATAGTCGTACTGACCATATAGTAGGTATCACCCACACGAATCACGTCTACATCGGGAACATCCGCCCATATAATCGGGTTGGAAATTGTTGTCTGTGCAGCCGCTTCTTCCTTTGGCGGAAGATATCCCGCATTTACTGTGATTAACGCCGCCGCAGCTGCTGATGCAAGCAGACGTTTAGCTATATCTTTAAGCTTCATTTTACACACCATCCTTAACCTTTACAGAAACCCTTTTCAGGGATTTCATCTGTTATATTCAAAAACATTATATCACTGATACCCGAATGCTTCAACCTCAATTTTGCAGATAAGGTGGATAAAATGAACAATTATTCACAATATGAAAATATTTTATATCTATCACACAACGAATTGCATTAGAATTGTATATATTCTGCATTTACAGCTTCGCAGAAAGTTCGGTCATGTTCAACAATAAGCATAGTCGGCTTGTAGCTTACAAGAAGCTCCTCAAGCTGTCTGCGTGAAGAGACATCAAGATAATTCAGCGGCTCGTCCCATATATACAGATGTGCCGGTGTACAGAGACTTGCAGCAATCATCACCTTCTTTTTCTGACCATCACTGAAATCGGAAATATCCTTTTCAAACTGCTCTCTTGAAAAATCAAGCTTACGCAGTATCGCCTTGAAAAGACTTTCGTCAAAACCATTCTCTTGTGCGTAGTCGGTGAGATTGCCCGATAATCCAGAAAAATCCTGATCAATCCGTGATATCCTCAGCTGACGGTTCATAATGATTTCCCCTGTATGAGGAACATCCCCGCCGCATATCAGCCTGATAATACTCGTCTTTCCGCAGCCGTTCCGTCCCGAAAGTGCAATTATTTCTCCTTCGTTTACGTCAAACGAAATCCCGCTGCATACAAGTCTCTCATCAAAACTCACTGAAAGATTCTTTACACTCAATAGTTTCTTACTGTGGAATTTCAGAACCGGAAGCTTCAATGACGCTGTTTTTTCGATATTCTGCAATAGCCCCGATTTCTTTTCGATATCCGCTTCAATTCTGTTTTCCATCGACTTTGAACGATTCATCAGCTTCTTTGATTTTCTTGCAACGGAACAGCGTCTTGAGATTGACTTCTCTGTTTTTGTCGGATCGAAGCCTATCTTGGTACGTTCAATCCTGTCAGAATGTTCAGCGGCACGTTTTGCGGCGGCTTCAAGATTTCTGATTTCCTTTTTCAGTCTATCATTCTGCACCATTTCAAAATTATCCCTTGCCGCCTTATTCTTTTCCCATGAGGAGTAGTTCCCCTGTTCAATTTCAATATTTGTCCTGTTGATTGAAAGAACATGGTCAATACATTCATCAAGTACAGCACGGTCATGGGAAATCAGAATAAATCCCTTTTTTCGTTTCAGATAACGGCTTACGATTTCTCGTCCGTTCATATCGAGATGATTGGTCGGCTCGTCAATCAGCAGAAAGCAGTTCTCTCGCAGAAATAGCATAGCAAGCATTACCTTTGTTTTCTCGCCGCCCGACAGCGTTGAATACGGACGATACAGAACATCATCACTGACCCGAAGAAGCGACAGTTCCCTTACAAGCTCCCAGCTTTCAGCGTTGGGGCAGATTTCCTCCGCAAGATACATAACAAGCATATTCTCGTCAGCAACCGGAAACGGAAAGTACTCAAATTCCACGCCAGCTGTGATTCTGCCGGTATACTCGTATCCGCCCATAAGGAGCTTCATAAATGTTGTCTTTCCACGACCGTTTCTGCCCGTGAATCCAAGCTTCCAGTCAGTATCAATCCTGAAGCTTACATTTTCAAAAATATTATCTGAACTTCCGTCATACCCGAAGGTCAGATTCTCAACATTTATAACTGACATATAATACCTCCTGATACATTAAAAATAGCCGCAGGATATACTGCGGCTCACAATCAGAAGACTCCGGAAAATACGGACAAAATCCGCCTTACCCGAGACTATGCACAATGTGAAAAGACCGTAATAATTCCTGCAAGGCACACCAAAACAGACGGTATTACCGCCATTGTTTCATATGCCCAATCAAAAATCAGCAGGAAATCTTACGCATCCTTCCACCTCAATTTCTTTAATAATTTGTTTCATTATATCACATACCACAAATTTTGTCAAGATACACATCAAAAAACTGCCGTTTCACATCCCCAAAAATGCAAAACGGCAGTTTATTATATAATTATAACTATTTTATTTCGCTTCCACCCCATTCAACAACTGTAAATCCCTTTCTTTCAAAGGTTTCAAGCTGCTGAGGTTCGATATCCACAGGTGCTTCAAGCGGAATATATGTCATGAAGATACGAAGCATACTATCCGGCTCCGGAGTGATATTCAGCTTTGCAGAATCAGTATATTCATCGCCCTGAAAAGCAATGAGATTATACTTATTATGCTCCATTAACGGGAGCCAGTACACGATGAATTCATTCATTTCCTGTTCTGTAAGTCCCATATAAGTGAGCTTTTCTCTGAGGAAGCTTTCAGTATCGCTTCCGGCAACACAGAATCCCTTTGAGTAATCAAATCTTGTACGGCAGTTTTTAGCGTCCCAGAAAAGGTATTTGTGGTGTGTACCGTCTGCCTTGTTAAGGAGAGTTCCATCGGGATAAGCTGTAACATCCCATCCGTTATTGTACTTCGGATAAGTTGTGGAGAGGTCAGCTTCTGTGAGTTCAAGTTCAACACGAACGTCGGTTTCCTGTTCGGGGTAAAGATAGATTACAGGCTTATCTGCAGATACCTCATAAAAGACAGTCGGAGTCTCGTTATCTTTCTCATAGATTCTTATCCAGCCGGACTGACCGTTATATTCTGTATACATCCAGTAATTGTTATTTTTGTTATACCCCATTTCACGAATAAGCTCATATCTCGGAATTGAAGCAACGACGGGATAGCTTGTATCAGGTCCCAGATAAAGAGGAAGTTCCTCTGTTATAACTTCAAGCGGAACAGAATATTCGGCAGGAATCTCAGGCTGAACAACAGTTGTACTCTGCTTGATAAGCTCACGCTTCATAAGAATCAGGTCAAAAGCAGTAAGCTCGTTATCAAGATCAAAATCTGCGGCTGCCCAGTTGTTAATTTCAACATCCTTATCTCCGAGAAGCCATTTCTGTAATATAACTACATCCGCAACGTTAAAATATTCGTCGCTGTTTACATTACCCGTTGGTCTGATATCTATTTCGAATACGAGATCCATTGAGTCGTTGCTGTAATAGATAACCTCCGGCTCATCTCCGGTAGTAAATTCAAACAGATCGGCGGATTTATAAAGACGTGCCAGATCTTTATTTTCGAGTATATAATAATTGGAATCAACAGTAAAAAACGGACCTGTATACATCCAGCCTCCGGGTACATTCGGATTCTTGATACCAATATTCGTACCAAATCTGAATCTGTGATATTTCAGCACTTCGTCAGGAATCAGCTCGCCGGTAACTTTATCATACAGAATAACTCTTGTTGCACCGTCAGGAATAATAGATTCGGGATTCTTTTTATAGCTCATTTTACAATTCACTTCAACACGGTTTGAGCTTTCTGAAGTAACTTCAAAGCCTCTGAATTCATAGTAGCCGTCTTCCGTTCTGATATCGAAGGAATATGTGCAGTGGGGATCGTAGGCTCTGCCTGAATCCAGAATACAAGGATTCGAGGTGACAGGATACAGTTCACTGAGACAAGGCTCGTCAGGAGTATGCTGTATAGTATTTTTCAGGAATGAAGAGTTCTCGGAAACGTCAATCAGTTCACCTGTATCTGCGTCTATAAAGGTAATAATTGTACTGCCGCTTGTGAGGTCAACAATCTCGGTGCAGTTGTTCTTTATATGATAACTGCCGTTGGTTATGTCGAAAGGCTCCTCATCAGACCAGTGCTTGCCGACTGACCACTCAACATCAACCAGACCATCTGCAAGCGGCTCATATACCCTGACAGAGCGGGAAGTCTGTCCGCTGACAAGCTCTACCTTTGAACGCAAATCAAATCCGTTGCAGTCGGATTCCATCAATAAATCAATTTTTCCATCGCCTGTCTGCTCCATTTCCAGAGAAGCTCCCGTGCTTGCGTTCACTTCTGAACAGTATGCGATATACTGGGAATTAGGATAAACGCAGGCAGCACAGGCAGCAAGAGTACTGTGATGACTGTAACTATTAAGCCATTCATATTCAGCAGGGCAGTCGGGAAGCCAGCTGTAAATATCAGTCTGTGCAACATAGCCGCTTGGATTTTCAAAAGTGAATGTTTCAAGAATCTTTTTCTTGTAGTATTCACCGAGATCTTCAATCCACTCCACTGTCAGGTCATAGCCCTCAAGTACACGGCACATCCGGACTTCAAAGCCGTACTGGTTATTGCTTTCTGCATAATTCTCAAAAAAACTGTAATCAGCGGGAATTCCCAATGTATTGCAGTATTCTTCAAATTCATCAAGTGCTTCATTATCATTCGGGTCAGGCTTTTCAGGGATTTCAAGCTCGAAAAGTGCCGGACTGGTCCATGCAGGTGTATTGACCATCAGCATACTTCCTGAAAATACTGTTTTGTATTTTTCCTTCTCGTCTAGCCGGATCGGCTTTATCAGACAGATGTAATTATCTTCTACATGAGTTTTTCCATATTGGTTGTATAACTGCAAGGCGTCAACGAAATTCATCGGAGTCCAGTCGGGCAGAATTCCGATAATCGAGTCGTATTCAGACTCATATTCCGATTCGGCATATACAGGCGGAATTGCAGCCGCAGATGACAGCATCACACCGGCTGTAAGAATTGATAATAGTTTGTTTTTCATGGTAATTCCTCCGTTCTTAAATTAATTTTAATCGTTGTTTGTTTTTGAGTAACGCTTTTTCAGCTGTTGATTCATTATTTCAGCGTGTTTTCTGTCAACTATATAATGCGTTACACAAGTAAATATATATATCACTACAACTGCCATAAAGGTCAGCAGTATTGAAAACGCTGTAATTTTATACCAACCGAATATTTCTATCAATATCAGTGTTGTAAAGAATATCAGCAGGAAATGTGCAAGCCAAAGCAATAATAAAATCCTGCCGTTTTTTGCATCCAGACAAACAAGGAAAGCAGACGGCAATGCCGTAATAAAGCCACTCAGAAGTATCTCCCATAATATCACACTGTTCATCTGATGTCCGGAAATCGTCAGATATACTGCTGTCACAAACAAGGTGGCAGTCGTGATATTCACAAAATAATGAAGTAATGAAGTCCAGAAATCCTTTATCATCGTTATCCCTCCCCGATACCAAGTCTGGATTTCAGCTCATGTACATATTGACGTGAAATAATCACCTTTTCTCCGTTTTTCAGATGTGCTTCCATTTTTCCGCTGAAAATAGGTGAAAGATATTCTATTTTTTCCATATTTACAATCATAGATTTGGAACACCGCATAAAATCCAGTGGTACAAAGCGTTCCTCAAGCTCGTACAGCTTATATTTGACCTCATATACATCTGAATGGTAATACGCAAAAACACGATTATCGTTAGCTTCAAAATAATATATATCATGATAATTCAAACGCACTATTTTATCATTAAGATATCCTGTCAGTTCTGTTTTAGCATTCTGGAATGAAAGCAGCATGGAGATGAGATTCTGATCCGGTGACGCACATCTGACAATCACCGTATCTTCTTCATCCGGATGAGGTGATTCAATTATAATTTTCATGACCGACCTCCATATTATTCCGATATAATTCCCTTTATTATATAATATCATAAAATACAGCTCTCTGTCAATGCAACTTACATTATAAATAAAACAACTTACACCATTACTCTCCAACTAAAACTTACCGTCAAATACTTGGAAAAAATAGCGACCAGAATTAATGAACTGGTCGCTGTATGTTTTTTCTATTACAGATGTCCTGCCACATGAGATTTATGAGTTCTTGTCAACAGTATGGAATTTCTTGAGATTGCCGATTTTTTCGTTTCTTTCATCAAGAACTCTTTCAACGTCAGTCCATTCAAGTCCCTGATTTGCACAGAGTACCATTACATGATAAAGAAGATCGTTGATCTCGTTCATGAGTTCATCATTGTCGTTATTTTTTGCAGCAATGACTGTCTCAGTAGCTTCCTCACCGATTTTCTTGCAGATTTTATCTACTCCCTTATCAAAAAGATAGCAGGTGTAAGAATTTTCAGCGGCTGTTCCACTTTCATACTGCTTTTTTCTTTCCTTGATTACTTCAAAAATTTCGTGGTAAACATTCATTTTTTATTCCTCCGTATTATAAATTTCATTGAAGAAGCAGCTGTAGCTCCCTGTATGACAGGCAACTCCCGTCTGCTCCACATTTACAAGCAATGTATCATTATCGCAGTCGCCATAGATTGATACGACCTTCTGAAGATGTCCGGATGTTGCACCTTTATTCCAGTATTCCTGACGTGAACGGCTCCAGAACCATGTATAGCCGGTTTCGAGCGTTTTTTTCAGGCTTTCCTTGTTCATATACGCAAGCATAAGAACTGTTTTTGTATTGACCTCATAGCAGATTGCAGGGATTAACTCCCCTTTTTCAAAGAATCTGTCAAGGTCATTGATGTCAATTTTAATCATGATTTACTCGTTCTCCTTTAGTCTTCCGCTTTCATCAAATTTATTTTTTATTTCCTTTTGTACCGATGTAACAGCAATTACAAGAAATATTATTTCAGCTATTACATAAACAAATGACAACACCTGTGCAGAATGTTCTCCTTTAAAGTAATACATGAGAAATAAAATAGGAATTCCTAAAAATAATTCTATAAGACCAGTTGTAAGCCAGTTTTTTCCACAAGTACGATTTGCATACGCCCATGCCTCAGAACTTGCTTTTGCAGATTCAGTACGAAACCCCATTTTCATCTGCTCATCCTTCGGTGCCTGATATCTCATAATATATCCGCCGGCTATTGCTGCAACTGATATAATAATCATAATAATCAACAGGATTTCAAACATACATTCCCACCCTTTCAGGTCCACAACGATGTTATAAACATCGGCGATGAAACGTCAGATTTCTCAAAACCACAGTTTTCATAGAAGTTCATCTCCGTATCGTATGCAATTACGATAAGACGAAGATAATCTTTATACTTTTCTTTCACCATTTCTACAAGCTTTCGTCCGATAGCCTGTCCCTGATAGTCAGGTTCAATGAGCAGATAATGAACATATGCCGTCATTATTCCATCGTCCATTGCACTTATCATTCCGACAAGTCTGTCGCCGTCCCATGCACTGTAAACAGTACTGAAATTCTTCATAGCGATTACAAGCTTGTCAGGATAATGTCCCGATGACCATTCCACAGAAAGGAAAAGTCTTTCAAGCTCTTCTTTTGTAAAATCATGAGTATCTCTGTATTCAATCATATTATCACTTCATTTCTTTCAGTCTGCCGTTTTCATCAAATTTGCTGCAAAGTCCATTGTTGACAACATTAACTGCACTACTTGTTCCAACACATATAACGGCAGGGGTAATTACAGCCAGAATTCTTCCCCAATCATCACCCGCAAAAGCATAAACAAGCAATGAAATTATACTCAATGCCAAGCCTATGCCTCCGAATATAAGACAATATCTGCCGCAGGTACGGTTTGCATACGCCCATGTCTCCTGACTTGCTTTGGCACGTTCAGTACGAAGCCCCATTTTCATCTGTTCATCCTTCGGTGCCTGATATTTCATATAAAATCCTGCAAACAGTATAGCAAATGAAAGAATTATACTTACGATAATAAGTATTTCCATATATTTACCTCACGATTACGCCACGCTCTCTGCAATAATCCTTGACTTCACCCACGGTAAGCTCTCTGAAATGGAACAGAGAAGCCGCAAGAGCCGCAGTTGCTCCCGTTTTCTCAAACACTTCGTAGAAGTCATTGATTTTTCCGGCTCCTCCGCTGGCAATAACTGGAATACTGCAATTGTCGCAGACAGCCTTAAGCATTTCAATATCAAAGCCTTCTTTTGTGCCGTCAGCATCAATTGAGTTCAGGCATATCTCGCCTGCACCAAGCTTTTCAATTGTGTGAACCCAGTCGATAAGGTCGATTCCCATATCAACTCGTCCGCCGTTGATGTACACCGTCCATTTGTGGTCAGCAATTTTCTTTGCGTCAATTCCCACACAGATACACTGACTGCCGAAAATATCAGCTCCGTCACGGATAAGCTGAGGATTCTTCACGGCCTGAGAGTTTACGGAAACCTTATCCGCACCGGCACGAAGCGTTTCACGGATATCGTCAACAGTTGTGATTCCGCCGCCGACTGTAAGCGGAACAAAAACCTTTTTCGCTGTCTCACGGACAACATCAAGGAAAACTCCCCTGCCCTCGTAAGACGCTGTTATATCATAGAATACGATTTCGTCTGCACCCTGTTTGTTGTACTCTGCGGCACACTCAACAGGATCGCCAACATCTCGTATTCCCTCAAAATTTACTCCCTTTACAACCTTGCCGTTTCGCACGTCAAGACAGGGAATTATTCTTTTTGCAAGCATTATTTCACTCCCTTTATAACACCTTATTTTTTATCATTTAACCGAGTATTCTATCGCTTCACGAAGATTCAGAGTGCCTTTATATATCGACTTTCCACATATTGTACCGTAAAGTCCCATTTCCTTGCAGGCGATTATATCTGCCATTGTGTGAACTCCTCCGCTTGCCACGATATTTGCACGTCCCTCGGTAGCGTCAGCAAGAGCCTTTAACTGCTCCACATTTACACCGCTGAGAGTGCCGTCCTTGGAAATATCAGTGAAAATGAAGTACTTCACTCCGACTTCAATCATTTTGTTTGCAAGGTCGATGTAGTTCACATCAGAACTTTCAAGCCAGCCCTCAGTAGCGACCATGCCGTTCATTGCGTCAATCCCTACAACGATTTTTTCACTGCCGAATTTCTCAACGGCATCGCTTACAAGCTTAGGATTTTTCAGTGCAACAGAGCCGAGGATTACTCTTGTAATACCCATTTTAAGGTACTCGTCAATAGTTTCAAGACTTCTGATTCCGCCGCCAAGCTCAACTTTGAGATTTGTTTTTTCAGCAACGTCAGTGTAAATCTTTGTGTTTACAGGTCTTCCCTCTTTTGCTCCGTCGAGGTCAACCATGTGAATCCATTCACTGCCGGCAGCTTCAAAGCCCTTTGCAGTTTCAAGATAATCTGAGGCTACTTTCTCAACAGTGGAAAAATCGCCTTTGAAAAGACGTACACAGTTGCCGTCTTTAATATCAATTGCAGGTAAAATTATCATTTTTTTCTCCTATTATTCTTAACTTGGTAATTAATTCTGAATACACTTTGTTCCAATCATGCTGAGGATTATCAAGGACAATAATTTCAATATCAAGCTTGCTGAGAATATCAATCTCACGTTGCTGTCTTTCTTTGAGTGCATTAATATATCCTTCAAATCCTGTAAGTTTATGTTGCTTTCCGTATTCTCCTTCACAGTGATAGTCAATTACTGCCCTGAGCCATTCATCTCCACGTTCAGCAGAAGCTTTTTTTACGCTGTCATAGACATCATTATTTTTGAGATAAACAATAACTGGTGCAAGCGGTTTGATTATTTCAGCGATTTCAGCTATGTGTGTGAACGAAACTTCCTTGCTGAAGCCGAATCGCATCATTGTTTCGCACATTGGATTCTGCAGAAAAACACAGTTGAAAACGTATCTGTTATCACCGTAATTTTGTACAAATTCACGCCATTTATCAAGCATTACAGTTTTTTCTTTCTCCCATGGGAGAAAATCGTATATTTTATACTTCAGAAGCTTTTCAAAGAGTTTATTGTTGAAATTCTCAAGCTTTACGATATATCCGCCTGACTTTATTTCGCATTTCTCTACTATCTGATTACGTTCAGAATCAGAAAATATTTTAAGGTCATTGTCAGTAAGATAAGCGTGACATTCATAATCAGAAGGATGATTTCCGGTCCCCTCGTCAATAAAGGAAAAACCGAGTTGATCAGCAATGAATTTTGCAGTTGTACTCTTTCCTGAACAAGGCAGTCCCTCGACAATTATTAGTTTATTTGTCATGCGAATCCCCCCGTTATCTCTCATCAAAGGCTGCAAGAACCTTCATACATTCGTCGCAATACCAGCCTTTACCGTAAAGATGAAGCGATACAGCACCTTTCTTGAAAAACTTTCTTTTGCTTTCATCCGGAATCCATCTGAGAGTTGTTCCTATTTCAGAAAATGTGCCTCCCGACGCTTTTACTTCACCTTTTTTCATTTCTTTATTGCATTCAGGACATTTCATATTTCCCTCCGAAAAAATCACTTGATTAAATTTCCGAAGTTTCTGAGAATTTTAAGTCCTGTATCGCCGGATTTCTCAGGGTGGAACTGTGCTCCGTACACGAATTTTCCGTTATATACAAGTGCCGGAACTTTTCCGCCGTATTCTGAAAATGCTGCAATATCCTTGTCATAACAGTGAGCCTTGTAGGAATGAACGAAGTATACATACTCATCATCACCGATGCCTTCAAGCAGCGGACAGTCATTGAGTTTTTCGAGTTTATTCCAGCCCATGTGAGGAATAATCAGATCGGGAGCCTCCATTTTGCGTACATCTCCGCTGATAAGTCCAAGACCGTCACATTCACCGAACTCATATCCTTTTTCAAATATAAGCTGCATTCCGAGACAGATTCCGAGAAAAGGCTTTTTTGCAGCTTCTTCCTTTATTGTGTCGATAAGTCCCGTTGCAGCAAGCTTTTCCATAGCTGCCGGAAATGCTCCGACACCGGGAAGAATTACAGCATCAGCATTCTGTACGGCTTCTTTATCTGATACAAGGGCACTTTCAAGACCGAGGTAGTCAAGTGCATTTTTAACGCTGAATATATTTCCTGCACCGTAGTCAATTATTGCAATCATCAGAGAACTCCTTTCGTTGAAAGTGTTGAGCCGTCACTATTGTATGAAACGGCTGTTTTCAGTGCATGAGCAACTGCCTTGTAAACCGCTTCTGCTTTATGATGATCGTTGCTGCCGTACATAAGATTTATGTGGAGCGTCATTCCGGAATTAAATGCAAATGCACGGAAGAACTCCTCTGTCATGCAGAGATCATAATTACCGCAGCTCTGATTTGTAAACGGGCAGTTGAATACGAGGAACGGTCTGTTTGAAAGATCAAGACTTGCCATTGCAAGAGATTCATCCATAGGGATATATGCAGTTCCATAGCGGACAATACCTGATTTCGCACCAAGAGCTTTTCCGAGTGCCTGTCCGAGTGCAATGCCTGTATCCTCAATAGTATGGTGACAGTCTACATCAAGATCTCCCACAACATTAATGTTCATGCTGATACCGCTGTGTTTGGAAAGTGCGGTCAGCATATGGTCGAAAAAGCCTATTCCTGTATGAATATCGGAATTTCCTTTTCCATCGAGAGTAACAGATATTTCAATATCAGTTTCCATTGTTTTACGCTTAACAGAACCAAAACGTACAATATTTTCTTTACTCATATACTGAAATACCTCCTCAGTGTTTTTATCAGCTTTGTATTTTCAGATTCACTGCCGGCTGTTATTCTGAGATAGCCGTTGAATTTCCGTACTGCTATGGAGTTTTCAAGCAGGTACTCGTATATCTCCTGAAATTTCTCTGTTTTTATAAATACAAAGTTGGTGCGGGGTTTATACACTTTTTCAAAGCATGAACATTCTTCATTGATTAAAATTATATCCTCATAAAGCTTCTTTGTGTTTCCGATTATTGTATCACAACACTTTTTCAGATACTCCTTTTCAGAAAGTATATCTGCAACTATTGTCTGAGCCACAGAATCGTTATTGTACGGCGATTTAGCAGCTCTTATCGCATTTGTTATTGTTCTGTTCGATACAGCAAATCCGAATCTTACTGCTGCCATTCCGATAGCTTTTGAGCAGGTCTTGAGTATAATAAGATTATCGTACCTGCTTACCTCGTCAAGAAGTGACTGATCCCAGAAATCCATATATGCTTCATCAAGGATTACAAGACAGTCTTCAAGTGAGCTTATAATCCTTCTTACATCATCCTTTACAAGTCCCAATGATGTCGGATTACATGGATTCGAGAAAATAAGTCCCTTTGCATTGCTTTCCTTGCAGAATTCAATAAGCTTGTCGGGATCTATGGTAAGCTCCTCTTCCTTCTGATAAGTGCAGACGTTTACTTCATAAAGCTGGGCATAGAATCCATACATGGAAAAGTCATGCGATACATTGACAATAGTATCTCCGCTTTCAAAGAAACAGCTTGTAATTACACTTATAAGCTCATCGGAACCATTTCCGGCAGTGATGAGTTCCTCCGGAACATTGTAAAGCTCTGAAAACGCCTTGACAGGCTTCTTTGCGATACAATCAGGATAACGATTGAAATTTATCTGCGAAATACTGCGGCAGATCTTTTCCTTGAGTTCTTCACTGAAATCAAAACAGCTTTCGTTAGCGTCAAGTCTGATTTTATAATCTCCGGTGATCGGCTCGTAAGGTACAAGATCCTTCAGCTTTCTGTTAAGTTCATATCCCATTGATATTCTTTCCTTTTCTTCAGATTACGGGAATACCGCACAGTGCAGTTCAGCTCTGTGCGGTGAAAATTAATATTACTCAAATCGTACTTTTATTGCGTTTGCGTGTGCAGTTAGTCCTTCTCTTTCAGCAATAAGAACGATATCATCTTTTGCCTCTCTGAGAGCTTCCTGTGTATAGTAAATATAGCTTGAACGCTTTGTAAAGCTTGCTACTCCGAGCGGAGAGAAGAATCTTGCTGTTCCGCTTGTGGGAAGAACGTGATTCGGGCCGGCATAGTAGTCGCCAAGAGGCTCTGATGACCAGTGTCCAAGAAATACTGAACCAGCGTTGTCAAGTGCTCCGATAAGCTCCATAGGATCCTTCATGAGAACTTCAAGGTGCTCAGGAGCAATTTCATTTGCAAGTGCAACTGCCTGTTCACGAGTCTCAACGATTATCATTGCACCGTAATCCTCAAGCGATTTATCTATAATGCTCTTTCTGGAAAGATATTCCTTCTGACGGTTTATTTCTTCGATTGTTCTGTCTGCAATTTCCTCGCTGGTAGTCACCATAATTGAGGATGCAAGAACATCATGCTCAGCCTGAGACATAAGATCAGCAGCAGCAAACTTTGGTTCAGCAGTTTCGTCTGCAATAACAAGAATTTCACTCGGTCCTGCAATCATGTCGATATCAACCACACCGTAAAGAAGCTTCTTTGCTGTTGCAACGTATATATTTCCGGGACCTACTATTTTGTCGCACTTTGGAATTTCCTCTGTACCGTATGCAAGAGCTGCAATTGCCTGTGCACCGCCTGAAAGGAATACTCTGTCAACACCGCAGATCGCAGCTGCAACGAGAATGTCCTTGTTAGGTGTGCCATCCTTAAGAGGCGGAGTTACCATTACGATTTCCTTTACACCAGCAATTTTTGCAGGAATTGCATTCATAAGTACGCTTGAAGGATATGCAGCTGTACCGCCAGGAACGTACAGTCCTACTCGTTCAAGACCTCTTATTCTCTGTCCGAGAATAACTCCGTTTTCCTTTGGAGCTATAAAGCTCTGCTCTACCTGCTTCTGGTGGAAATCTGCAATATTTGCCTGTGCATTCAGAAGTGCATTGACAAAATCTTCGTCTGCTTCTGTAAGTGCGTCATTTATAACATCTCTTGGAACTTCATAGTACTGAGGAAGGTTTCCGTCAAATTTAAGAGTGTAATTCTTTACAGCGTCATCGCCGTTTTCTTTGACATTTTCGATTATTTCTCTTACTACTTCCTCAACCTTTTTATTTGTTTCACCGCTTCTCTTTTTAAGATCAGCAAGAAATTCAGCTTCTGCAATACCGTCTGCGTATATTTTCTTCATTACAGGTTCTCCTCTATCAGTTTAATAAGATTTTCTATCTCAGCCTGTCTCATTTTAAGACTTACTGTATTTGCGATAAGTCTTGCAGAGATAGGTGCAACATCTTCGATTACTTCAAGACCATTCTCCTTGAGTGTTGTACCTGTTTCAACGATATCAACAATACCATCAGCAAGCTCAAGAAGTGGTGCAAGCTCTACGGAGCCTTCAATCTTGATTATCTCTGTATCCATTCCCTTCTTCTCAAAGAAGCGGCGTGACACATTGGGATACTTGGTTGCAATAGTCTTTATTCCGTATCCGCTGTAAAAATCATAATCCTTCTTTGTCGCAAGTGCAAATTTACATCTGCCAAAGCCAAGATCTACAAGCTCATAGAACTTTCCATCCATTTCCATTATCGTATCCTTGCCGACAACACCGATATCACATACGCCATGTTCAACGTAAGTAATAACGTCATTTGCCTTTGCAAGTACTACTTCAAGATTTCCATCAGGAACAGGAAGAATAAGCTTTCTGCCCTTTTCTCTTACAGCAGTACAGTCAAAGCCAAGCTTTTCAAGAAGTCCGACAGTATCTTTTTCAAGTCTTCCCTTTGTAAGGGCTATTCTTATAGGTTTGCTCATTCCATTTCCTCCCCGCTTAACGTTTCTTCCACCACTACAAATCTGGCTATCTTCTTATCTATTGCATATGCTCTTGCAGATTCAAGATCTTCAAAAAGTGCATTTTCTACGATCATTCCCTGATCTCTGAATTCCTGAGCTGTTCTGAATGCCTCAACCTCACACCCTTCAGGAGCATATACAAGCACATCCGGGACAGGCGTCGAAGGAAGGATTCCATTCTTTTCAATTACCTTTGCAACACTATTTACATTCATCGCAAATCCCACAGCAGGAACATCATATCCGAACTCAGATATCAGTCTGTCATATCTTCCACCGGAGATTACTTCCTCACCGTGTCCCTGTAAATAGCCCTTTATGATAAGTCCGGTGTAGTAGTCTGTCTTGTTTACAAGTCCAAGATCAACTGTGATGCTGCCGGCATTTCCGCAGATCTCACATGAATCACGATATACTTCACAAAGTTCATCGAGAATATGCTTGATTTTTTCATCAGGCATAAGCTCCTCAGCCTTTTCAAAAACTTCTTCGCCGCCAAAGAGAGCCGGAAGCTTCTTTAATGCGATGATAACAGGACTGTTTCCAAGTGAATCAAGAAGATCATTAAGGGCAGGGAAGTTCTTTGTCTCGATATTACGGCGGATTTTCTCTTTGATATGATCTGAAACATTAAGCTTGCCGACAAGTTCCTTGAAAATTCCGATATGACCTATCTCTATTGAGAATTCCATATCAAAGGAACGGAGTGCTTCAATTGCTGTTGAGATTACTTCAAGATCAGCTATTTTAAGCTCAGAGCCTATAAGCTCTATTCCTGTCTGAACTATTTCATCGCTTCTTCCCTTCAGAGCCGGTTCAGTACGGTATACCGTCTGATTATAGCAAAGCTTAAGAGGAAGCATAGCATCACGCAGACGTGTTGCCACAACTCTTGCAATAGGCATTGTGGAATCTGGACGCATTACAAGCAGACGCCCCTTGCTGTCAGTGAGCTTGTAAAGATTTTCCTGCGGAAAATACGGGGAATTGAGATTGAACACATCAAAAAATTCAAGTCCCGGTGTTATCATTTCACTGTATCCTCTGCTTTTGAAAATTCCAAGCAGAGTTTTTTCTATATTTCTTCTGATTATACATTCGCCAAAAAGCAGATCCTTTGTGCCTTCGGGAGTGATCAGATCATAATTACGCATAATATTCCTCCTTTGATAACGAACGAATTGCAATGTCCGTACACTTTATCGTGCTAACATGATAATATGATAACATACTACCAAGAAAAAGTCAAGTTAAAACAGTGACAGCTGTGCAGATTCCGGCAGTTCGCCAAATGCTCCTGTACTTTTCAGCATATCTATTGTTGTTTTTGACACACCGCTCATTTCCTGAAGCTCCTCTATTGATATGAAGCCGCCGTCCTGAACAGCCTTATAAAGACTTTTTGCAGCCGTTTCTCCTATTCCACTCATCGCAGAAAACGGAATCCTCAGCTTTCCATCCTCAACAAGATAATCAACTGCATGGGACTTAAAGACATCTACCGGCAGGAATTCATAACCTCTTGCCAGCATTTCATTGATGATAAGCAGCATATCGCAAAGATCTGATTCCTTTTTTGTACGGTCGTTGCCGAGTGCCTTAAGTTCCTCAATGCGGGCGGAAACAGCAGCTTTTCCTGCTACCGCAAGCTCAGCATCGAAATCGTCACCTCGCACTGAAAAATATGTGGCATAGTATTCCAACGGCTTGTACAGCTTGAACCATCCCAGCTTTATAGCTGCAATAACGTAAGCCGCTGCATGTGCTTTCGGGAACATATACTTGATTTTCAGACAGCTTTCAATATACCACTCCGGAACATCATGGCTTCTGAGCATTTCAATTATCTCCGGTGTAAACTGCTTTGGTGCCTTGCCCTTTCTTGTCCACTCCATAATCTGGAATGCCATTTTCGATTCTACACCCTTATAGATCAGGTAAGTCATAATACTGTCACGGGTTCCGATTACGTCAGAAATAGTACAGATTCCCTGATTGATGAGATCCTTTGCATTGCCCAGCCATACATCTGTTCCGTGAGAAAGTCCCGATATCTGCAAGAAATCACTGAACTTAGTGGGCTTTGCGTCAAGAAGCATCTGAATTGTAAAGCCTGTTCCCATTTCGGGGATTCCGAGGCTTCCCGTTTCACAGAATATCTCCTCTGCTGTAACGCCAAGTGCATCGCAGTTGGTACACATCCTTATTACCTGCGGATCAGTAGCCGGAACATCCTTTATCTTTATTCCGGTAAGATCCTCAAGGTGCTTGTAAAGCGTCGGAACAACGTGTCCGAGTTCGTCAAGCTTAAGGATTGTATCATGAAGTGAATTGAATGTAAAATGAGTCGTTATTATATCGGAATCGGCAGAATCAGCAGGGTGCTGCACGGGAGTAAAATCATAAACATCGTAATCTGACGGAACAACGACCATTCCTCCCGGATGCTGACCGGTAGTTTTCTTGATTCCTGTACAGCCTATCGCAAGACGGTTCATCTCCGCATTATTGAGTACTATTCCGTTTTCCTCGCAGTATTTCTTTACATATCCATAAGCAGTCTTATCAGCAAGAACTGAAATGGTTCCTGCCTTGAATACGTTTGATTTTCCGAAAAGCTGTTCTGTATAACGATGCGCCCAGAACTGATATTCATCCGAGAAATTAAGGTCAATATCCGGAGCCTTATCGCCATCAAAGCCGAGGAATGTCTCGAATGGTATATCATGTCCGTCACGGGACATATCTGCTCCGCATTCGGGACAATTCTTCTGCGGAAGGTCAAAGCCGGAGCCATATTTTCCGTCCGTCATGAACTCGCTGTGCTTGCACTGAGGACAGACGTAATGCGGCGGAAGTGGATTAACCTCAGATATTCCCGCCATTGAAGCAACAAACGATGATCCTACCGAGCCTCGTGAGCCTACAAGATAACCGTTTTCAACCGAGTTCCATACAAGCTTCTGAGCAATGATATAGAGAACTGAAAATCCATGCTTTATAATTGAAGATAGCTCCCTGTCAAGACGCTTTTCAACAAGCTCAGGCAAAGGATTTCCATATATTTCGTGTGCCTTATCAGTCGTTATCTGCTTAAGCTCCTCTTCTGCACCTTCGATTTCAGGAGTGAATGTTCCCTTCGGAATCGGACGCACATCCTCAATCATATCGGCAATCAGATTGGTATTTGTAATTACTACCTCTTTTGCCTTTTCGGCTCCGAGATATTCAAATTCTGCGAGCATTTCATCAGTAGTTCTGAAATAAAGCGGAGCCTGATTTTCAGCGTCCTTGAAACCCATGCTTGTGAGGATTATCTTACGGAATACTGCGTCCTTCTGGTCAATGAAGTGAACATCACAGGTAGCACAGACAGGAATATTCAGTTTTTCGCCCAGCTCTACGATCTCACGGTTGTACCGCATCAGCTCCTCATCGTTTTCAGCCTTTCCGTCACGGACCATGAATTCGTTATTGCCTATCGGCTGTATTTCAAGATAATCATAGAATCCAGCTATTTTCTCAATATATTCCTCATCACGGATATCAAGAATTGCCTGAAACAGTTCTCCGGCTTCGCAGGCACTTCCGAATATCAGTCCCTCACGGTGCTGTTCAAGAACTGATTTCGGTATCAGCGGCTTCTTATAGAAATACTCAAGGTTGCTGACTGAAACAAGTCTGTAAAGATTCTTGAGTCCTGCCTGATTCCGTGCAAGAATTATATGGTGGTAGCTCTGGAGCTTCTTTGTTTCTATTTCATACGCAAGCCTGTTAAGCTCGTCCAGCGACTTAAAGCCACGGTCGTTCTTTAGTCTGCCGGCAAGCTCAATGTATATCTTTGCAAGCATCAGTGCGTCGTCAGAAGCACGATGATGATCAAATTTTCCAAGCTTAAGCTGCTTCGCAACGAGATTAAGCCTGTGACGTCCCATTTCCGGAAGCATCGACTGGCACATTACAAGAGTATCAATCCACGAATAATCAAAAACTATATTCTGTCTCTTGCAGACCTGATTAATCATATTGGTATCAAAACGTGCATTATGTGCTACAAGTACAGGTCTGTCACCACAAAATTCCATGAATTTCCGCAGTGCTTCGGCTTCACGGGGAGCATTTGCAACATCCTCGTCGCTTATTCCTGTAAGCTCCGTTATCTTTTCCGGAATATGCTTTTCCGGATTGACCTTCGTATTGAAGCTGTCAACAACCTGAAGATTCTTAAGCTTTACAGCACCTATTTCGGTAAGTCTGTCGGTACGGAAATTAAGTCCCGTAGTCTCAACATCGAAAATGATTATTTCATCGTCAAAGGAACGGCTGTCCTCACCGTACATAACCAAATCACGTTCAATATCATTTACAACGTAGGCCTCCATGCCATAGATAACCTTAAAATCCTTCGGCATATTATACATACAATCAGGAAATGCCTGTACGCACCCGTGATCGGTAATCGCCATTGCCGTATGTCCCCACTGGGCTGCCCTGTTTATAAGTGTGACAGGATCAGTTACAGCATCCATTGCAGACATATTTGTATGGCAGTGAAGCTCAACACGCTTTTCGGGATATGTATCCATTTTCGGGATACGTTTTACTTTGATGATAGAGTTTGGATTCAATACGATATCTCTTGCAAAGCTGTCGTAATCCACCTTTCCGCTTACAAGCAAAGTCATCCCCTTTTTGAGTCCGGAAATCTTCATTTCCTCAATATCCTTGCTCGAACCGAATATCTTCACCTTGAGGGAGCCGCTGTAATCGGTGATGTCAAAGGTGACGACAGTCTTTTCATTGCGGAGCTCCTTTGTTTCGGAATCAAAAATGTCTCCAACAACAACAGCACGCTCACCAAGAACCTTTACCGCTTCGCTTATTGAAACAGGCTTCTCACGGATCGCCTTGCCTTTGAGTATCTCCGCAGATTCTGTATCAAATTCAGTATTCAGCGAAGCAAGATCAACTGATACGGTAGGAAGCGCAGCTTTAATTTCCTCCTCACGCTTTTCTTCTTCCGTTTTCGGTGGAACAAGCTGGCTGCTGTAATCAGGAAGTTCAGCTTCGTATTTTTCCATAAGTTCGTTGTATTCATCGGCAGATATGGAATTTTCTCCGATAAGCGAAACGGTAACCCTTACTCCAAAAAGATTGTATATCATTCTTGAAAAGCTGCCGCAGAAATCAAATTTTGTAAGAATCTCCATGCCTCCATGGGCAAGCTTTATATCAAGATGTCCATCCTTCAAAGTGACTTCGCTGTTATCAAGGAAACCATTTACAACGGAAATATCCCGTTTAAGAAGCTTTATAAGTTCTTCATAGCAGTTCATTCCGAAGGATGACTCAGGATAACGGCACTGCAAACGTATTTTTTCTATTTTTATCGCTTCTTCAGCCGCTTTTTCAAACGCAAAAATATCCTCAGACGGAACGATTTTATCATAATAAGCAAAAAATGTAATGCTGTCCAGCCTGTCAGAATATGTTATCTTAAAAATCTCTCCGCTGCGTATGCTTTCAGGTATCTCAGCACCGCAGTCCTTCAGAAATTCAGCCAGATTAATGTTCATATATCAAAGCTTGTCAATCTCCGCAAGAATTTCGGAGACAATGTCCTCCTCCTTGATTTTTCGCTGTGTACCGTCCTTTTTGAAGATTACAGCACATCCGTCTCCGCCGGCAATTCCGATATCAGCTTCTCTCGCTTCGCCGGGACCATTCACCACACATCCCATAACGGCTACGGTGATATTCTTGTCCATATCTTTTACGGCTTCCTCGACAGACTTTGCCGCCTTTACAAGATCAATTCTTGTTCTGCCGCAGGTCGGGCATGATACGATTCTCACACCATCTCTCCTGCCTATCGCTTTAAGTATATCCTTTGCAGCGGCAATTTCCTTGACAGGATCATCTGTAAGCGAAACACGAATAGTTTCGCCTATTCCGTCGCAAAGAAGCGAGCCTATTCCGACTGACGATTTTATGAGTCCCATCCTTTCCGTACCAGCCTCGGTTACGCCAAGATGAAGCGGATATGAGCATTTTTCTGCCGCCAGTCTGTATGACTGTATCATTCTGCCGACATCTGATGACTTTATGGAAATTACAATATCTGTAAAATCAAAATGCTCCAGCATTGCAGCGTGTCCGAGAGCACTTTCAACAAGAGCCTCAGGAGTGGGAGATCCGTATTTTGCAAGGATTTCCTTTTCAAGCGATCCGGAATTCACGCCTATTCTTATGGGAATATTCCTTGATCTGCAGGCTTCGACAACCTGCTTCACTCTGTCCATTCCGCCGATGTTTCCGGGATTTATCCTGATTTTGTCGATTCCGGCAGCGGCAGCTTCAAGAGCAAGACGGTAATCAAAATGGATATCTGCAACAAGCGGTATACTTATTTTCTCCTTTATTGCGGGAATCAGTCTGACTGCTTCCATGTCCGGAATAGCAGCACGGACGATCTCGCATCCAGCTTTTTCAAGTTCCACTGCCTGCCTTACGCTTCCTACAATATCATCTGAACGCATATTGAGCATTGACTGAATATATATATGACGTCCATCGAGGACGCATTCCCCTACTCTGACCGGTTTTACGTTTCTCATATTTTAACCTCCCATGATAAGCTTTAAAATATCGTTGTACGTTGCAAAAATCATGATACCAAAAAGCAGAAGCATTCCGGCAAGATGAACATATCCCTCATGCTCAGGCTTGATAGGCTTTCTTCTGATAAGCTCTATAAAGCAGAACAGCAGCCTGCCGCCGTCGAGTCCGGGAACCGGAAGAAGATTGAAAATTCCCACATTTATTGTAATAAGTGCTGTTATATAGAGCAGATTGAATATAACATCACTTTTACTTTCAGCGTCCTGAGTTGCAACCTCGTTAATCTCTGAAACTACACCTACCGGTCCCGAAACAGCTTCCTTTTCAACCTTTCCGGTTACAAGCTGTTTGAGTGAAAGACCAACAATATGGCTCATGGACATGAATATATCGCTTGATCCCTTTACAACTGTCAGCGGAGTCTTTTTATTGTACACAAGACCGAAATCCCATTCAGTACCGTCAATGCTGTTATAGAATTCAACGCCCTCAAGATTTATTTTCTTTCCGTCACGCTCTACTACAACATCTCTTTTGCCGTCCTTTGCAGTGTCCGTTTCAAAGATGAAGCTGAGGTCAAGTGTACTGAAAACACGGGTACCGTCAATGCTGATGATCCTATCGCCTTTTTTCAGCTTTTCACGGCTGCTTGCGTAATATATTATTGTTCCATCTTCGTTGAGTCTGCCGCCGTATCCGACTTCCACTGGAGATATCTCCTCACTCATATCCGGAACAGACAACCTTTTTCCAAACTGCCACGCAAGAGTCCGACATCTGAAGGCGGCAGATACAGTATCGTCATTTCTCATACCGGTAAAGCCTGACACCTTCGTTGTAGGAACTTCATCCATCATGCTTACCATAGGAATCAGAACACAGAATCCAAGCACAAAATTCATGAAGGCTCCTGCCACGAGAATAACCATTCTCTTCCAGAGCTTTGCATTACGGAAGGCACGAGGATCTTCATTCTGAGAATCCTCTCCCTCCATAGCACAATATCCGCCTACCGGAAGAATTCTGAGAGAATACATTGTCTCTCCGCATCTCTTCTGAATGAGCTTTGGTCCCATTCCCACTGAAAATTCCAGAACCTTAACACCACTGAGCTTTGCACATATAAAATGTCCGAACTCATGAACAGTAACAATAATTCCGAAAATTACGATTGCAATGATAATACCCATGTATTTTTATCCTTTCATTGAGCACATACTCCGATTTTTTTCCTGACATAGGCTCTCGCCGCTGAATCAGCCTTCATAACGTCATCATAGCTTCTGATTTCAGAGGGGTTAAATTCATCAAGGACAGAAGAAACAATTTCTCCTATACTGATAAAGCTTATCTCATCATTAAGAAACGCCCTTACTGCCTCCTCGTTTGCAGAATTCACCAGACAGGGATAAGCTCCTCCTCGTTTTATCGCCTCTATTGCAGCAGACAGACACCTGAATGTTCCATAATCCGGCTTTTCAAAGGTCAGACTGCCGTATTCAGTCAGTGAAAGACGTCCCGTAGGACACGGCATACGTTCAGGATAGAGAAGTGCATACTGTATCGGTATCTTCATATCCGGAACACCGAGCTGTGCGATAACGGAATAATCATCGTACTCAACGGCTGAATGTACAACGCTCTGACGGTGTACAACAATTTCAATCTGATCGGGATCAAGATCAAAAAGCCACTTTGCTTCGATAAATTCAAGCCCCTTGTTCATAAGCGTCGCCGAGTCTATGGTGATTTTATTTCCCATGTCCCAGTTAGGATGCTTAAGTGCGTCTGCCTTTGTAACGCTTCTCAGTTCATCATACGATCTTCCGAAAAATGGACCGCCGGACGCCGTAAGAATCACCTTACTCAGCTGAGATCTTTTATTTCCCTGCAAGCACTGAAATATAGCTGAATGTTCACTGTCAACCGGATATATCTTTACTCCTTTTTCCTTTGCAAGAGCAGTTACAAGTTCTCCGCCGGCAACAAGAGTTTCCTTGTTGGCAAGAGCTATATCCTTTCCGGCACTGATTGCTGTAAGAGTCGGCAGAAGTCCGACCATTCCCACAACGGAATTGAGTACGATATCACTCTGGGGCAATGCTGCAATTTCACATAATCCTTCCATACCGCAGAGAACTTTTATGTCTGTATCGGCAAGACGTTCTTTGAGTTCTGTGTATTTATTTTCGTTGTAGATTCCTACATACTCCGGATGATATTTTCTTGCCTGCTGTTCAAGAAGCTCTGTGCTGCTGTGAGCTGCAAGCGCTGTTATCTGTATCCCATGCTTCTCACAGACCTCAAGTGACTGCGTTCCGATAGAGCCTGTTGAGCCGAGAATAGAAGCTTTTTTATTCATAAATGCCTCCGTAAATATTATGAAATATATTGTGATAAAATGCGAAAGGGACTATACGCAATTATTACGTTAGTCTCCTTTCTGAAAATTATTAAATATTGACTATTGTCGTAAATGCATAGAATGTCGGCAGAACGAAGAGTACGCTGTCAAAACGATCCATAAGACCACCGTGACCGGGCATAATCTTTCCGTAATCCTTGAAACCAATCTGTCTCTTTACCATAGATGCAGAAAGATCGCCGATTGTACCTATAACGGCACATACTGCTCCAAGAATAAATGTAAGTAACACTTTGCCAATCTCAAACTGTCCGGAATAGATTGAAAATGCAACAACATAAACGATTCCGGTTGTTGTAATTCCGCCGATAAAGCCTTCAATTGTTTTTTTAGGACTGATTTCAGGACAAAGCTTATGCTTTCCGATTGCAACGCCTGTGAAGTATGCTCCTGTATCTGCGATCCATGCACCGCAGAGTCCCATAATGAGGAGAAACAGTCCGTCAGAGCCGTTTCCTCTGTCAATGCGTACAATGGATGTCATTGCCTGCGGTACGAGCATCATCACTGCAAGCACAAAGAAAATCTGCTCATAGCGTATTGTTTTATGATTGCGGAGCCATGTAAGGAAAATTACAAATCCTGCAATCAATGTAAGCACAAAACAGCAGAAAGGTACATCTTTGCCGGTAAATACATCAATATCAAAGATGCGGAAAGTTGAACAACTTCCGACTGTCGATAAAAATGGTACAAAAACTGCACACAATTCTGCGGCACAAAGTACGGGGATGCACTTTTCCATTTTAACTGCCCTGAGAAGCTCATAAAGCATAATCGCAATCATTACCGCTACGGCTATTGGCAGCACTATTGTATCGTGAAAGAACAGTACTGCCGCAAGTATTACTACTCCAACTGCACCTGAAATAATTCTTGTAAGCATATCTCAGACACCTCCAAAACGGCGATTACGTCTGCCGAACTCAATAAGTGCCTTGTCAAGCTCTGCCGGAGTAAAATCAGGCCAGAGAATATCTGTAAAATAATACTCAGCATAGGCACACTGCCAGATAAGATAATTGGAAAGACGCATTTCACCGCTGGGACGTATAACGAGGTCTACATCAGGAATTCCTTTTGTATAAAGCTCATCAGAAATTGACTGTTCTGTTATATCCTCCGGCTTTATTTCGCCGTTTACAGCTTTCTGAGCAAGAATTCTTGCAGCGTGTGCAAGCTCGTCTCTTCCGCCGTAGTTGACAGCCATCATCAGCGTCATTTCCTCATAGTGAGCAGTATCCTCCTCCAGCTTTATCATCTTCTGCTGGAGATCCTCGTCAAACGCACTCTTGTCTCCGAGAAATATCATTCTTGTATTTTCACTGAGGAAGTTGCGGACATCAACGATATATTCACGGAAAAGCTCCATGATTGTGCTGACTTCATCGTCAGGACGCTGCCAGTTTTCCGTTGAAAACGCATAGAATGAAATGTTTTTCAAGCCGATATCCTTGCAGTAGCGGACTATCTTCTTGAAGTTCTTTGCACCCTCCTTATGACCGAACGGACGGGGAAGTCCACGTTTTTTTGCCCATCTGCCATTGCCGTCCATAATGAATCCAACGTGCTGCGGAAGCGTTTCCGGCAGATTAAGCACCGCTTTTTCCTTTTTACCGAATATCGCCATATTTCACCATTAAACTGTCATGATTTCTTTTTCTTTTGCTGCTACTGATTTATCAATATCTTCGCAGAATTTATCAGTAAGATCCTGAACCTTCTTTTCACAGCTCTTCATATCATCCTCTGTGATCTCAGAATTCTTCTTCATTGTCTTGAACTTTTCCATTGTATCGCGGCGAATTGAACGAACAGTAACCTTGCATTCCTCGCCGTACTTCTTTACAGTCTTGCAGAGTTCCTTACGTCTGTCCTCTGTAAGCTGAGGGAAAACAAGACGGATAGCAGTTCCGTCGTTTGTAGGGTTGATTCCGACATCAGAAGCCTGAATAGCCTTTTCAATAAGCTTAAGTGAGGACTTGTCCCACGGCTGGATAACGAGGATTCTTGCCTCTGAAACGGAGATAGCTGCCATCTGATTTACAGGAGTGGGAGCACCATAGTAATCAACCATAACCTTGTCAAGAACAGCTGGATTTGCTCTTCCTGCACGGATAGCTGCGAATTCATTGTTGAGCGCATTGAGGCTCTTGTTCATTTTTTCCTTTGCTGCGTTAAGAGTATCTTTCATTGTAAAAACTTCCTTTCAAAAATAATTATTCTTCGGAAACAACTGTTCCGACATTTTCGCCCATAACTGCATCATATATATTATCAGGGCGGCTGAGATCGAATACGAGCATCTTCATTCCATTGTCACGACAGAGTGTTGCGGCTGTGGAATCCATAACCTGAAGTCCGTCGTTGAGAACCTGACTGAATGTCAGCTTGTCGTATTTTTTTGCATCTTCATACTTATGAGGATCCTTATCATAAACGCCGTCAACGAGAGTAGCCTTGAGGAAAATATCAGCCTGAATCTCAACTGCACGGAGAGAAGCGGCTGTATCTGTGGAGAAGAACGGATTTCCTGTTCCGCATCCGAAGATAACAACTCTGCCTTTTTCAAGGTGACGGACTGCTCTGTTGCGGATGTAAGGCTCTGCAACCTGCTGCATGATTATAGCCGTCTGTACACGGGTAACGCAGCCAAGTGATTCGAGAACATCGGCAAGTGCAAGAGCGTTCATTGCAGTAGCCAGCATACCGATATGATCGGCACGGGTTCTGTCCATTGCACCGCTGGAACGACCTCTCCAGAAATTTCCACCGCCGACTACAATAGCCACCTGAACTCCTGCGTCCACACACTTTTTAATACTTTGACAGATTGTAGTGATTGTATCGTAGTTGAGACCTGTCTTGTTGTCTCCGGCGAGAGCTTCTCCGCTGACTTTTAATAAAATTCTTTTATAAACTGGTTCCATAAAAGCACCTCACAAAAATAGTCTACATCTATTTTACACTAAAAATCACTTTATGTAAAGTACATTTAATAAAAAAACTTGAAATTTTCTGATTTTTTCCATTTCAGATAGACTTTTTAAGATAACAAAACTCACTCATCTGTTATTATACACAAAAAATGCTGATATTTAACAGTATTTTTCGACACACAAAACTCTTGACTTTATTCTCTGTCCGTGATATAATATAAAAGCTGAATCAAACGGCACAAAGCTGGAGAGGTATCGAAGCGGTCATAACGAGGCGGTCTTGAAAACCGTTTGACTTAACGGTCACGTGGGTTCGAATCCCACCCTCTCCGCCATTTTAATTTCTGAGTGAGTTTTTTCTCTCGCTCGTCAGTTTGCGGATTTACCCAAGTGGTGAAGGGGCTCCCCTGCTAAGGGAGTAGGTCGGGAAACCGGCGCGAGAGTTCAAATCTCTCAATCCGCGCCAAGCAGGTCTTCCATGATCTGTAAAGTCACGGATGAAGTTTTTCTTCATCCGTTTTTTGTATTGTTTTTATTGAGGAGGTAATGAATATGCAGTTTACACTATGCACACTGATAGGTTATCTTTTCGGAAACATCAACGCCGCTTATATCATTTCAAAACTCCGTGGCTTCGATATCCGTGAACGTGGTTCAGGTAACGCTGGTGCTTCAAATGTTATTATCACTATCGGGAAAAAAGCCGGTCTTATTACTGCAATCGTTGATATCACCAAAGCCGCTGTCGCTTCCGTTGTTGCAGCCAGCCTTTTCCCTCGCCTGCGATACGCTCATGTTCTCGGAGGTTCTGCCTGTATTATAGGACACATATTCCCTTTACTCATGAAATTTCACGGGGGAAAAGGTCTTGCCTGTCTCGGTGGAATGATACTTTCATATAATCCCGAAATATTCTTGCTTCTCCTTGCTATCGAAATTTTCCTCGGCTTCGGTATCGACTATATCTGCGTGGTTCCTATCTCCGGATCGATAATCTTTACCTCAATCTACGCATTCCTTACCGGAGATCCTGCCGGTACAATGATCCTTGCTTCTGTTTCACTTGTGATACTGTATAAGCATATTGAGAATCTTCACAGAATACAACTCGGCACCGAGGCTCACATAAGCTTTCTGTGGAATAAAGATCAGGAAATAGAAAGAATCAAGCACAATACAAATTAATAAGCTGTAAAGCTCCCCTTTACGGGAGCTTTTTCAGCGTAATGGAGATGATTTTATGCAAAATAATACTGCATATATGACCGAAGGTCCTCTGCTGAAAAAAATCATACTTTATACCTTTCCGATTATTATAACCGGTATCCTTCAGCTCCTTTTCAATGCCGCCGATCTTATAGTTGTCGGTCGGTGCTGCGGCGGACTTTCAGTTGCGGCAGTAGGTGCTACTGGAGCTATAATTAATCTAATAACTAATCTTTTTATCGGATTCTCGGTAGGTGCAGGCGTCAGTGTTGCTCACGCTCTCGGTGCAGGACACAACAGAGATGTAAGCCGTACCGTTCACACTGCAATTCCTATTGCGTTAATCAGCGGTATCTTCCTCACAATTATCGGCATTTCCTGCTCAGAATTCTTCCTCAGGCTCATGGGAACCCCCTCCGATGTCATCGGACTATCCGCCACATATATGAAAATTTACTTCTGCGGAATAACCGCAAGCATGGTCTATAACTTCGGAGCTGCTATCCTCCGTGCAGCCGGAGATACCAAAAGTCCGCTGTTTTTTCTGACTGCCGCCGGAATCGTAAATGTAATTCTCAACCTTATTTTCGTAGTTGTTTTCGATCTCAATGTAGCGGGAGTTGCAACCGCTACGACAGTCTCACAGATTATGTCGGCTGTCCTTGTTATCCGTGCTCTCATGAAAAGAACCGATTCGTGCAGATTTTCTCTGCACAAAATGAAAATCTATCGTCCTCAGCTCAAAAAAATACTTCAGATCGGTTTTCCTGCCGGAATACAAAGCTCGCTTTTCTCCATTTCAAATGTAATCATACAATCATCCATAAACTCCTTTGGCTCGACAGCCGTTTCAGGCAACTCTGCCGCCGGAAATATCGAAGGCTTCGTCTATATGTCAATGAACTCATACAGCCAGACAGCCGTAAACTTTGCCGGACAGAATCACGGTGCCGGAAAATACGACCGTCTGAGAAAAATCATGATAATCTGTCTGGTATCTGTATTCTTTACCGGCTTCTCACTCGGAATCCTTGCAAGACTTTCCGGCAGAACACTTCTTTCCTTCTACATTCCCGATGACAGCAAGGCTATAAGCTACGGTCTGATAAGACTGACCTACATCTGTATTCCGTACTTTATATGTGGTCTCATGGAGGTTGCTACCGGACTTATCCGAGGAATCGGATACTCCGTTCTCCCTATGATAATTACCGTAGCCGGTGTATGCGGAATGAGAATCCTCTGGATATCCACGATTTTCCAGATTCCTAAATATCACACGCTTCAGAATCTTTATCTTTCCTACACTATATCATGGATTCTTACCTTTGCAACCGAGATTATCGTCTTTCTTATACTTCTGAGAAAGCTCCGGAAAAAGAATCAGAAATTCTGAAATCACACTCTCCTCTGTTTCGGAATATAATATACAAATCTGATTCGGAGGGATAATTATGGATGCTGCTGTTATTATTTCTGCTGCTGTGATGATCGTGATTGCCGGTATAGAATTCGGATGCCTTTTCATCTGCTCAAGGCTCAGAATGAAAAAGGTTCCCGTTATTGCTGTGATGCCCGTTCTCCCTGAGGATGATCAGCTTCATCAGAAGCTTGTATATATGGAAAATGTCCTTACAAGAAAAGCACATGAAATAGATGGTCTGCTGCTTATTCCGATAAATGCACAGGACGATCAGCTGACACTGTGCAGCGATTTCTGCAAGACCGTTCCGGCTGCGTCAATTTCCGATATCGAGAGCCTTGAAAAAAAATTGTCTGAAATGTTTGCATTTCACAACGAAATATAGTATAATAAAAAAGTGATGAAAAATCAGGAAAGGAGGATGTATATGGAAGAAAAACCACTCCACATAGAGGGAACGGTCGAAAACATCCTCTACAAAAATGAACTCAACAGCTATGCGGTCGTAGATATAGACGCCGGCGGAGAGCTTATCACCGCAGTTGGTGATCTCGGTGATGTCGAGGAAGGCGAAGGACTTATCCTTGAAGGACAATATATCAATCACAAGAAATTCGGCACCCAGTTCAGGGCTGACTACTGCGAACGCAAGCTTCCGGATACTGTCGTGAATATCGAAAAATATCTTGCATCAGGTGCAATCAAAGGAATCGGTCCGGCACTCGCTAAAAGAATCGTTAATGTCTTTGGTGCTCAGACTCTTGATATTATGGAAAATAACCCGCACCGTCTTTCGGAAATCAAAGGTATATCGTCGTCAAAATGCGAGGAAATTGCCGCAGAAACAAGAAAGCTTTTCTCCCTGCGATGTATAATGACCTTCCTTCAGAAATATGACGTCAAATCTCAGTATGCAATGAATACATACAAGAAATTCGGTACCGACGCTATCGAGCTGATGAAGCTGAATCCTTATATTCTCTGCGGCGATTCTATTGAGCTTGACTTTACAAAGGCTGACACAATCGCTCTTGATCTCCGAATAGACAGAAATTCAGAAAAACGTATTATCGCAGGAATACAATATATCCTCAAGGCTAATTCCGCTATCGGTCATACCTGCCTTCCGCTTTCCGTTCTGTCTGTTAAGTCAATAAGAGCTCTTGAAATAGGCGAATCTGACTTCTATGCCGCATACAACACCGCCCTTGAAGAACATGAGCTTTTTGAATACTGGAAAAACGAACGTGAATACGTCTATCTTCCCGATTACTACTACGCAGAGCAATTCATCGCAGATCGTATAAATATCCTTAAGGATTTCACCTCTCCGGAAGACTTCAACTATGATATCCTTATAGACATTGAAGAAGAAGAACACAATATAAAATATGAAAAAATCCAGCGGCAGGCTATAACATCTGCTGTATCACGAGGACTTATGATTCTCACAGGTGGTCCCGGAACCGGAAAAACTACCGCTCTTAACGCTATAATCTCTATTTTTGAAAAACAGGGAAGAAAGGTTCTTCTTGCGGCTCCCACAGGTCGTGCAGCAAAAAGAATGTCCGATCTGACCGGAAAAGAAGCAAGAACAATCCACCGTCTCCTCGAAGTTGTCTATGACGTCGGCGGAAAGCTTACATTTGCACACAATGAAAACAATCCGCTTGAATGTGATGTTATAGTTATTGATGAAATGTCAATGGTCGATGTCGTTCTCTTTGAAAAGCTGCTCCGTGCTCTCAGGCTCGGCTGCCGTATAATTATGGTCGGCGACAGCGATCAGCTTCCTTCTGTCGGTGCCGGAAATCTTCTCAGCGATCTCATAGAATGCGGCATTGTTCCCGTTGTTGCGCTGAAGGAAATCTTCAGACAGGCTCAGCAAAGCTGCATAATCACCAATGCACACAAAATTGTTTCCGGTGAATACCCTGATCTCACACAGAAAAACAACGACTTTTTCTTCTTTAAACGAAGCGATTACGCTAAATCAGCTGAGCTTCTTGCTGAGCTCGCTGAAAAAAGACTTCCTAAAGCATACAACATCAACCCCGTTGACGATATACAGATTCTCTGTCCCTCACGCAAGGGAACTCTCGGCACCGTTGAGCTGAACAAGCTCCTTCAGGAAAAGCTTAATCCGCCGTCCCGAAAAAAATCAGAACACAAAGGATATATGTATATTTTCCGTGAGGGCGACAAGGTTATGCAGACAAAAAATAATTACGATATCGTCTGGCGTAAGGATGACGAACAGGGAACCGGTATCTTCAACGGCGACATAGGACGTATCGTAAGTATAAACAGTATGGACAAGCTCGCAGTGATTGATTTCGACGGCAGAAATGCTGTTTTCACTTTCGATCAGCTCCCACAGATAGAGCTTGCATACGCAATTACTGTCCACAAAAGTCAGGGATGCGAGTTTGAAATTGTTATTATCCCCATAATGGACGGTTTCAGCAAGCTTTCATACAGAAGTCTGCTGTATACCGCCGTTACAAGAGCAAAAAAAATGCTGATAATCATCGGACAGGAAGAAGAAATACAGAAAATGGTTGACAACAACAGGAGTGCAAGGCGGTATACCTGCCTTAAAAAAATGCTGATAAATGACTCGCCTGAAAATTCCGGCAGTGTTTTTTCAGACAATGGCTTTCCTGAAGAATAGAAAGGTAAATAAATATGGCAAATACTGATATTGGAATAGATCTCGGCACCTCAAACATCGTTATGACAATGGGAAACAAAGGCGTTGTCCTTAGTGAACCATCCGTTATCGCTTACAATACAAGAACTGAACGTGTTCTGGCTGTCGGCAAGGAAGCCTACCAGATGATAGGCAGAAATCCTGACTACATCGCTGTTGCACGTCCTATTACTGAAGGGGTTATCTCCGATGATGATCTTGCTCACAGTATGATCCGTGAATTTATACTCAAGGTCACAGGACATCAGCTCCTTAAACCAAGAATAATTATCTGCGTGCCATCCTTTATCACGGATATTGAAAGCCGTGCTGTCGTAGATGCGGCAAAAAGTGCGGGATCGCGTCAGATATATCTTATTCAGGAGCCTATTGCGGCTATGATCGGTGCCGGTGTGAACATTACCAAGGCAAAAGGTCACCTCATAGTGGACATCGGCGGCGGCACAACTGACGTTGCTATCGTTTCTATGAACGGTGTTGTTACTTCCTATACTATCAAGACTGCCGGAAATAAAATTGATCGCTCGATTATCAGATATATGCAAAATAAATACAAGCTGCTTATCGGTGAAAGAACAGCAGAAAAAGTTAAAATGGAACTCTGCAATCTCTATGATCCCAACGAAGAAATGACCTGTCTCGTCAAGGGAAGAAGCCTTCTCAAGGGACTTCCGGCACAGGTACTTATCAGCGAACTTGAACTCTTTGAGGCAATTGAAGACGATACATTCGCTATCATGGAGGCAATCAGAAAGGTGCTTGAAGAAGCTCCTCCGGAACTTGTCGGAGATATATATGATAACGGTCTCCTTATGACGGGCGGCGGCTCGCTGTTAGGCGGACTCCCCCAGCTTATCAAGCGTACTCTCGGCATTGACTGTAAAATTGCCAAGGACGCTATTAATTGCGTTGCTAAGGGTACCGGTATGGCGTTCGGTCATATGACTACCCTCCTTGATGGCTTTGAAACCGCAACTGTTTATAAGTACAGATAAAATATACGGACTTTCTTAATTACAATGCTTTTACAGAATCTTTATATGTATTTACCGGGGGAAACCTTTCTGAGGAAAGGTTCTCCCCCAAGCCCCCTTCCAAAGACTTTTAATACTAAAATTTCCGCCTTATAGGGCACCTACACCAGATAAACGAGAAACAAAAGCATTTCTCTCGGTGTACCCTATAAGGCGGAAATTTAATACTGAAAGTTTTAGGAAAGGAGTTTGAGGAACAACCCTTTTTCAAAAGGGTTTTCCTCAATAACACTTATAAAAATTCTATACAGGCATCGCAATTACAAACGTCCGTATTTTTTATTTGACCATATCAGAATCGTCAAAGGGATCGCCGCATTCAGCACAGAATTTCGGTGGATTAAACGGATCAGCCGGTTCCCAGCCGCACTTATCGCAGCGATATAATGGAGCACCAGCCGGCTTCGGTTTTCCACATTCAGCACAGAACTTACCCTTATTTACAGCTCCGCACGAGCAGCTCCAACCATCCTCAGATGGCTTTGGAGTTCCGCAGTCAGCACAGAATTTTCCTGTATTTTCGGCTCCGCATTTACATTTCCAGCCACCTGCCGGTGCCGGCTTTGCACTGCCGCAGTTATTACAGAATTTACCTGTATTCTCAGTTCCGCACTGGCATTTCCATGTGTTGGCATTATTTGCAGCCTGCTGCTGAGCTGCTGCTTGCTGTGCCGCACCCATTGCGTAGAGATTCTGTGCACTCATTCCGCCAGCCTGTGAAGCAAGATTCATACCAAAGAAGCCCATTGCTGCTCCGCCGGAATTTCCTGCTGCTGTCTTCATTGCCTCTGCCTGAGCCTCAGCAAGAAGTGTTGCTGCATTGGAAGGATCCCTGAGCCATGCCTTATCCTCATATTCCTGAATCTTCTTAAGGTCAGAATCCGGAATTGTTGAAGAATTGATATATACTCCGGTGAGAAGAATTCCTCTGTTGTGTTCCCAGTTTGAAACAAGAGAATTCTTGATAGCTTCCTTAACCTGAGCGTTTCCGCCGGCAAGCTGATCGTATCTGATTCCTTTTGCTGCAATTTCAGCAAAAGCAGGGTTAAGCGCATCAAGGAATTCGCTTCTGATCTGCATATCAAGAGTCTTGCGGTCATAAGTATTTGATACATTTCCGCATACATTTGTATAGAAAAGAACAGGATCGCTTATTTTGAATGTATATGTACCATTACATTTAACATTTACAGTAAACGGTCTGCCAAGATCCTCATATTTCATTCTGAAAGGAACAGGATTCATTGTGCCAAAAGTATTATTCAGAATCTCCTTCATATTGAAGAAATAGATTCTCTGATCTTTTGCAGCATCACCGCCGAATTTCATTCTTTCCCACATTTCCTTGAAGGTATCAATTATACCTCTGCCCAAACTGCTGGAGAAAATACTCGGAGATTCAGATGAATTATATGTATAAATACCGGCTTCTGTTGCAATTTCAGTAATCATACCCTGTTCAACCATGATCATTGCCTGACCTTCATGAACGATGATTTTACTGCCGTCTGAGATAACATTTTCGCTTCCTTTAGTATTTGACGAACGTTTTCCTGTCTGCTTCTTTGCTCTTATAACGAGAGCCTCGGCAGGCATGGTTTCGCAGGAATAAAATTCCAGCCACTGATCCGCCATTGTAGATGTTACTGCGGTTAATGCTGCTTTAAGTATACCCATAAATAAAACTCCTTTCGGGGATCATCCCGTAATTTTTAACCAGTTCAGGAACCGGAAATAGCAGTTCCCAAATTAATTATAACATAAATTATTTATAAAATCAAGAAAATTTATTCCCAGTCCTTCCAGATATCCGGCTGAAAGCCTATTACTGCCTTTTTTCCGCTGCGGACAACGGGAGTCCTGATAAGCTGCTGATTTTCAAAGAGCTTTTCTGTTCTGTCATCGTCTGTAAGATATTTCATAAGCGTGAGAATATCCTTATCCTTCGCCTTATCGTTGATAAGCTTGTCGATTCCTCCGACTGCACTTACAATGTTATTGAATTCGCCACGGCTCATGCCCTTTTCCTTCATGTCGATAACCTGACATTTCACTCCTCTTTCCTTGAACCAGCGTTCTGCCTTTTTCGTATCAAAACACTTTTTTGTTCCGAATATCTGTATGCTCATTTGTCATCCTCCCGAACAAAATTGAAGTTGATATCTCTGGACGCCTTTATAAGTTCAAACGATACGCTGTGAAGATCGAGTCCGTTCTGTGCGAAATAGAGTCTTACCGATGTATACCGTGAGAACATCGGGGATTCTATATAATTTGTCACCGGCTCTCCGGCTGTGCCATTCCATGTCATAGTTCCGCACGCTGTTCCTGTAAGGAAAATTGTTACCGGAATCTGTGCAAGCTCTCCGGATAAGGAAGAAGCCGTCACTGAAATTCTGTAAATTCCGGTTTCAGCCAGTTTTACGGAAAAGCTGTGATTCTGACCGGCTCTGCTCTTTATGCCGGTGAGATCAATTGTCAGACTTCCATTGATGTCATACCATGCCGCATCATCGTCATTATCATAAGCCTCATCTTCTTTTCCAATAACTTCAACTCCGGTTTCCTCTCCGGTAATACGCTTCATGGCGTTTGTTTGCAATATAAATGAAAGTATATTTTTCGCACTTCGCTGAAGTTCTCCTCTTGTAAGCTTACCATCTTCAAGCGACTGTTCGATATCGTCATCGTTTAAAGAACAGTCTGCACATACCATATACAGATCATTCTGTGCACAGACCATATCGGCAAGATTTGTCCGTAAGGGTTCGTTTTCACCATTATTTACAAATGCCCACCAGTCGGTCATGACTATTCCTTTAAAGCCCCAGTCCTCACGGAGAATCATTGTGTTCAGATCATGATTTCCGGCAGTCCATATTCCGTTTACCGGATTATATGATGTCATTACTGAATCCGCCTTTCCTTCACGAACTGCGATTTCAAAGCCCTTAAGATATATCTCACGGAGAGCACGTTCTGATATTACAGATTCAACATATATACGGTTTGTTTCCTGATTATTGCCGCAGAAATGTTTTATCGTACCTGTTACTCCGGCAGAATGAAGTCCTTTAATCTCAGCGGATGCCATTGTTCCTGTAAGGAATGGATCTTCTGAAAAATACTCAAAATTACGTCCGTTAAGTGGATGACGATGAATATTCATTCCCGGACCAAGCAGACACTCAACCTTGTTTGCTGACATTTCAAGTCCCATGAATCCGAACAGCTCCTGTACAAGCTCCTTATTGAAGGTAGAAGCGATAAGAGTTCCGTTAGGGAGACTGAAAGCCTTTGTTCCGCAGTCAAGACGCATTCCCGACGGACCGTCCGAACAGCATACAGCCGGAATTCCAAGAGCCGCAAGCTCATCGGTAACTCCGCCGAAAGCAGAAGCTGTTCCCGCTGTTACTCTGGGACTTGCCATGCCCTCGCCCCTGACTATTGCTGCAAGCTCTTTGTCGGAAAGCTGGGCTATAAATTCATTCATATTATTTTTTCTGGAAGCAACATCCGCAAGAGTAATCCCCTTGTTTCCGGTATATTTTATTTCCTTGGGCATCCTGAAACTTCTGCGTTGTTTCAGATCAGCGGTATTGGTTGGTACTTTTTCATCTACGGGAACAAGTCCATTTTCCGAAGCCAAAGCCTTTACACGATCAAAAGTCTTAACCGGAGCCAATGCCTGAACGCATCTTTTGACTACAATATTCCTCGGCTGTTCAATTGTTACGGATTTTTTTGCAGTTCTCACATCCGAACCGACATAAAAATGATATTCTCCGCCTTCAAGCACCCAGCAGGAACGATTTCCGGAAGCACCAGAATCATCATAGGATGTAAAATCAGCGATATTTATTGTAACCTTTACTTCCTGCATTTCATCGGGTTCAAGAAGCCTTGTCTTTTCATATCCGCATAGTATACGAGACGGCTTTCCGAGTTTACCCTGTGGAGCCTCACAGTAAACCTGCACTACCTCCTTACCGCTGAATTTTCCGGTATTCTTAACAGCACAGGTAATAAATATCTGCGATCCATTGCCGGAAGTATGGACAGGAGTAATATCAAAGGTAGTGTACGACAGTCCGAATCCGAAGGGATATCGCACTTTTTCGGGAGCAAATGTCTCAAACCAGCGGTATCCTACATATATATCCTCGTGATACACATTGGATTTTGTATCTCCGAAATACGAAGCGGACGGATAATCCGAAACGCTGTATGCGATAGTATCAGTCAGCTTTCCGGACGGGCTTGCCTTTCCGGTAAGGACATCTGCCGTACCGGTACCTCCGGTCATACCGCCCTGCCATACATAAAGTACAGCATCGGGATTGCAGCTGTCAACGAAGGACATATCAACAAGTCCGCCCGTATTTAGAAGAACGATAACCTTTTCAAATTCAGAACGCACCTTTTTAAGCATATCAAGCTCTGTTTCAGTGAGTAGAAACGAACCTTCCTCAAGACGAGCATCCATTTCTTCTCCGGCAGTTCTGCCAATGATAACGACAGCGATGTTTCCCTTCTGTGCCGCATTTCTGACTATTTCATCATCAAGAGGCATTTCAGCCTGCGACCACGACTCGTTGCCCCAGCCTTTACCGAGATTGAAGGGATTTTTCTCATCCCAGCTGCGATAGATATCAAGAAGCTCTGTATTAAGCTTTACTCCGGACTCAATAAGACCGTCAATGATGCTTGTAACCTTTGATACATTCACCATACCGCCAGAACCTGTTCCGCTTTTATAATAGTGAAGCTGAATACGTCCAAAAACAGAGATTATTTCGTTCTCAGGAAGAGGAAGAGCATTATTGTCATTTTTTAGCATTACAATACCTTCTGAAACCGTCTCAGCAGCTTTTTCAAGGTATTTATTCCAATCAAGTATTTTTTTCATTTCATACCCTCTTTTCAAGAATATATTACGATATAAACTAAGTATATTATATCAAAATTCTTATAAAAATGCAAGGGTTTTTGCACATTTTCCACATTTATGGTAATAAAAAAAGAGTCTGGACAAACCAGACTCTTTGGAGGCGCCACCCAGATTTGAACTGGGGATCAGGGTGTTGCAGACCCACGCCTTACCACTTGGCTATAGCGCCGTCATTGGAGCGGATTACGAGGCTCGAACTCGCTACCTCCACCTTGGCAAGGTGGCGCTCTACCAGATGAGCTAAATCCGCATGGCGACCCGGATGAGGCTCGAACTCACGACCTCTAGCGTGACAGGCTAGCGTTCTAACCAACTGAACTACCGGGCCAGAAAATGGTGGGGACTACAGGGCTCGAACCTGTGACCCTCTGCTTGTAAGGCAGATGCTCTCCCAGCTGAGCTAAACCCCCACTTTTTTCTCATCATCAGGTTATCCTCCCTGACGACTTTTATATTATATCACAACTCTTTTCATTTGTCAACCCTTTTTTTGAATTTTTTTCAAAAATTTTTTAATGCCGCTAAAATCACGATATACATGAATTCAGCGGCACTATTTTATTTTATTTTTTCAGGAATTTTATTTTCTGACAGTTAATTTTCAGAGTTTACAGCAGAAATCACTTCTGCAAGAAGATTAGCCGGAAGCTGCTCATATCTTACGAAATTAAATGTAAAGCTTCCGAGGCCTCTTGTCACCTGACGGAGATACATTGCAAAATCGTGCATCTCACGCATTGGAACTTCTGCCTGAATCATTGTAATTCCATTTGATACAGGTTCCATTCCGAGAACTCTGCCTCGTCTCTTATTCAGCTCGCCCATAATATCGCCGGTATTTTCGTCCGGAGCTGTAACCTTAAGCTCACCAATAGGTTCAAGCATTACAGGATCAGCCTGACGGAGACCTTCCTTATACGCAATTGACGCAGCTGTCTTGAATGCCATTTCAGATGAATCAACAGGATGATACGATCCGTCAACGAGGATAGCTTTGAGTCCGACAACAGGACATCCCGCAAGCACGCCCTTCTTTACTGAATCCTCAAGTCCCTTCTGAACAGCCGGGAAGTAATTCTTCGGAACAGCTCCTCCGAACACTTTTTCCTCAAATACAAGCTCATCGCTTACGCACGGCTCAAATTCAATCCATACATGACCATACTGACCATGACCACCGGACTGTTTCTTGTGCTTTCCTTCAACCTTCACCTTCTTTCGGATTGTTTCCTTATATGCAATCTTGGGAACTGTAAGATTTACAGTTACGCCAAATTTTCCTGTAAGCTTTGCAGCAGCAACTTCAAGGTGCTGTTCACCAAGACCGCTGAGAATCTGCTCCTTTGTATTTTCATCCTGAATATATGTGAGAGTAGGATCTTCCTCTGTAAGTCTCTGGATACTTGTGGAAATCTTAGCTTCATCGCCCTGTGCCTTAGCCTTTACAGCCATTGAATAGCAGGTATTCGGGAATTCCATTGGTGCGAATTCCACGATTCTTGATACATCAGAGAGTGTGTTTCCTGTATTTGCAGAAATCTTTGAAGCAACTACTATATCACCTGCATAAGCACAGCTTACTTCTGTCTGCTTCTTGCCGCAGAGTGTAAAGAGCTTTCCGATTTTTTCAGTATTTCCGGTAGCAGAGTTCACAACCTCACCGTTTGAAGTAAGCTTACCAGACATAACACGGATCATGGACATCTTTCCTACGAACGGATCGGCAATTGTCTTGAAAACGTATGCTGAAAGAGGAGCCTCAGCATCACAAGGAATTTCAACTACATCCTTTGCAGGAGTATACGCCTCAGCAGGATAAACCTCGGTAGGTGAAGGAAGAAGAAGTTCGATTTCTTTGAGAAGCATATCAATACCTGAAAGATCAGCAGCAGATGTACACACAACAGGTGTAATGATTCCCTTGTTCATACCAGCATGAATTCCATCGATGAGTTCCTTCTGAGTAAAGGGGGTTCCCTCAAAGAATTTTTCCATAAGCTCATCAGAAGTCTCAGCAACAGCCTCAGAAACAGCAGCCACAAGACCATCAATACGGTATTCCATTTTTTCTGATATTTCAGCCGTGGGCATTTCTGTTTCAACAGGATTGCCTTTTCCATCGTACTTATATGCCTTCATCTCAATGAGATTAACGTATTCAACGATTGTTCCGTTACCGATAACAGGAACAACTACGGGACATACAGTAGGTCCGAAAACAGTTTTAAGCTCTGTAAGAACGTTGAAGAAATTAGCGTCCTTATCGTCAATCTTAGTTACAACGAACATCTTGGATTTGCCCTGTTTCACTGCTTCATCGTATGCCTTCTTTGCACCGATCTTTACGCCGGATTTAGCGGAAACAGTGATCATAACTGTATCAGCTGCACGGATTCCCTCAATCATTTCTGCTGCGAAATCAAAAAGTCCGGGAGTATCAAGGATATTGATCTTAAAATCATTATATTTAAAAGAAGCAAGAGAGGTTCCGATTGAGATTTGTCTCTTGATTTCTTCAGGATCATAGTCGCATACAGTAGTACCGTCAGCAGTCTTTCCGAGACGATCAGAAGCGCCTGCCTTATACAGTACAGCCTCTGCAAGTGATGTTTTACCTGAGCCGTTATGTCCGGCAAAAGCAATATTTCTTACTTTATTGATGTCGAAATCTTTCATTTTTAAGTTTCTCCTTGTTAATAGTTTTACTGTATCAGCAATTTACACCACTGTACTTAATGATTATAATGCTTTTTTAAGCAAAATGCAATACTTAGCAATATTTTTCTACACATTCAATCAGTTTTAAGATAAATTATTGTGCAACTTTAACATTTTTTATTATTTTTCTTCTGTCGGCAGTTCTCATTTTCTCAATAATCAGAAAGAATGCAAAATATATGACTCCCCAGAGTATCGTATAAATCAACATCTGTGGAACTGTATGAGGAACAATTCCGGCAAGATTCATCATTATCTGCGGTGGACACATCGTCATATACGCATAGATCACCGGAACCGCAATCATACGCATAGGATTGAAATTCATTCCCGTGGTACGGAGAATCTTTATAAATCGCGAGCAGTTTCCAATCACATTGCTTGCATAATAAGAAGCCGCTATTCCGTAAAATCCTATTCTCGGAACAAAAATAAGTACTATCGTTATTCTTACTACATATTCCGCAAGATAATTAAGCGATGAAAACGCCTGCATTCCCATACCCTTTATCAGTGCCTCAAGGATAATTTCCATGTATATGAAAGGCACTACCGGAGCAATTATTGTAATCATTTTTCCAGCCGTTTCACCACCGCCCAGAAGCTCTCCTATCGATCTGCCAAACCGCATAAGCACAGCAGAAGCAAAAACGGAAAACATCAGTGTACACCGTATCAGGCGACCGGAAAAACTTCGGATCCGCTCCCTGTTCCCTGCGGCAGCAGCTCTCGCTGTTTCACTGACTATTATACCCGACATCGAACATAATACTACCGATGGAAAAAACAAAGTCGGTATTACTATCGCTTCAAATATGCCGAAGCTGCTGAAAGCCTCGGCAACAGAATTACCGCTTTGCCGCAGACACATCGGAATAAGAGCGTCATTCGCACTGCTAAGCGTTGCCGTGAGAATCCCTCCGCCCATAATCGGAAAGGCAAACATGGCATATTCACGGAAACTTCGTGTACCTTTTCCCTTATATTTTCCATAATTCCCTGCAAAAGAAATAAGGAAAAACATCAGGGACGAGATATTTCCTGCTATGATTCCGGCTATCATTATTCTGCATACTATCCCCTCCGACGGAGAATCAGCTGACATGGTAAACAGAACAATCACAGCAGATTTTACTATAAATTCAAGTATATCGCCGGCAGCAGTTATTGACGATTTCCGTCCGGCATTGAAATATCCCTTGAAGCATGACGAAATAGCTCCCGAAATCAGGGCAAACGGCATGAATCTCACCGCAGACGCCATATCAGCACCGCTGAAAAAACGGCTGCTTACCGTATCCGCAAGAAAAAATACTATCGTCGAAACCGTAATGCTCAGCATAAGACACAGGCGTATTCCATGAAGCAGTATGCGTTCCGGATTGCCGTTCTTCCTGCCGATTTCCTCAGAAACAAGCCTGCTTATACAGAGAAATGCGTTTCCATTGGATATAATTCCTGCAAGACCAAGAAATGATCCCGTAAGAGTAAGAATCCCGATAGCCGAAGCTCCGAGCTTTTTTGTTATGAATACATTCAGCAGAAGTGCAGCCGTATCAAGAAAAAGCTGCATGACTGTGAGCATAATTGTGTCACGGATAATCTTGCTTCTGAACAAAATGCCTTCCTCCTTGTCCCGTAGTATTATGATTATATGAGGAATGAAGCTCCGAAATGACAAAAAGAGCGTATTCCCTGTCAGAAATACGCTCGCATTGATTTATTTTTTATTGAGAAGCTTGTTCAGCATTACCTTCCTGCATTCATGTTCAAATGTGTCGTCAAGAGGTGCAAGCTCTGCCGGAGCTTCTGCTCCCCTGTTCACGCAGTAGGAAATGATATAATCGGATATCTCCGGAGCCTTCGCAAGGCATGGACCGTGAAGATATGTCGCAATGACATTTTTTTCTGAATATCCCTCAGCACCACCCTGAAAAACGTTTCCGTTTCCGCAGAGTACCTTTCCGAAAGGTGCTTTTACCCCCATAGTCTGACCGCCGTGACTTTCAAAGCCGACAACATCTACCGGCTTTCCGGTAATTTCCGTCCGCACAACGATATCTCCTATACACTGTTTTTTTCTGTTCTCAGCCGCAGAAGTATAATAATTGAATAATCCGAGTCCGGTAATTTCCTTTCCTCCGGCGTCACGATAGTATTTTCCCATGAGCTGATATCCTCCGCACACAAGAAACAGGAATACACCTTCATCATAGGCTTTTTTCAGCCCATCCCTGCACCGGAGAAGATCAGCGGAAATGGTATTCAGCTCAAGATCTGCTCCTCCGCCTATATATACAAGATCATATGATGAAAAATCAGGAATATCAGAACCGACAGTATATCCATCAATTTCGCAGGTGATACCTCTCATTCTGCATCGGTATTCAATTATCTCCATGTTTCCGTTGTCGCCGTAAAGATCAAGCAGTTCCGAATACATATGAAGTATTTTCAGAGTTTTCACTATGCCTTACCTCCCTTTTTTTCAATGTATCTGTTAAGAGCCTCTCTCGTTGGCTGAACGGCTGTATAATTGGCTATGACGAATTTCTTGCCGGAAGTTTCAGCAAGAGTCTCCACTGACTTTTCAAGATCAGGACAGACAATTATTTTTTCAGCCGGATAACCGGCAGTCTTGATTCTTACAGCGATATCATACGCTCTCGCACCTGAAGTAACAACTCTTGTGACATTTTCAAAAGCACTGAAATTGATATCCCAGATCCATGAAACATCAACTCCGTCGGCTGGATTATCATTCAGCACAAAGAGAAGTTCCTTTTCTCCGCCCATTTCATTCATCACACGAAGCGTCACATTTGCTCCCACAGGATTCTTTGCAAGATTGAGAGTGGTATCACAGTCGCCGAGCATGAATTTTTCCATTCTTCCGTTATTGACAGCATACTCAGAAATAACCTTATCCGTCACCTTCTGGTTGATGTTATAGAGCTTCGCCGCTGCAGCAACGGCAGTCATGTTGTAAACATTATAAATACTGTTGATTACAGGTGAGTATTCATTTCCGTCAGCAGTAAATACCGGCTTGCTGAGGTCAATATTTTCAGCAGTGATATACGGTTCGTAATCGCCGAAGCCGCACTTTGCACATCTGAATTTTCCTATGTGAGAGTACTGATAATACTCATATTTCAGTTCCTCTCCACAGAAGGGGCAGAAGCGTCCTTCGGAAGCCTCAAAAGCTGTTTCCGTAGCATAGGCATACGGCTTTGCATGGAAATACTTTACGTTTTTATTCTTCGGATTTGCTCTTCCAAGACGTGCAGTGTTCGGATCGTCACCATTGAGTATGAGATTGCCGTCAAATGTCTTGCAAAAGCCGTTTACCTTCTGGATAAGAGTTTCCATAGCACCGTTTCTGTCAAGCTGGTCACGGAAGAAATTCAGCACCACAAGCGTATCAAGCTTAAGCTGTGAATACACAACCGGAACGTAAGATTCGTCAGTTTCAAGTATAAGATAATCCGCCTTTACTCTGCCTTTCATATCGCAGTGACGAAGAAGCAGCGAACAGATTCCTGTATCAAGATTGTTTCCTTCTTTATTGATAATGATTTTCTTTCCGCTGTCCTCAAAAAGCTTGGCAATACAGCTTGTAACGGAGGTCTTTCCGTTTGTTCCTGTAACCGCAATGATCGGACATTCCACCTTGAACATGGATACTGCTTTATGACCAGAGAGATGCCACAGGACAATTCCCGGAAGATTTCCGGCGTTTCGCTTCATAAGACGCAGAAGCTTTACAATGATTTTTCCGATAATTATGAGAAGTCTTTTCACATATTTCACCTTCGTTTTTTTAGTATCACATATATGATACCACATTTTTCAGATTTTTACAATAGTTTCTCAGATTTTTTTTGCTGTATCACCCGTTTTACTACAAAAAGATTGACAATAACTGCTTTTGGTGATATAATTGATAATTATGATGGCTGGCGGTGATAATTATGAAAATGATCCCGGCAAAAACTATTCTGCAAAAAAACAAGACAAATGATTGGTTCGGAAACGATTACAATATGAACCTTTACCGTGGCTGCTGTCACGGCTGTATTTACTGCGACAGCCGCAGTGACTGCTATCACGTTGAAGATTTCGATATCGTGGGTGCTAAGGAAAATGCTCTCGAAATTCTTCGTGATGAACTGAAACGAAAGGTACGGACCGGAATTATCGGAACCGGAGCAATGAGCGATCCCTACAATCCGTTTGAAAAAACAGAGCTGCTTACACGACACTCACTGGAACTGATAAACGCTTATAATTTCGGTGTGACAGTCATAACAAAAAGCAGTCTCATTACCCGTGATACCGATCTTTACTGCGAAATTGCAGAACACTCACCTGTTCTCTGCAAAATGACCATTACCACAGCAGATGATAATCTTTCCCGTATTCTTGAACCGGATGTTTCTGCTTCGTCAGAACGATTTGCGTCTCTTGCAAAGCTGTCTGATTCCGGACTTTTTACAGGTATCACCATGATGCCGGTGCTTCCTTTTATCGAGGACAATGAACAGAATATCCGGACAATCGTCAGGCTCGCCCATGAAGCCGGAGTAAAATGTATCTATCCCTTCTTCGGCGTAACGCTCAGGGCAAATCAGCGTGATTACTTCCTTGACGAACTGGACAAGCGTTTTCCCGACAGCGGTCTACGTCAGCGGTATATAAGGCAGTTCGGCGATAATTACGAATGTATAAGCCCAGATTTCCGCAAGCTATGGAAAGTTTTTATGAATGAATCTGACAGATTCGGTATCCTGTACGAAATGAAAAGCATAATCGCTGCTTACAAACGTGGTTATGAAGATACGCAGCTGTCGTTTTTTTAGGAGAAAAAATGGAAAAGAAACTTGCTGAAAAGCTTCATGACCTTGTTGTTTCTGAAGATGGTTTATTAGTTACTTTAAGATGTAAAAATTATTTTGATGATAAAAAGTACATTGAAATAAAAAACATCTTAAAAAAATTAGTTCCTTTATGGAAAGCAAATAATTGCGTATCCATTTCAGGATTGCTTTCTGTTGTAAATCTTATTGAATATATTGCTGGCGGAAACAGCTACATTTCTGACGAGGATTCTATTAAATTAGAAGATGCTTGCATTGAGATCATGAGTATATTAGGCGATTTGTATGAAAATCTTTCTTATCTGAATTAGGATATATTCCATGTTAAGTGGATTAATATAATGATACATTAATAAAGGAGAATATATATTATGACAACTTTTGAAGAACTCAGAAGAAGAGGTCTGCTTGCTCAGCTGACCGACGAAAAAGAAATCGAAGAACTTGTAAATGCCGGAAAGGCTACCTTCTATATCGGTTTTGACCCGACTGCTGATTCCCTTCATGTAGGACATTTCATGGCTCTCTGTCTCATGAAGCGTCTCCAGATGGCTGGAAACAAGCCTATCGTTCTTATCGGCGGCGGTACTGCTATGATCGGTGATCCCTCCGGCAAGACAGACATGAGAAAAATGATGACTCCTGAGACAATTCAGCACAATGTTGACTGCTTCAAAAAGCAGATGAGCCGATTCATTGACTTCTCCGATGATAAGGCTATCGTTGTAAACAACGCTGACTGGCTTATGAATCTCAATTATGTTGAGCTTCTTCGTGATGTCGGAGCTCATTTCAGTGTAAACCGTATGCTCAGCCATGAATGCTACAAGCAGAGAATGGAAAGAGGTCTTACTTTCCTTGAATTCAACTACATGATCATGCAGAGCTACGATTTCATGGAGCTTTACACAAAGTACGGCTGTAATATGCAGTTCGGCGGTGACGATCAGTGGGCAAATATGCTCGGCGGTACAGAGCTTATCCGCCGTAAGCTTGGCAAGGATGCTTATGCTATGACTATCACTCTCCTTCTTAATTCTGAAGGCAAGAAGATGGGCAAAACTGAAAAGGGTGCTGTATGGCTTGATCCTGAGAAGACAACTCCGTATGAGTTTTTCCAGTACTGGAGAAATGTTGCTGACGCTGATGTTATCAAGTGCCTCAAGATGCTGACATTCGTTCCTGTTGAAGAAATCGAGGAAATGGAACAGCACATGGAAGGAGCACAGTTTAACGCTGCAAAGGAACTTCTTGCATACGAGCTTACTAAGCTTGTTCACGGCGAGGAGGAAGCTGAAAAGGCAAAGGCTGCTGCAAAGGCTCTCTTTGGCGGAAGCGGTTCAGATGCAAATATGCCTACTACTGAAATCGATTCAGCAGAGCTTACTGACGGAGCTATGGGACTTCTTAATCTTCTCGTAAAATCCGGACTTGCACCGTCTGTTTCTGAAGCAAGACGTCTTGTTCAGCAGGGAGGAATCACTGTAAACGATGAAAAAATTTCCGATGCCAAGGCTCAGATAAAGCTTGAAGGTGAAACAATTATCCGTAAGGGCAAAAAAGCATTCAGAAAAATTATCGTAAAATAAAATTCAAAAGGTCACCGAAATTTTTTACGGTGACTTTTTGTTTTAATGCCGTTCAGAATGCCACAATAAATGTTTACAAATTATTTATTGCATTACAATTAAAAATCGTGTATAATTACGGTGCAAGATATACAAAAATTATTGGAGGAGTTGGTATTTATGAGTTCAAAAAGCATTACCTCAGGTATTTTGGCGGTTATGATATCAATCACCGGTACAACTTATGCAGTTCCCGTCTCAGCTTCGGAAACTGACTCTGAAATGCGTGATATTTCAACAGCTGATCTTGTCCGAGATATGGGTATAGGCATCAATCTCGGAAACACCTTTGAATCCTGCGGCGACTGGATCGCACAATGGGGAGACGGAACGCCCAACGCTTACGAAACAGCATGGGGAAGTCCTACTGTCACAAAAGAAATGATTCATGGTTACGCTGACGCTGGATTCGGTGTTGTCCGTGTTCCTGTTGCGTGGTCAAACATGATGGCTGACGATGGAAGCTACACCATAAATCCCGCATATATGTCAAGAGTTCAGCAGGTTGTGGAATGGATTCTTGACGAAGATATGTACGTTATCCTCAATCTGCACTGGGATGGCGGCTGGCTTGAAAAGCTTCCGGAAGACCACGATGAATGTATGAAAAAATACAGTTCTATCTGGAATCAGATTGCAGATGAATTCAGTGGCTATGATGATTATCTTATTTTTGAGTCCCAGAACGAAGAACTCGGCTGGAACACCCTATGGAACAAGTGGAGCGGAAGTACAGACGGCAAGGCAGAATCTTACAGCTATGTCAATGAAATCAACCAGACATTTGTGAATATCGTCCGTAATTCAGGCGGAAACAACACACAGCGTCACCTGCTGATCTCCGGTTATAATACCGACATTGAGCTTACCTGTGATCCTCTTTTCAGAATGCCTGATGATTCTGCCGGAAGATGTGCTGTTTCTGTCCACTACTACACTCCTGCCGGTTTTGCAATTCTTGAGGAAGATGCCGACTGGGGCAAGGCTTCACCTACATGGGGTACGGAAACAGAATACAATGAACTGAACAAATACATGGATATGCTTGTTTCAAGATTCACATCACAGGGAATTCCTGTTATTATAGGCGAATACGGATGCCCGAAGAAAAACAAGGAAGCAGAATCTGTCCGCAGATTTCTTTCAAGCGTGTGTGAGGCTGCTGTTTCAAGAGGTGCAATATGTCCCGTTCTGTGGGATATAACTGATGTTCACTATGATCGTACATCATTCACCATGACAGATGATGAACTCGGACGCCAACTCATCGAAATTAGAGATAAATATTTTGAGAAGAAAGAACCTGTAAAGATTACGGGTGATATCAACAAGGACGGACAATTTACCGTTGCGGATGTTGTAGCATTACAGAGATGGATTCTCTGCACTCCGGATAGTACACTTGCCGACTGGAAGGCAGGAGATCTTCTTGAAGACGATACACTGGATTCATTCGATCTCTGCCTCATGAAGTGCGAGCTTCTCCGTAAAGGTGCTTAATATCCTTTCTGATATTTATCCAGGTATACAGCCTGTTTCCTCAGGCAATATAGATGAAAAAATCCTGTAAAAACGAAAATACCGCACTCCCCAAGGAGCTGCGGTATTTCTGATTTGTCCCTTTATTTAACCCTTATCGCTTCTCTCATATTGTGCAGACTGAGAGAATTTTTTTTGTTTATCAGCGGTAACTTCTATTTTGATGTCCACCGCTATATATATCATATCACAATTACACATATTTGTCAACATCTATTTGAAAGATTAAGTTAAATTCGCATAAAGTTTACAAAAATTCAAAATCAAACGTGAATTTGTACCGCCTTTATATGATCTAACAGCACTGACTTCTCATTTGGCAGGATTTCGTCCATTACAAGCTCCAGAAGCTCATTCAGAGCCTTGCCGATTTGCTTTCCCTTCAGTCCGAGAGCAATAACATCATTGCCATTGACTGCAAGATCAGAAAGCTTCATACAGCAGCCTTCCTCCTCAAAACGAATTGCCTTTCTTATGTACTCGTCAAAAAGTATGTTTTCTTCCAGAACAAATTCATTCTTTGCACAGTTATCAGCTTTTTTCATTTCCATAAGCAGTATGAACGTTTCTGTTCCAAGCTTAGATATCATTCTTTTTATCTGGCGTTCGCTTTCGATTTTGTCGCTGTGACGTGTAATAAGAGTACAGGTAAGATCAATTGTACGGTTATCATACCGCAGTCTCCGCAGAATATTTCCGGCAATTACCTCTCCTGCCTGAGCGTGTCCCTTAAAATGACCATAGCCATCCTCCCCCATACTGAACAACGACGGTTTTCCGGTATCGTGAAGCAGCATTGCTCTCCGAAGAATCAGCGAATCCTCTGGAGCCGCCCCCACCGCACGAACGCTGTGTTCATATATATCATATTTATGGTATTTTGAATGCTGTTCAAAGCCCATACACGGAATCATTTCCGGTATAATTTGTCCGATTATATCACGATATTCAAGAAGGACAGAAACTGCATTTTTTCCGCAGAGCAGTTTATCCAGCTCCATGCGGATACGCTCGCTGGATATTCCGCTGAGACGTTCCTTCATTGACAGCAGTGCATTATGCGTTTCGTTTTCTATTTCAAATCCGAGCTGCGACGCAAACCGGACTGCTCTCATGATTCTGAGTGCGTCCTCCGAAAAACGTTTTTCAGGAGTTCCCACGCAGCGGATAATTCTGTTTTCTATATCGCTGATGCCGCCGAAGGGATCTATGATATTTCCGTCCTTGTCCATAGCCATGGCATTGACAGTAAAATCCCGACGTGACAGATCATCTCTTATGTCACCTGAAAACGTCACGATATCCGGATGACGTAAGTCACTATAATTACCGTCAATCCTGAATGTCGTTATTTCAAACGGAACCCCCTCACTTATAACAGTAACAGTACCGTGCTTCAGACCAGTAGGAATCACCTTATATCCGCTGAAAACGGACATTATCTGTTCCGGAAGAGCGTCTGTCGTAACATCAATATCATTTATACCGTGACCCATAACAGTATCACGGACGCATCCTCCGGCATAGAATGCCAGATAACCTGCCGCTTCAAGCCTTTCAAGGATGCTCCTGCAATTTGCATCTATTTTTATCGGAATCCACCTGCCTTTTCCTGTAATCAGACGATTGATATTGCTCCACCAATTATACCTTGCCAAAAAAGAAAGCAGAAAGGAAATTTATCAAGGAAGAAAAACGCAGGGATGCTGTCGCATTTCAAATTTTTCTGATGCAGAAAAATTTTCTTTCTGCCGAGTATTTGATGGCAAGGTTTAGTTGGGGGAGCAATATTATATCACAAATCTCATGGCTCGTCAAGAAAACAAACGAGCCTCCTTTTCAGGAAGCTCATCTGCCATGATATAGGGATTATTGGGGATTAAATAATTAAACGTTGGGGTAACGCTTAATTACCATGAAAATCTGCCTCAGGATTTCTTCCTTCAGCAAATATAGTATAACATGGAATTGTGTTGGTTTTGTGAAAAGTTTGTAAAAATATCATTAATTTTTTACTCGTTAATCCTGAACCAGAATGTCGTTCCCTTACCTATCGTAGATCTTACACCGTAATCATAATTATGCAGTTTCAATACAGCCTTGACAATAGAAAGTCCCAGTCCGGTTCCCACAACCTCACGTTTATGATTCTCAGAACGATAATATTTATCAAAAATCAGCTTTATTTTTTCTTCTTCTATTCCATCGCCGGTATCCTCAACCTCGATAAGCACGCCTTCTGCGGTATTCAGCTGTCTCACGAAAACCTGCTTGTCTTCTCCGGTATAATTTATCGCATTGTTGATAAGATTATAGATGACCTGCTTGATCTTCACAACGTCGCAGTGAACTATTTTTTCACCGTCAGAAGCAAACTGGATATTATACCCCATTTTCTCGGAAATACCTTCAAATCTGCTGATTATTTCCTCAAGCTTTTCTTTTATTTCAAATTCAGACGGATTAAGCTTAAGCTTTCCGCTTTCCAGCTTGGAAAGATCAAGAATATCGTTTACAAGAAGTGCAAGGCGGTCAGTCTCATTGATTATAATCTCAAGATGCTCGTTACGCTTAACAGGATTATCTCCCGAAAGGTCACGGATAAGCTCTGCGTATCCCTTGAGCATAGTCAGAGGAGTTCTCAGATCATGCGAAACATTTGCGATAAGATCACGCTGCATGGTATCAACCCGCGAAATTTCCTTTTCAGCATAAGTGAGTGTTTCCGCAAGCTTCTGTGACTCAAGATATCCCCTGCCGTCAAACTTTGTCCGAAAATCTCCCTGTGCAAGTTTTTCCGCTGATTTTGTGATATTGGTGATCGGACGTGCAATCCATTTCGACAGATACAGCGATATCAGAAACGCAAGAACTACGAGAATCAACGTAGTAATCATAAGCTGTCTCTTGATTATCATTACCGTTGCTCCAACGGGAACCATAGCAGAATTCAGAAGAAGAAAACCCTCCGGATTATCGGAATTCCCAAGTGTACATCCGAATACAAGCATATCGCAGTCACTTCGGATATTTCTGATCTTGTATCTTATTTGTCTCTCCTTGCTTTCAAGGATACTGGTGACATATACTTGTGTTTTGTTTTCCCTGCCATGAATAAGACATCCACCGATAGCATCGCACGAATACACTGATCTCCGGTATCTGTCAAGAACCTCTATGCAGACATCATGCTCAACAGCCATATCGTCTATGTAGCTGCTAAATTCCGAGGAATCCATTTTTTTATATGATTCGGATATCTCGTCAAGACACTCTGCGGCATCCCTTGTTTTCATGGATACATAGAACCTTTCAAGAAAAAGTATCTGGAATATCCACAGCAGCACTATCATAGCAATCGTAAACACAATAAAGTATATCCATATTTTGTATTTGAGCGATATTCTGCTGCTGAAATCACGAATTTTACTGATCAGCTTCAAACTTATATCCCATTCCTCTCAGCGTAACGATATAACTGCGGTATTCCTTAAGACTGTTTCTCAGCATCTTGATGTGTGTATCAACTGTTCTGTCATCGCCGAAAAAGTCGTATCCCCATACTTCCTCAAGAAGTCTGTTTCTTGACAGGGCAATATTTCTGTTCTTAACGAGAAAGAACAGAAGATCGTATTCCTTTGGTGTCATTGCAGCCTTTTCTCCGTCTACAAACACTTCTCTGCCTGATATATTCACCTCAAGTCCGCCGAAAACATACTTATCCTGCTGTGACGCAGCATTGTTTCCGGCACTTCTCTTGATAACAACTTTGATTCTTGCCATAAGTTCCTTCGGAGAAAACGGCTTTGTAACGTAATCATCAATGCCTATCTCAAATCCGAAAAGCTTGTCGTATTCCTCTCCGCGTGCAGAAAGCATGATCACCGGAATCTGCTTTACCTTATGTATTTCCTTGCAGGCTGAATAACCGTCAAGACGAGGCATCATAATATCCATTATAATGAGATCATAATCGTTTTCACGACAGAGATTCACAGCCTCCATTCCATTTTCAGCCTCAGTAACTTTATAGCCCTCGAATTCGGCATACTCACGAACAACTCTTCTGATATTTGCCTCGTCATCCACTATTAATATATGAGTCATATTTTTTTTACCTCCATGTCAAAGTTTTTACACACATTTTTTTCATTTTTATTATATCATGATATCATTCAAAAGTGTATATTTTGTGATACTTTCTTGTTAGTTTCAGATAATTTCATAAATTTTGTGTAGGAAATTTTATTTTTTTATTGACATTTTCAGTAAAATTTGCTATAATGTTCTAAGGCAACACCCAACAAAGCAAGCTCAACAGCTTTGTACAAAACCTGCTTGCATATTTGCACAAGCTTTATGCAGTGATGCCCTAAAAGATTTAAGGAGGCGGTTGTAATGCAAAAATTTAATCCACTGGCGGCTACGCTTGTTATTGCTGTCGCAACCGCAACAGTGGGGGCTTACTGCTATTTCTTCCCGGAAAGAGCAATCGAAACTATTATCATCTACCTCGCAACTATCGTTTTTCTCCCTCTGCTCGTTCTCCTTCTTGCATGGACTCAGAAAAATAAGATGAGCAATCTTATCAAGCCGGAAGTAGCCGAGAACCTCAATACAGAAATGATTATCTGGAGCGATGACTTCTCATACGTCTTCTTAAATAAAAAGCTCAGAACCCTCCTCGGTATCTCCGAAAACGACTCGAATAAAAAAGCCGCCGTCTGGAAAGCTTTCGGTATAAACGCTCCCGACAGCAAAGGCTTTGAAAAAATCGTCGGAAGCAAATCCTACGAAACAAAATTCAAAAATGCCAACGGTACTATGACAAGCATTGCATGGAGTACCTCACTCGTAAAAAAATCAAAGAAAAGATGTCTCTACCTCTCTACCGGCTTCAATCTCACTGAAATAAAGAAAATGAAGGTGAATCTCGCAAGTGCTAATGACTTCTTTAATTCGTCAATGGAGCTTGCTGAAATCGGTATCATAATCAGCACTGACAGAAAAAAATACATCGCTTCCTCTGAGCTTATGCGAATGCTCGGTCTTAAGAGCAACAGCCTTTCTCTTAATGACTTCCGTGCTCTCGTTCATCCCAACGACAGAATGGCATTCGACAGTGCTATAAAATCTGCAAGCTCTGAAATCAAAAGCATAGAAATGCGTATCAAATCTGCGGATACAAGCTTCCGGTGGTATTCTTACCGCTATAAGTCCATTAAGGGTACGGATAACACCCTTCCCCTCTTCGGCGGTGCTCTCCTCGACAGCACTCAGGAACACGAAAAAGACGCTCTTATCGAACGTCTTGCTTACATCGATGAGGTAACGGAAATAGCCAACAGAAATAAGCTTATAAATGCCGGTCAGGAAATCTACGAAACCTGCCGACTCCTTAATTACTCATACTGGATTATCGTTCTTGATATCGACAGATTTCATATCATCAACGATACCTGCGGCTACAACAACGGAAATTATGTACTCCGCAATTTCGCTCACATACTTTATAAATTTGTGACTCCCGGCGGTCTTGCCGCACGCATAAGCGGCGACAACTTCGCACTTATCCTCCGTGACTACGGAAGTGATGAGCTTCCTGTAAGAACCGTAAAATCAATTCAGGAAGAATTCGCAAAGCTCGCTGTTGACGAACTCGCTTCTATAAATCTCAGCTGTTCAGCAGGATTTTCCAAAATGCCTGAGGACGGAAAATCCTTCCTTGAAGTAATTGAACACGCAGAATTCGCACTCAAATCCGGCGGTGTAAATCAGTCAAGCATATATGGATATGAACCAAGTATGCACGACTCCATAATCTCTACCACTGAAATGGAAAAGGCTATTGCACTCGCCCTTGACAACAATGAATTTTCACTCTACTATCAACCTAAAATCGACCTTTCTACCGGTCGTCTCATGGGTGTGGAAGCTCTTATCCGCTGGATAAAGCCTGACGGTACCGTAGTTCCTCCCGACGCATTCGTGCCTGTCGCTGAACGCAGCCGTCTCATCGGACGCATAACTGAATTTGTTCTCAACGAAGGATGCCGCCAGAATGTTCTCTGGCAGAAAATGGGCTTCCCAAAAATTGTTGTTTCCATAAACTTCACTTCCAGCGACTTCTATCAGAACGATCTCAAAGACAGAGTCCTTGACTCGCTTATAAAATCAGGACTTGAACCTCAATGGCTTGAAATTGAGCTTACAGAAAGTCTTGCCCTGAATGATATCGACTTCGCCGTATCACAGATGAACAAGCTTCGTGAACTCGGTGTAAAGCTCGCTATGGATGACTTCGGCACCGGATATTCCTCACTGAGCTATCTCCAGACACTGCCGATTACTCTCCTCAAGCTCGACAGATCGTTCATCACCGATATCGAACACAACAATATCGCATACGAAATCGTTGCGTCAGTTATAAGAATCGCAAAATCAAAGAAAATCGAAACAATTGCCGAGGGTATTGAGAATACCGTACAGCAGTCTATTCTCAGAATGGCAGGCTGTGACTACGCTCAAGGCTTCCTCTACGGAAAACCAATGCCTCCGGAACAGCTTCAGCGTTTTTTTGAACAAAATCTCAGCGATTTAAGGAATTAAACGGAGGTAAAAACAATGAAAAGAAGAATCGGTATACTTACCAGCGGCGGCGACTGTCCCGGACTCAATGCCACTATAAGAGGCGTTGCTAAAGCGTGCTATGAACGCTTCGGCGAGGACAACATCGAAATAGTAGGTATCTCAAACGGATATTACGGTCTTATAAATAACCTCTGCATGGATATGCAGCCGTCTGCGTTTTCCGGTATCCTCACACAGGGCGGAACAATTTTCGGAACAAAACGTCAGCCATTTAAGATGATGCAGGTTATCGGTGAGGATAATATCGACAAGGTTAAAAATATGAAGGAGACCTATAAAAAACAGAAGCTTGACTGTCTCCTCACTCTCGGCGGAAACGGAACTCACAAAACCTCCAAGCTTCTCGCTGACGAGGGACTCAATGTAATCGGTCTTCCAAAAACAATCGACAACGATATCTACGGTACCGATGTAACCTTTGGATTCCATACTGCTGTTGATATCGCAACAGATGTTATCGACAGACTCCATACAACGGCGGCAAGCCATTCAAGAATCCTTGTATGCGAAATCATGGGAAACAAAGCCGGATGGCTTACTCTCAACGCTGGTATCGCCGGTGGTGCTGACATCATTATCATCCCTGAAATCCCATACGATATAGATAAGGTCTGCGACGCTGTAATGGCAAGAAGTGCAAGCGGAAAAACCTTCTCTATTCTTGCTGTTGCCGAAGGTGCTTTTGATATTGCTGAAGCTAAAATGAAGAAAAAAGAACGTGCAAAGAAGCGTGCTGAAGCACAGATTACAACCGCTACAAGTCGTATTGCCGCACAAATTCAGGCTAATACCGGTATCGAAGCTCGTGTATGTGTTCCCGGACATATGCTCAGAGGCGGAGCACCAAGTGCTTACGACCGTGTGCTTTCTACTCAGTTCGGAGTTCATGCCGCATATCTTATCGCAAAAGAAAAATATGGACGCACTGTTGCTAAAATCGGCAACAAGATCACATCAAACAAGCTTGAAGATATCGCAGGCAAGACAAAGTTCGTTGATACGGAAAATCATCTTGTTATCGCTGCCCGTGATATCGGAGTTTCATTCGGAGATTAATAAAAAGAAGGCTGCTGCATTCCTGCGGCAGCTTTTTTCAGAGAAAAGGAGGATGAATTTGAAAAAAAGAATTCCGGAACTCGATTTTATCAAGGGAATCGCAATAATTTTGGTGATAATCGGTCACGTTGTAAGTCAGGTATGGAGCAATGATCCGGCTGTATACGAAAATACACTTCTTTTCAGATTCTGTTACTCCTTCCATATGCCCCTTTTCGTTTTCATCAGCGGCTGGATATGCCGTATGACTATCCGGCAGGATACCGGCTGGCTTCTAAAAAGACTGAAACGCATCGGAATCCCGTATATCCTGATGACCGCACTTGTATTCTTTCTGCTCAGAAACGGCAATATATCGCACTTTATATCGGATTCTCCGTATTGGTACCTTCTCTTTATAATTATCGCAGACAGTATCTTTTTCCTTGGCGAAAAGTATGGCAGAACAACAATGATTTTTACGTCAGTTTATGCCGGAATTCTTCTGCTGAACTGGAGAATTCCGCAGAATATCGGTATTCTCAGGCAGCTTGCTGATTTTCTCCCATTCTATGCTGCCGGAACCCTCGTGCCTTTGATTTCCACAAAAACAGCAAGGCTCCGGACTCCGGCACTGATATCATCCGGAGTACTGTACATAGCCCTTTTTCCTCTGTACAGACATGGAATATCAGATCAGCTGGAGCGTTTCCGTAAGCTTCTCAGCGAAACAGAGCTTAATCCGGTTTTATCGTTATCAATTATATGCTTCAACAAATTTATCGTTCCAGCCTGCGGAATCGCCTTGATATTCCTCATTACAAATGCTCTTTATGCTCTGATTATCACAGAAAAATTCAGAAAGACTCTGGAAATAGCCGGAAATCACACTCTCGCAATATATCTTCTCCATGACCTGTTCTTTGTGAAATCAACAGGAAGTTTTCTCCTAAACAGCGTATTTTCCATATTTACAGCGTTTTTTGTACCTTTAATACTATCCATCGTATATAATATACTGAAAAAGAAGTTTCTGAATAATAATTTGTCAAAACAAAAACTTTTGTAGTTTCCTGAAAAAAACACTTTACAAAAAAATGTGGTTATGGTATAATAATCTATATTTGTTTTAGGAGGTTTTTTCATGACAGAAATGGAGCTTTACAGACTCTGGTGCGAAAATGCTAAAGATGATCCAGATCTACAAACTGAACTTGCAGATATTAAAGATGATATAGATGGAATCAATGATAGATTTTACCGTGATCTTGAATTCGGTACCGGTGGTCTCAGAGGAGTTATCGGTGCCGGAACAAACCGTATGAATATATATACTGTAAAACGTGCTACACAGGGATTTGCTGATTATCTTAATCAGGAATACGAAAATCCTTCAGTTGCTGTATCATATGACAGCCGCATCAAATCCGATGTTTTCTCAAAGGCTGCCGCTGAGGTTCTTGCAGCAAACGGAATAAAGGTATACATCTACTCTGAGCTTCTGCCTACCCCATGCCTTTCCTTTGCTGTCCGTGCACTTAAATGTCAGGGCGGTATCATGGTTACAGCCAGCCACAATCCTGCAAAGTACAACGGCTACAAAGTTTATGGCGACGATGGCTGCCAGATTACTCTCAGAGGTGCTGAAATTATTCTTGAAAAAATAAACTCCCTTGATATGTTCACTGGTGTAAAGCATTCCTCCTTTGAAGAAGAACTCGCCAAGGGAAATATTTCCTACATCGGCGACGAGGTTATGGAGGACTTCTACAATCATGTCCTTGCTGAGGGAATCAACACTGAGCTCTGTGCATCAAGCGGACTCAAGGTTGTTTACACTCCTCTCAACGGCACCGGAAACAAGCCCGTCCGTGAAATCCTCAAGAGACTCGGCATCACTGATGTTACTATTGTTAAGGAACAGGAAAATCCTGACGGAAACTTCACAACCTGCCCCTATCCGAATCCTGAGATTCGTGAGGCTCTTGAAGTTGGTCTTAAGTACTGCCGTGAAGTAAAGCCTGATCTCCTTCTCGCTACCGATCCTGACTGTGACCGTGTCGGTATTGCTGTTCCCGATGGTGATGACTACGCACTTTTCTCCGGCAACGAGGTAGGTGCAATGCTTCTTGAATACATCTGCGAACAGAGAATCAAGAATGGCACAATGCCTGAAAATCCTGTCGCTGTAAAGACTATCGTTACAACTGATATCGTAAATCTTATCGGCAAGGAATACGGTGTTGAAATTATTGATGTACTTACCGGATTCAAGTTTATCGGCGAACAGATCGGTCTCCTTGAATCAAAGGGCGAAGAAAAACGCTATGTATTCGGCTTTGAGGAAAGCTATGGCTATCTTTCCGGATCCTATGTGCGTGACAAGGACGCTGTAAATGCTTCCATGCTTATCTGCGAAATGGCTGCTTACTACCGCACTCAGGGAATTACACTTCTTCAGGCAAGAGAAAATATGTACAAGAAGTACGGTGTGTTCTATCAGACACTTCACAGCTTTACTTTTGAAGGCGAAAGCGGTATGAACAGAATGGCTGAAATTATGACACAGCTCAGAGTTTCTGCTCCTGATGAAATTGGTGGTCTTAAGGTAGTAAAGGTTGACGACTATCAGACAGGTATCTCAAAGGATATCGCTTCCGGAAATGAAACCACACTTACTCTCCCGAAATCAAATGTTCTCGCATTTTTCCTTGAAGGCGGCTCCAAGGCTATTGTACGTCCTTCCGGTACAGAACCGAAAATCAAAACATACTTTACAGCCAAGGCTGTTACTCATGAAGAAGCTGAAATCCTTGAAAAGAAGCTCGCTGACGACTTCACAAAGGTAATGAAGTAATCAGGTAAATAGTTAAAAATAAAAAATATATCAAAACTCAGTTGACAATGCCACATACTTGTGATATAATATGTAAATGTAATTAATGAAGCACTACTGTCTAAGGCATCTGATGGGCTGCTCGGTTATAAATTCTGCCGAAAGAGGTGACAATCGTGAAAGAGGGAATCCATCCTAATTTTGTAAAGACAACTATTACTTGCCACTGCGGTAACGTAATGGAGACTATGTCCACAAAGGAAAACATCAAGGTTGAAATCTGCTCAAAGTGCCATCCGTTCTATACAGGAAAGCAGAAGCTTGTTGATACAGGCGGACGTGTTGACAGATTCAAGAAGCGTTTCAATATGGACAAGTAATTTTTCATAGCCGGTCTGAATTGACCGGCTTTTTGCGTTATAATTTTAAAGGAATTGCTATGAATTATTTTACCGTTTCAGAGCCGGCTACGGACTCCTTTGTCGAAAAAAGATCGGAATTTATCGGTTATATCGCTCCCGTAAGAACTAACGATGAGGCAGTTGATTTCGTGAATTCCATTAAGGCGGAGCACCGCAAGGCAAAGCATAACGTTTACGCATATATTCTCAGGGAAAATAATATTTCCCGTTACTCCGATGACGGCGAACCTCAGGGAACAGCCGGAGTTCCGGTACTTGATGTCCTTCAAAAACGAGGCCTTACCGATGTATGCGTCGTTGTAACCCGTTACTTTGGCGGTATTCTGCTTGGAGGCGGCGGTCTTGTAAGAGCGTATTCCCATGCGGCTTCGCTTGCCTGCGACGCTGCTCATATCATGGATATGCGTCTCTGCCACAGACTCAGAATATCTGCGGAATACACTATGTACGGCAAAATCGCCTACATTCTGCCCAATTATCAGACCATAACCGTTAATTCTGACTTCGGACAATCCGTTACACTTGAAATCCTTGTGCTTTCGGAAAAACTTCATGCTCTTACAAAGGAGCTTACCGAAATCACTAACGGATCCGCAGTAATTGAGGATATAGAAGAACTTTACGAGGACTTTTCGTCCGTAAAATAATATGGGAGGGATTTTATGACTGTACGAGAACAACTTGAACAAAAAGAAGCGGCTATTCTCAGTGAATATGCCTGCAAAAGTACTGATACATTCTTCACAGGTAAGCTGAAGGAAGAAGAAAAATGTCCGTACAGAACTGAGTTCCAGCGTGACAGGGATAGAATTCTTCACTGTAATTCCTTCCGTAGACTCAAACGAAAAACTCAGGTCTTTCTCTCTCCTGTCGGCGATCATTACAGAACCCGACTTACTCACACGCTTGAGGTTTCCCAGATTGCCCGCACTATTTCCAGAGGTATGGGCATGAATGAGGATCTCACAGAAGCTATCGCCCTCGGACATGATCTCGGTCACTCCCCCTTCGGTCACTGCGGAGAGGCTGTTCTCAACGAAATCTGTCCGCACGGCTTCAAACACTATCTCCAGAGCGTCCGTGTAGTAGAGGAAATCGAGAAAAAAGGCAAGGGACTTAATCTTACCTTCGCTGTCCGAAACGGAATCGAATGTCACACGAATCAGACAGCCGATACAAGAGAAGGCTGTATCGTACGTCTGGCAGATACAATCGCCTACATAAACCACGATATTGAGGACTCAATCCGTGCAGGTATACTTTATAGCAGCGATCTTCCCGAAGACTGCGTGAAGGTTCTTGGCGATACAAAAACCAAAAGAATTACCACTCTTATTTCCTCGGTAATTGAACACGGACCGGAAAAAATTGACTTCACTCCCGAAATCAGAAAGGCTCACGATGCTCTGAGAGCTTTCATGTTTGAAAAGGTATATACGAATCCGGCAGCAAAACAGGAAGAATCAAAAGCAGAGCTTCTTGTCAAAAAGCTCTATTCCTTCTTTATCGAAAACAGCGACCTTCTGCCGCAGGAATATAAGGAAATAATGAGAAAAACCGACAATCACCGTGCGGTGTGCGACTACATTTCCGGAATGAGCGACGAATACGCTGTTGATCTTTATACTGAACTTTTTGTTCCGAAGTTCTGGAAATAATCAGGAGTACTCTATGCAGAAAAATGATGTTTTTCTCTATCGGCTCCGAAATGCAAATCAGATAGAAAATGTCATGGGTTCCTACGTCAACATTATCAGACGTGGCAGAAATTTTGTATGCTCATGCCCTTTCCATTCGGAAAAGACTCCGTCATGCACGATTTTTACCGATACACAAAGCTTTTACTGCTTTGGCTGCGGTGCCGGCGGAGATGTCATAACCTTTATAATGAAGGCTGAGAATCTTGATTTCACTGAGGCTGTAAAGCTTCTCGCTCAGCGTTCCGGACTGGAAATTCCACAGGACAATTCCCGTGACAGCCAGCTCGCAAAAAGAAAAACACGCATCTACGAAATGAACCGCATTGCGGCAAATTTCTTCTATACACAGCTCGTTAAGGGTACCGATAAATCAGGACTGAAATACTTCGCTGACAGAAGTCTTTCTCCTCAGATTATAAAAAAATATGGTCTCGGATATGCTCCGGATTCGTGGAACACACTTACCGACCTTCTCCGTTCAAAGGGATATTCCGATGACGAGATCATTGACGCATGGCTCGGTTCAAGGTCGAAAAGAGGAAATATCTTCGATATATTCCGCAAGCGTGTGATGTTCCCGATTGTTGACCTCAGAGGAAATATTATAGGCTTCGGCGGACGTGTCCTTGACAACTCTCAGCCAAAATATCTCAATACCGGTGCAACTCCGGTTTTTGACAAGGGATCAAACCTCTTTTCCATGAACTTCGCAAAAAATGCCGATACAAAAAGGCTTATCCTGTGTGAAGGCTACATGGACGTTATCGCAGTCAATCAGGCTGGATTCGATAACGCTGTTGCTACGCTCGGAACAGCTATCACTGCTAATCAGGCACGGCTTATGAGCCACTACGCTGAAGAAATAATTATTGCCTACGACAGTGATAGTGCCGGTCAGAAGGCAACTCAGAAGGCTATAAATCACTTTGCAGACGTCGGAATGCGTACGAGAATTCTACGCATGGAAGGTGCAAAGGATCCCGATGAATATATAAAAAAATTCGGCCGTGACCGCTTCAAAATGCTTATCGACGGCTCGGATGACGCAAATGATTTTATGCTCGACAGGTGCGAGGATGGTCTTGACCTTGCCACTGAGGCTGGACGCGTTGAACTGCTCAGACGTGCCTCAAAGATTCTTGCTGCTATCGAATCCCCTCTTGAGCGTGAAGTCTACATATCAAGAACCTCGCGCAAATGTGATATTCCACCTGAGGTTCTCAAAACCCATATCGACAGTCTTCTGAAAAAAAATTTCCGGACTGAAAAAAAGATGGAATGGCGTAATATCACATCAAAGGCATCTTACGATAACGATGATCTCAACCCTGAATCAAGGGAGTACAAAAAAGAAGCAAGGGCAGAAGAATGTATTATCAACTTTCTGCTCAGACATCCGGATGAGGCAGCTGATATCGAAAAATCAGCACCGCCGGAAATATTCATCACAGCTCTTAACAAAAAACTATACTCGGCTCTTCTGGAAAAAATGAAATCAACGGAAAAATTCACGCTTTCTCTTATGGCAGGTGAATTATCCGACAAGGAAATGGGAAGAATAAGCCGGATAGATGTTACAAACCGTGAATTCACCATAAACAGGAACGTTTTTACAGATTGCGTCAACGTTCTTAATACCTTCAGCTCATCCGCAGGCAAGGATATGAGCGATGAAGATCTGCGCAGACTTTTTAAATCCAAAAGCAAAAAATAGGAGGATCTTTTATGGAAAACAAAAGACATACCATCGACGCCCTTATGGAACAGGGAAAAGCTAACGGAAAGCTGACAACAAAGGAAATTACAGACGCTCTTGAAGAACTGGATTTCGATGTTGATCAGATTAACACCTTCTATGACAACTGCGAAACACTTAATATCGAAATCGTTGAGGATATGAACATCGACGCTGATCTTAAAATCGGTCTTGATTCTACTCTTACCGATGATCTGGAGCTCGCTCTCTCCACCGAAGGAATCGCTATTGACGATCCTGTAAAAATCTATCTTAAGGAAATCGGACGTGTTCCCCTTCTTACTACTGAGGAAGAAATTGAACTCGCACAGAGAATGGCAAAGGGTGATCCCTATGCAAAGAAAAGACTCTCCGAAGCTAACCTTCGTCTTGTTGTAAGTATCGCAAAAAAATACGTCGGCAGAGGTATGCAGTTCCTTGACCTCATTCAGGAGGGTAATCTCGGTCTTATCAAGGCTGTTGAGAAATTCGACTACACAAAGGGCTTCAAATTCTCTACCTACGCTACATGGTGGATACGTCAGGCTATTACAAGAGCTATCGCTGATCAGGCAAGAACAATCCGTATCCCCGTTCACATGGTTGAAACTATCACCAAGGTAAAGAAAATCTCCAGCCAGCTCCTCCATGAAAACGGTCACGATCCAAGCCCTGAGGAAATTGCAGAAAAAATCAATATGCCTGTGGACAAGGTACGCGAAATTATGCGTGTTGCTCAGGATCCTGTTTCCCTTGAAACTCCTATCGGTGAGGAGGAAGACAGTCACCTCGGCGACTTCATCCCCGACAACAACGCTCCTGCTCCGGCAGAGGCTGCTTCACATACGCTTCTGAGAGAACAGCTCAATGAGGTTCTTGCTACACTTACAGACCGTGAGGCTAAGGTTCTTAAGCTCCGTTTCGGTCTTGAGGACGGAAAATCACGTACTCTTGAAGAAGTAGGACAGCGTTTTGACGTTACCCGTGAACGTATCCGTCAGATTGAAGCAAAGGCACTGAGAAAACTTCGTCATCCCAGCAGAAGCAAAAAGGTCAAGGATTTCCTTGACTAAGCCGTACATAATTCCGCTCTGTTTCTCAGGGCGGATTTTTCATTAAAATGTAACAGAACTATTGACTTAACAGCTGTAAAGTTGTATAATTATAGTGTATAAATTCGGAAAATACGGTCGCTGTATACCGTACAATACATCAGCGCATGATCTTCTCTGATCTATATTATGCGGCGAAAGGAGCAGTTATGAGTATTTTTAATCTCGAAAAAAGCCCGCCTGAGCTTAGCCGCGACTGGCTTATCTTCCAACAGTTTGTTGGAAATATCGGTGCTTTTATGTATATCGCAAAAGACAAGACGGCTTATCTTGATGACGAAACCTGCCGTATGCTTTCATGCCCTGCAAATAAACTGAATGAATTTGAATTCTTTAATCTACTTGAAAGAATATCCAAGAATCCCGTTGAGGGGCAAAAGCATATTTACAGATTTCAGGACAACATTGTTACACGATACATCAAAATGAATATCTACGAAAGCAGCGATGAATGGCTCGGATTTGTTCAGGACTTCTCAAGACAGATAAACGAAATCAACCGTCCTGACCGCTTCGCTGAGCTTGATCCTGTTACACGTCTGCTTTCCTATCCTTCCTTCTCGAACAAGATACGGAAAATCATACCGGATCTCAAGCACTGCTGTCTCGCAACCCTCTACGTGAACGGTCTTGACAAGCTCGGCTCCTACCTTACGGTTGACAACGCAAACAGCTGTCTTACTTCCGTTGCTGAGACGATCAAAGGCTTCTCATCCGATAAGATTATTATAGGCTCTAAGTCGAATTACGAGATCTGTGCCTTCTTCTGTGACTTTGACAAAAAGGATATATATACTGTTCTCAACAGCATGGATGAGGCTGTACAGAACTGCGTCCTTACCGATGATTTCGGCGAAATCATAGATATCTCAGACAAGAGCCGCCTCAGCCTCTCCATAGGCTGCTCCTCTTACCCTGATGAAGCCTCCGACTTCAATATGCTGGTAAATTATTCGGAATTTGCCCTCTATGAAGCAAGAACTGAACGCAGAAGCGTTATAAACTGGTTCTCAGAAGAAAACTACCTCCGTGAAAAGGATTCATACAGAAATGCTCTCCTTTTCTCAAGAATAATCAGGGAAAATCTTCTTACATATCATTTCCAGCCTATCGTTGAAACTACTGCCGGCGAAATCGTTGCATACGAGGCTCTTATGAGAACTACCGGCGATATCAGGATGACTCCGTCACAGATTCTCAAAATCGCCGATTCACAGAATAATCTCTACGAAATTGAAAAGCACACCTTATTCAATACAATGAAAATCCTGAGCGACAATCAGCAGGTATTTGAGAATAAAAAGCTGTTCATAAACTGCCTGCCGAACAGTCTGCTGACAGATGATGACTACAACGAGCTTTATCTTACATACGGCGAACTCTTTGAAAAATGTATCATTGAAATCGTGGAAAACAGTGCTGCTTCCCATGCTGAAATTGAACGTCTGAAAAAAAGATGCAGCTTTGTTCACGCTCAGCTTGCTATTGATGATTTCGGTTCCGGATATGCAAACAGCTCCAATCTGCTGAAATATTCTCCCGATTTCATAAAGATCGACCGTTCGCTTATCAGCGATATCCAGAACGATCTTAAAAAGCAGCAGCTTGTTACTTCTGTTATAGAGTTCTGTCACGAAAATCAGCTTCAGTCACTTGCGGAAGGCGTTGAAACCCTTCAGGAACTCAAAACTGTTATCCGTCTTGGCGTTGATCTCGTTCAGGGATACGTTACTTCTAAACCGAAACCCCTCTTCCTGAACAGCATTTCTTCAGAAATCAAGGACGAAATCATTAAAACCAATCTTGAAGTGCGTCCTGACGGTGCCAAGAAAATCTATGCCGCAAGAAATGATTCTGAAATTGATATTCTTAAACTCGCACTTGAAAAATATACAGATATCCATATCTACCAGAGCAAGCTTACAATCACCGGCGATCCGGATAAGCCCGTGAATATGAATATCTCAATTATGGACAATCACAGCTGCGATCTCACACTTAAAAACGTGAACATCACCAGCGGAAACAGCAAGCCTACCATTTCAGTGGGCGAATACGCACGTCTCTGTCTTGATATCGTAAAAAACAACAGACTTGGATATTCAGGTATATATGTACCGATGGGATCTCAGTTTGAGCTTGTAGGAAAGGGTTCACTGACAATTGACGGAAATGCCTCCGACGGAATCGGAATCGGAAATGATTACGATCACGGTTACGGCGATATCACTATTAATACGACCGGAACGCTTGAAATAAACTCGAACGGCAATGAATGTCTCTGCATCGGCGGCGGCTACAACGAAAACGAATCGGAAATCAACCTTTTATCCGGAAAAATAAAGCTTCATATGCACACCCACAACGGTCTCGCTATCGGAAGCTATCACGGAGACGCTGATATCACTATCTCTGACAGATGCAATCTTGATATCAATATGTCAGGAATCAAGGTCGCTGGAATCGGAAGCATTACCGGAATTGCTTCGGTTACATCCGCCGCAGATCTGCATATCACCTGCACCGGTGCTCAGGCATCAGGTATAGGATCACTTGAAGAAGGCGAAGGAAGCATCTTCATCAAAAAAGGCAAAGTAAACATCAAAATGCGTTCCGCAAAGCATACCTGCATCGGAACACTCGGCGGAAATATCAATACAAAAATTCAGGATTCTGAAATCATTATTGACTCCGAGGGCGATGACGTTACCGGTATAGGCGATGCGGCCGGATCCGGAACCGTCTCCATTCTTGATTCCGCTGTCACTATGAGTATTCTTGCTTCCAATCCGAAGGATATCGGAACGTCTGACGGCGATGTGATAATCAGAGGCGGAGCTGTGAATTCTCTCGTGAACAACAGAAGAATCCCCCACAACAGCATTTAAAAACGAAAGGAATTGTTATTAAAAATGAAACTTGGTATGGTTGGTCTGCCTAATGTAGGCAAAAGCACTCTCTTTAACGCACTTACAAACGCCGGAGCAGAATCTGCAAATTATCCGTTCTGCACAATCGAAAAAAATGTCGGAATAGTTTCTGTTCCCGATGAGCGTCTTGACAAACTCGCAGAAATGTACGATCCGGACAAATTCACTCCGGCAACTCTTGAATTCGTGGATATCGCCGGTCTTGTAAAGGGAGCCTCAAAGGGTGAAGGTCTCGGAAATAAATTCCTTGCTGATATCCGTGAGGTGGACGCTATTGTTCACGTTGTAAGATGCTTTGAGGATACCAACATAATCCATGTTGACGGCTCTATCAATCCTCTCCGTGACATCGAAACAATCAATCTTGAGCTTATCTTCTCCGATATAGAAATGATCGACCGCCGTATCGACCGTGCTAAAAAAGCGGTCAAGGGCGACAAGAAGTATCTTATCGAAATTGATTTCCTTGAACGTCTCAAGGCTCATCTTGAAAACGGAAAATCTGCAAGAGCATTCGATTTCACTGACGACGAAAGAGAACTTATAAAATCTACCCCCCTCCTCTCGGCTAAGCCTGTTATCTATGCGGCAAATCTCTGCGAGGATGACTTCATAAATAATATCGAAACAAACGGAAATTACCAGAGCGTAAAGGCTCTCGCTGAGGAGGAACACTCTGCTGTTCTTCCGATCTGTGCACAGATTGAAGCTGAAATCTCCGACATGGAGGACGAAGAAAAGGCTATGTTCCTCGGTGAACTTGGTCTTGAGGTATCCGGTCTCAACCGTATCATAAAGGAAGGCTACTCACTTCTTGGTCTTATATCATATCTGACTGCCGGCAAGCAGGAAGTTCGTGCATGGACTATCACAAAGGGAACAAAGGCTCCTCAGGCTGCCGGAAAAATCCACACCGACTTTGAAAAGGGCTTTATCCGTGCTGAGGTAATCTCCTTCGATGACCTCATGGACTGCGGAACTATGGCAGCCGCCAAGGAAAAAGGTCTTGTACGTCTTGAAGGCAAGGAATATGTAATGCAGGACGGCGATATCGTTCTCTTCCGCTTCAATGTCTGATTTCGATTTTAAAAAGCATATCTGGAAGCCCTTCAACAAAGGGATTTCACAGTATGACATGATTCAGTCAGGCGACAGAATTGCTGTCTGCATTTCCGGCGGCAAGGATTCAATGCTTCTGGCAAAATGTATGCAGCAGCTTCAGAGCTACGGAAAACCAGATTTTCAAGTTGTTTTCCTCGCTATGGATCCGGGATATACCGACAGCGTAAGGGGAAAAATCCTGCAAAACTGCGGAGCAATGGGAATTCCCGTTGAAATGTACCAGACTACTGTATTCAGTTCAGCCGGAAACAGCGGGAAAAATCCGTGTTTTCTGTGTTCTCGTCTCAGGAGAGGCTGGCTGTACAAAAAAGCCTCTGAACTTGGATGCAATAAAATAGCTCTCGGACATCACTTTGACGACGTTGTTGAGACAATCCTCATGGGAATGCTTTATGGTTCTCAGATGCAGACAATGCTGCCGAAGCTTCACAGTGAAAATTACAGTGGCATGGAGCTTATACGTCCTCTTTACCTTGTGCGTGAGGAAAGAATTATCCAGTGGCAGCAGGAAAATAATCTCGATTTTACACGATGTGCCTGCACTCTCGCTGAAAACAGCGGTCAGGGAACAAAACGAATGGAAATCAAGCTTCTGCTCCGTCAGCTGAGAATAAATAATCCGTCAGTTGATATGAATATCTTCCGCAGTGCAGAAAATGTAAATCTGCGAAAAATCATATCATACCATGATGGTGACAGATATCACAGCTTCCTTGATGATTATCATGAGGGAATATCTGTGAAAGGAACAAGGAATACATAATGAAGAGCCGCAAAATACTGCGGTTTTTCGTTGTTACGGATAGTAAGGAGATATTATGAAGGAAAATCAGACTTCAAATAAAAAAAGAAAAAAATTAAGCTGCAAAAAAAAGCTGCTGATTCTGGGAATTATACTTTTAATACTTGCTCTGTTGTCAATGTGGGGGTTCACACTCAAAACAGATAGATATAAAATTAAATCCGATAAAATCGACAAGGGACTGAAAATTGTATTCGTTTCTGATCTTCATAATTGTTTCTACGGTGGAACAAATCAGTCCAAACTTAAAGAAGAAATCGAAAATGCAGAACCTGATATTCTGATTTTCGGCGGTGATATGGTTGACCAATGGGGCGGAACAAAACACGCTCTTACTCTTATGGAATGGTCTGCTGAGAAATATCCCTGCTTCTATACTCCGGGAAATCATGAATATGAACGTGATGATACTGATGATTTTTTCAAAAAGGTTGAGGAAATCGGAATAACTGTCTGCAACGGTAATTATTCCGATATTGAAGTAAGAGGACAGTCTGTAAGAATTTACGGTATCCTTGAATATTTCGATCTGGATTCAAAAACTTTCAGTACTCCTCCGGATGACAGTATTTACACAATCCTTCTTGCTCATCAGCCTGAGCAGATAGACAATTATCACTTCGGTGACGGAACTGATTTTGATCTGATACTCTCAGGTCACGCTCATGCCGGTCAGTGGAGAATTCCCGGTATTCTCGATCAGGGACTCTACGCTCCGGATCAGGGACTTTTCCCTGAGTACACACACGGAATGTATGAGTACGATGATTCAGTACACCTTATCAGCAGAGGTCTTGCAAAACCTCTCAGAATGATTTACATTCCGAGAATTTTTAATCGACCGGAGCTTTCTGTTATAGAAATTACATGAAAAATGTAATATTTTTCTTTGAAAAAACTACTTGTATTTTTAAATGAATGATGATATAATATAAGTGTCCGCTGAAAGGCAGACATAAAAAGAAAAAAAGAACAAAAAGGAAACAAAAATGATGAAATATAATGATAATATTACGGAGGATACCACAGGCGTTATCTGTGGAAGAAATCCCGTTATTGAGGCTCTTAAATCCGGAGTGCCTCAGCTTGATTCTATATACATAAATGGATCCGGCGGAAGTCTCAACCTTATCCGCAATCTCGCAAAAGAAAAAAATATTGTAGTAAAAGACGCTCAGGAGCAGAAGCTTAATCAGCTTTCCGGCGGTGCTTCTCATCAGGGAGTTGTTGCCTTCGGTGCCTGCGGTGAATACGTCTCCGTTGAGGATATTCTTGAAATATCACGCAAAAAAGGAACAAAGCCCTTCATCATTATTTGCGATGAAATTGAAGATCCACACAATCTTGGTGCTATAATCCGTACTGCTGAAACCTCTGGTGCGGACGGAATTATTATCCCGAAACGCCGCAGTGCCTCTCTGAATGCAACAGTATTCAAGACATCGGCAGGCGCTGCAAGCTATGTTCCCGTAGCAAGAGTATCAAATCTTGCCTCCTGTATTGATATGCTCAAGGAAAACGGCGTCTGGATATACGGTACCGACGCTTCCGGCTCTGACTACGACAAAACTGATTTCACCGGCAGCTGTGCCCTTGTTATCGGTTCTGAAGGCTTCGGCATAAGCCGGCTTATCCAGAAAAAATGTGATTTTATGATAAAACTTCCGATGCTTGGCAAAATCAATTCGCTTAACGCTTCAGTTGCTGCCGGAATCTTCATGTATGAAGTTCTCAGGCAACGCAGAACTACGTGAGGAAATTGCCATGCCGGATCAGAAATTGTCTCTTGAGGATATTCTGAACGAGTATTCTCCTAAATCACAGGAAGGCGTAAGACGTATTGACGCCCAGAAGATTCTCAATTCCACTGTAAATTCAAACACATCTGCTCCCAAGCAACGAGCAGATAGACCAGCTGTATCTCATAAAAAATCAGAGCTTTTTGAAAATGCTCTGCGTCAGTCAGTACCTGCTGATGACTTCAAGCCTGCTGATCTCTCAAAAGAACGTGTATCTGTCGTCGAAAACAAGAACGTCGGCACTATACGCACAATAAGTCCACATAAAAAAGAGGCCTCCGGCACCGGAACTGTTCCAGTGACAAGCATTCCTCAGAATGCGGCTCCGAAAATCAGGCGTATGAACAATTCCACCCGTGCAAAGGAACTCGAAGAACTTAAAAGAAGCGGTAAAAAAAGAAACAAGCATAAATCAAAATATACCTACAACACTGAACGACCGGAAGGAGAATATATGTACTCTCCGCCGGAATTCAAGAAAAAGAAGCGTACCCGTGCTCAGATTGAGGCTGAAAACGACAGTCCGGAGGGCAAAAAAGCAATTACGGATATCGTTCCATCTCCTGCCGCAGTTGAAGCCGCAAAGCCTGTTGAACCGGCTCCAAGAGCTGAAATGACAAGCATTAATCTCAGCGAGGCCGCAGAGGTAGATGCAAGCGAGCTTGATGTGCATATTACTCAGGAGCATGAAGAATATCTTTCTCTTAACGCCCGTAAAAAACGTACAAAGCGTATTGTTGATTTCAACTACTACGGCGATGTGGAAGATGTCGGACGTGATATCTATGAGCTGAAAAGTACCATAGGAGTCCGTGTGCTAATTCTCACTATGACATCCCTGCTCAGCCTGTTTATCACTCTTGCAAATCAGTTCGGACTTTCCGTTCTGAGTATTTTTGACAGCAGCAATACAAAAACTTATCTTACCGTTCATCTGATTCTCGGAATCATCTCTGTGATTTCATCCATGCCAGTCATTACAAAGGGAATCAAAAAGCTGCTTACCTTCGCCGCTGATACCGATTCAATGACGGCTATAACGGCTCTGTCATGTATTGTCGCCCTTGTTCCGGCATTCCTTCATCCGGATCTGGCAGAAAAGAATCACTTCAACATCTATATGCCCATCGGCATTATGGCACTTCTCATAAACGCTATGGGAAAGCTCCTTATCATCAAGAGAGCTGCACGAAACTTTAAATTTGTCTCAAAGAATTTCGACCGTCATGGCGTCGTATATGTCACCGACGAGGAACGTGCGGAACGTCTTACCCGAGGAACTCTCGGAGATTTTCCGATTCTTGCTTCAACAAGAAAAACTGACTTCCTTACCGACTTTCTGCGGTATACATATTCGTCAGATATGGCTGACAGCTACTGTCACAGAGCAGCTCCCCTTTGCATGATTGCATCTGTAATTGTGTCCCTGTTCCTGACATACATGACAAAGGGCGGATTAGCTTCAGCAGACTCGGTTGTTTTCGGATTTTCAATCTTCAGTATGCTGATAAGTGCTTCCTCCTGTATCGCAATGCCGTTTGCCGTCAATATTCCGCTGGAAAAAATAGCGTCCTCTGCTTTTCCTTCAAAGGGAATTATGCTCGGCTATCAGAGCGTTGATGACTTCTATGATACAAATTCAATTCTCGTTGACGCAGATTCGCTTTTCCCCGCAGGAAGCATAAAGCTCGCCGGAATCAAGGTGTTCTCAAATACAAAAATAGATGAAGCTCTTCTTGAAGCCGCAAGTCTTACATATCACGCCGGAAGCATTATGAGATCCCTCTTCAAGGATGTCGCATACGGCAGAGAGGATACACTTTACCATATCGACAACTTCTCCTATGAAGAATCTCTCGGAATCTGCGGCTGGATCAACAATAAACGTCTGCTCTTCGGCAACCGTGAGCTTATGACAAGTCACAACATCGAGGGAATTCCTACAAGAACAAAGGAATCAGAACTCACCGCTGCCGGACAGGAAGCCCTTTATCTCTCTATCTCCGGAAATCTTGCCGCTATGTTTATTGTTGACATCTCAGCAAACAAGCAGGTAAAGAAATGGTCAAAGCGTCTCTGCAAAAATAAAATCTGCCTTATTCTCAAAAGCGTTGATCCATGTATCTCGCTCAGGAGAATCAGCAGTCTCTTTGGAATTCCTGAGGAAATGGTCCGTATACTTCCGAAACGTCTCCATGAGGATTTTGACGCAGAAAGCAGAAAGACCATCCGTTTAAGTGCTTCAATGGCTACAACGGGAAAATTCTCCTCCCTTGCCCAGCTTATCATCGGAACAAAGATAGTTCATAATTCAGCAATTATCGGACTTATCGTCCAGACTGTTTCGATTTTCCTCGGCTTCGGTCTTGTAACGCTGATGATTCTTTCCAAGGCGTTTGAAACGAATTTTATCTATTTATCGGCTACGGCTCTTATTATCTACAACGCAGTCTGCTCACTCCTGACGTGTGCGGCTGTAAGCATTAAAAAGCTCTGACCGATTAAAATCCGACCTGTATCCGATATCTCCGGATACAGGTCGTTTGACTTGAAACAGAAAGGAACTTAATATGTCTGAAAGATTCAAGAATGGACAACAAAGAAATACCGACAACGACAGCACTATGTATATTCCCGATGATTCGGAACAATTCAGAAACAGTGCTCAGGCTTACACTCAGCAGAATTACGGACAGCAGGCTTACAATCATCCCCAGAACGTTAATCAGCAATATTACACCAACGGTCAGCAACCTTACTACGATCAGCAGCCTTACTACGATCAGCAGCCTTACTACGATCAGCAGCCGTATTATCAGCAGCCTTATCAGGAATATCCACAGCCATACAACAGCGGACAGCCACAGCAATATCCTCAGCAATATCCCTATTCTCCTCAGCAGCCACAGTATCCCTATCCGCCTCAGCCTCAGCCGCAGCACAGACCGCCCCAGAAAAGAAAAAAGAAAAAGAAGAAGA
>JAFXCR010000017.1 GCA_017516465.1 Ruminococcus sp.
ATATCATATCTTTTCAGGCTTGTCAAGTACTTTTTTCAAATTTCTTTGAATTTTTTCCCGACTCCCTTTTCAGATATCCGCTTGTCCTGCGACAGCTTTATTATTATATCACCTTTTCTCCCTGTTGTCAAGCAGAAGGTTTTCAACATTTCTATTATGTTTATGTTGGATATCACACAACACAAAAATCGCTCCGAAAATGGAGCGATTTTCTTGATTTTATTCAGTTTCTTCTTCCTCAACTGCAAGTTCAGCCTTGCTGAGATCAAAACTCTTGATTCCGCCAGTTGTTCTGCTGTCACGAGTAACAGGATATGAGCCTATCGAGTTATCCTTCTCTGCCTTTGCAGTTGCAACAGACACAACCATGAAATCCTTTATATGTATCTTATAAAGTATCTCGTCAGAATTAGAGATGTTATTCTTGATAGCGTCAGCAAATTCCTTATTCTGTTCAGCGTTTGCACCGATATCGTTGCAGCTTGAATCACAGGCATAACCATTTTTTCCATCCCAATAGAAATAGAAATCGCTCTTGATATACTGCTGTTCCAACGCCTCATCAAGTGTAATCTGAGCCTGAGCCTTCGCTACCGCATCCTGAGTCGGAGAATTAATAATCTCCTGCTGACGCTTAATTTCATTTTCAAGAAGTCGACTTCTTCTCTTAATATCGATACACTCTTTCTGAGCAGCGTCAAATACAATTTTTGCATTATTATTCTGCGATTTTATACGTCCCTTTGAAATAAACGCATTCCACGTGGGAACAAGCACCGCAGCAAGTATTCCGATAATAGCCAGAACTACGATAAGCTCAATCAGAGTGAAACCTTTTTTGTTATTTATTTTCATGCAGACACCTCCACTAATATTCTTATTTTATTATACCAAAGAATTCACAAAATGTCAATAAAAAGTTTTGAATTATATGACAAATTTTCTCATCATTTATTGTGCATTCAGCCAAGATACTCTATCGCCGTCTTTAGCTGAACATCCTCTGGTGTAAGTTTCAACGTCTCGTCCATCTCAACAATTATATCCGGATACACTCCGACTCCGTCATAGTTCGGAACATCGTTCACATAGTAATATCCAGCAGTATACGAATACGTCAGCATATTGCTGAGATATAAATTATTCTGAAAAATCCCTTTGCCTTTTGTTTTTGTTCCGATAAGAGTTCCTTTGCCCGTATCTTTGAAAAACATTGCAAAAATCTCTGCCGAGCTGATACTGTTTTCGTTGACAAGAACTGCAACCGGACATCCGATTTCTTTGCCGTCCGTAGTTGTTTCGTAAACAAGCTCCTTTCCGGTACGTTCCTCTCTTGTAAGAACACGATTTCCTTCTTCTGCGAACAGATCGAACATTTCAACAGTGCTCCACGTTTCTCCGCCCGAATTATTTCTGATATCAAAAATAATCGCTCTGTACTCGTTTTCACTCAGAGTCTTTTTTACCCATTCAAGGTAATTAGCATTAAAATAATCGAAGCCGATGTACAGTATATCATTCTCCATAATTTCGCAGTACATACTTTTTCCCGCTTCCGGAACAGTATTGTCACGGATAAATTCGATATCAAGCTCTGTATCCTTGCCTCGCCTGATATGGAGCGTCATTTTTGTCCCGTCCTTGCCGAGAAGGTCACGGATTGCCTTGTAATAGCCTTTTTCACGGACATCCTCACCGTCGATGCTTGTTATTATATCCCCGACCTCAAGTCCCATTTCCTCAGCACGGGAGCCTTCATCAACCTTTGTAACAACAATAAGATCCTGCCTGTTCTTATCAACCGCAAATCCGCTTCTCGAAACAGAGCTGTTCTCATTGACACGCTTTTCAGTTATCATATCTGGTGTATAGTAGTCGCAGTAATCCTCGTCACAGGCTTCGACACAGCCTTTTATCATATAATCAAGCAGATTCTCCTTACTGATTTCCTTATAGAATTTCGTACTGATTTCCTCATAGACCATAAGCAGATCTGCATTATCACGGCAGAATTCAATTTCACGCTTATATTTTTTTGTTGTCAGCAGATATGTCACCGACGATGAGAGAAGTACAGCGGCACACAACAACAGAACACAAGTTTTCTTTTTCATACCATCTTCCTTTGTTTTATAAAGAAGAAAGCCCGCACTTTAAAAGTGTGAGCTTTCTAAGAAATTACTTATTAACAATTATCAGGAATGACTGCAATTATGAAGCCTGAGCCTTAGCCACAGCAGCTGTAAGAGCCTTATCTAAATCATTCTTGTAAGTCTTGTAGTTCTTTCTTGTAACTACTGTGGGCTTGGAACCTGTGTATGTAGAGTCGCTCTTGCAAGCAACAGCTATGCAAGTACCGCCATCGAGAGCAGCCTTAAAGTCGAGCTTGTTAACATCAGCAAAGTATTCCTTAAGTGACTTATAAACTTCTGCACCATCAATTGTAGAAGTAGAATCAGCAGGATCAGCAGTTGTATTGAAAGTCACAGACTTACCATTCTTTGAGTAAGTAATTGACTTATAAGAACCTGTGTCAACGCCTTCTTCATCAAGTTCTGTAAGAACTGTGTTGATTGCACTGTAAAGTGAAGATGCAGATGAGTTAGCTGCTGTTACCTTGGACTTCTTAACGTAACCGAGAAGTGCAGGGATGAGGATAGCTGCGAGAACACCGATGATAGCAATAACAACGATGAGCTCAATAAGTGTAAAACCTTTCTTTGTTGTTTTCATGATGAAAACCTCCTTAAAAATATTAATTTTGTGCAATCGTATATGCACTCATTGTTTTCTGGTTAAGGGAACGAAGAAGTTTTCGTATACAACCTGAGGTAGGTTACTTGATGTTGTAAACCTCTTTGTTTACTCCCTTTCCCCTTCTGTGATTATAGTATACCATTTTATTCATAATCTGTCAACAGTTTTTTGAAAAAAATTTCATAGAACTTACATTTTTTACATACAAACGGTAAATAGGCACGTTTTTTTTCACGTTTTCGTCATTATGCACAATAATTTGATAACAAAATAACTATCTATATTGAATAACGTAATTTCTTAATTAACTATTACTTTTTGTATACCATTACCAATCCCGAAATTATAACAGCCGGATGAATTTCATCCGGCTGAAAATTTATTACATCTGTGTGAGGAAGCGGTAGAACTCCTGCTTATCAAGACACTTATCAATAGCGTCTGCCTCACTGATAACGTTATTCTTAACAAAGCGTGCAAGCTCCTGGTCAAGGCTCATCATGCCCTGCTGCTTACCAGTCTGGATTGCTGACTGGATAAGGTGAATCTTATTATCACGGATCATAGCTGAAATAGCGTCGGTAACATTCAGAATTTCCATGCAGGCGATTCGTCCTGTGTTATCCTTCTTCGGAATAAGTGTCTGAGAGATAACTGCAACAAGGTTATTTGCAAGCTGTGTTCTGATCTGCTGCTGCTGATGCTCCGGATATACGTCGATGATACGGTTGATTGTATCAGCCGCGGAGGTTGTATGAAGTGTTGAAAGCACGAGATGTCCGGTTTCAGCGGCAGTTACAGCAGCCTGAATTGTCTCAAAGTCACGCATTTCTCCTACGAGGATTACATCGGGGTCCTCACGGAGAGCAGCACGGAGTGCGAGTGAGAATGAAGGAACATCATCACCGATTTCTCTCTGGTTGATCATGCAGCGCTTGTGCTCGTGAACGTATTCGATAGGATCCTCTACTGTAATAACGTGTGCACTTCTGTTCAGATTTACAAAGTCGATCATTCCGGCAAGTGTTGTTGACTTACCTGAACCGGTAGGTCCTGTTACGAGAACAAGTCCACGGGGACGCATTGAAAAATCTGCAAGAATCGGAGGAAGTCCGAGATCCTCAAGTGTAGGAATATCATTACGGAGAAGTCGGATAGCAATTGCCGGCTTTCCCTTCTGGAAGTAGATGTTTACACGGTGACGGTAACCGCTTCTTGTTGTGAATGAGAAGTCGGTATCGCGATGATTATTTACGCTTGTCTGTTGAGCGTCGTTGGTCATCTGATTAACAATGTCAAGTATTTCTTCTTCGTCCATCTCCGGATACTGTGAACGCATTGTTCTGAGTGTACCATTTAAACGTACAACCGGAGCAATCTTGTCAGTAAAGTGAAGGTCTGAGCATCCGAGAAGACGTACCTCGTCAAGGATTTTGTTAATTTCGATAATAGCCATTTTTGTTTTTCCTCCCTGGTGAAATTATACGGAGAATGTAGCTCTGACAAGCTCATCTATTGAAGTCTGACCTGCCTGAACAAGCTCGGAAGCATTGTCACGCAGCAGCTTTGTACCGATTTCTTTTGCAGCAGCTTCGATTTCTTCTTTAGTACCGCCGGCAGCGATAATCGAAGATACCTTTGAGTTACAGTGGATGATCTCGTGGATAGCAGTTCTTCCTCTGTAACCTGTGTTATTACAAGCCTGACATCCGCAGGGATCATAAATCTCGATTGAATGAGGAACACGCATAAGCTCATTTTCTTCTTCTGTTGACATTCTTGCCTTTTTGCACTCAGGGCAGAGTACCTTGATAAGTCGCTGAGCGATAACGCCGATAAGTGATGTAGCAACCATGTAGGGAGCAACACCCATATCTACGAGACGGACAACGGTTGAAGCAGCGTCGTTTGTATGAAGTGTTGAAAGAACAAGGTGTCCGGTGATAGCGGCACGGATACCGATATCGGCAGTTTCCGCGTCACGCATTTCTCCGACCATTACGATATCCGGGTCCTGACGGAGGATAGAACGGAGAGCTGCGGCGAAGGTCATTCCAGCCTTTGTATTAACCTGACACTGGTTGATTCCGTCGATAGCCTTTTCGACAGGGTCCTCAACTGTAATTACATTTACGTTAGGCTTTGCAAGCTCACCAAGAGCAGCGTAAAGAGTTGTTGTTTTACCTGAACCGGTAGGTCCTGTTACTAGGATAACGCCATGAGGTACACGGAGCATATGCTCGAACATTGCATAGTTATAATCGGACATACCAAGGTCAGTGATCTTACGGAGGGCAATCTGTCCTGTTGAAAGAATTCGGATAACGATTTTTTCGCCGTGTACTGTCGGAAGTGAGGATACACGGACGTCAAGAGTAGTTCCGTCAACAACCTGTGTGAAACGGCCGTCCTGCGGAATTCTCTTTTCAGCAATGTTCATTCCGCTGATAAGCTTAAGACGTGTTGTGAGAGCACTATGTACAGCACTGGAAATATTCATCAGCTCAACAAGGTCACCGTTTACACGGATACGGATACGGGTATATGTCTTGAAGGGCTCAATATGAATATCGGTAGCGTCGGCTCTGTATGAGTTTTCGATGATAGTTGTTGCAAGCTTAACGATAGGAGCACTTTCTACTCTGTCCTTGGATTCCGCATCGTCTGCTGACATATCGCCAAGGTCGCCGCCCATTGCATTAACGCTGTCGATAACGCTGTCTACGTTCTGCATTGAATAGCATTTACCAATAGCCTTATTGATTGCTGATGTTGTAGCAAGAACAGGAACTGTGTCCATACCGGTGGATACCTTAATATCCTCAAGTACAATAAAGTTTACAGGATCATTTGTTGCAACTGTAAGTCTTTTTCCCTGTACGTTGATAGCGATTACCGTGTGCTTTCTTGCGAGAGCCTCTGGAACCATCTGAACAGCTTCAGTATTGATTTCGATATTATCAAGATCAACATACTGAACTCTCAGATTTCCGGCAAGAGCCTTTGCAAAATTCAGCTCTGTCATGAAACCGAGTTCAACAACTACATCGCCGAATTTCTTTGTTCCGTTTGACTCCTTCTGTGCAGCAAGGACCTTTGATAGCTGATCATTTGTGATCAGTCCTTGATTGACAAGGTAGTCGCCTATTCTTTCGTTTCTCATAATAAACCTCCGCTTATTAAAAATTTACTTAAATAGCTTGAATTTTATGTATAATGTGATATAATATAAGTATATATTATTTACATTCAAAAGGAGGGTAAAATATCATGTTTGAATTCAAAAATATGCTTCATGATGAATTTACCAGTTTGACGTTTCAGCTTATATTCCTCGGATTGGTTTTCCTTTTCGGAATATGTATCGGAAGCTTTCTGAACGTCGTAATTATAAGGCTTCCGAGAGGAGAATCACTCATCAAGCGTTCCTCACACTGCATGACCTGCGGAACCAAAATTAGACCGATCGATATGATTCCTGTTTTCAGCTGGCTCCTTCTGAGAGGAAAATGTCACAGCTGTAAGGAGAAGATTTCTCCGAGATATCCAGTAGTTGAGGCACTTAACGGTTTCCTCTATGTTCTGAGCTTCTGGGTAATGGATATTAACGCTGAAGCCATAATAACCTGTGCTCTTATGTCGCTTCTTCTTGTTGTCGGCTTTATGGACTGGGACACCATGGAGATCAGTGAGATCATCCTTGCAATTATCCTTCTGCTTGCCGTTCCGCTTGCTATATTCACAAATGAAGTTACTCTTACAAGCCGGATAATCGGTGCATTTGTAGTAAGCGTTCCGTTTTTCATCATCGGCGAAATAAGCCGTCCGATAATAAGAAAAAAATTCGGAGAGGACTTCAGAGCTATTGAGCTTGGCGATACGCTTCTCATGGTAGCTGCCGGAGCCGTCCTCGGAACAAAGGCTGTTATCGTTTCAACATTAATAGGTATTGTGGCTGCTGCTCTTGGTGGAGTTATCAATAAAATGGTGTCAGGCGAATCAAAATTTGCTTTCGGACCGTTCCTTGCAATAGGAATTGCGGCCGGACTTCTCTGGGGTAATGAAATTGCCGACTGGTACATAGGACTACTTAAAAATCCTCTTGATTAAACAAATAAAATACAGGCAGCAGCATCGACTGCTGCCTGTTTTTTATTTATATTGTCTGCTGTTCTGCTTTTATTCCATATCAGGAAGTGTAAATACAAAGTAGATACAGTCGCCTTCCTTTTCAGGATAGCAGTAGAATCTCTTATTGATAAGACGTGCCTGTCTTGTGTTGATCTCTTCGTAATCCCACTTTCCATCCTTTGGTGTAGCAACGTCAACCTTATCTGTGGGTGTGTAGTCGGTTGCCTTTCCGGCAGGCTGTCCGCTCCATCTTACAGGACCGTACATATCGCTTGCCTTGTTGCTGCTGAATGATGAATTGATATTTACGAGAGACATATTTACGTTTGATAATGCAAATGGTGATCTGAAGATAATCTGTGACTCATCCTCAGCAGTTGCAGCATCATCAGCGACCTCACCGAATGCACCGTCCTTTTTGTATGTCATTACGGTAAGTGAGAAAAGCTCTGGACTGAACTTCGGCACATAAGCACCGCTTGGTGTTTCAACCGGAACAATAGAACTGTAATAGATATCAGGCTTATCCTTTGATGTATCAAAACTTGAAATGCTATTGATCAGATCTTTATCGTTGATAGTTTCAGTGGTATTATAGCCAGGTTGGAAGAAGAATGAATAATCCTTGTAGTATACAGGGTTAATTACATTCTTGTCAACAGTTTTTCCGGTAAGAACAGCGTGTTCAACACCGTAATCATCAACCATGATTTCATCTCCGTCGGCGTCAAAAAGAGGTGCACCGTTTATATCTGTTCCCTGAACCATTTTTCTTTTGCCGGAGGAATCAAACTGAACATAAGTATAGCCTGATTTAAAATCCCATTCATACTCTGTGATTCTGCCGTTATCAGCATTATCAATCTTGAGCATTCTTACCTTACCTGTAAGAGGATCCTCGGTACCGGCATTTGTTCTGTTCATGTAGTGGTTTTCAATAAAGTTTCTTGCAATGAAGGTTTCCTTATCGAGACCTGCTGGAGTAAGAACGTCATTGCCGTCGAAGTCTGAAAAATCACCCACATAAACCTCAATACAGTCGGAATATCTGATTGTATTTTCCATATAACGCTTTACGTTGTCAACGGCAGCAGTATTTGCTTCCTGTAAAGACGCTCTTTTAACAATTTTGTTGAGTGGATTTATAATACTCATTACAGCAATCATCAGGATAGTGAATACCGCCATAACGATGATAAGCTCAATGAGTGTAAAACCCTTTTTTGTACGCTTCTTGTTCATAGGTATCCTCCCTTACGTTGTCTCTTCAGGAGTAGTTGCCGGAGGAACCTCAGCATCTCCAGACTCTGGTTTCTGAATCTCAATAAACTTGAGATTTGCCTTTTCAGCGTTGGGATCAGCTACCTGATTTCCATCTTCATCAATTGTGAATTTCTGAGTGCTGTAAAGCTTTCCGGTAACAGTTACAGCTGTCTCAGGAGAATCCTTCTTTGCAACTTTAATCTCATACTCTTCATCCAGAAGAAATGCGTTGCTATCGTTCTGAGCCTCAGCGAGAGGTCCCTGAACTGCAACTTTTCTGTTTACCTTATTGGCTGATCTTTCCTGTGCATTGACAGCAGAGCCAATCATTACGAGGATAAGTGAAATAGCTGCGAAGACAGCGATAGATACAACTATCTCAACCAGGGTCATACCCTTGAGCTTCTTCTTTTTCTTCATATTTCACCACTCCTTAATAATCAAGATAGCTTACTGCAGCGTATGTGTGTTCCTTGTTTGCATCAATAATTGCAGCGCCGCCTGATGAATCCTTTACATATACGAGCAGCCAGTCGTTCTGTGCACTATGTGATGCAACGTTTAGACATCCGAGGATACCGAAACGTGCCGGTGCCTGACCATTCTTGTTGCCAGCCTTATCAAGACGGATTCCATCATAGTAAATTCGTTCAAGACATTTATCATACATAGGGGTAAATGTAGGAACATCAAAGTCCATATACGGTGCACGGATAAACGCTGTTACCATGAAATCGTTACGTGCGGTGAACTTAGCACCCATTGCAGAGTACATATTTACCTTAGGAGCTTCCATGAGAGGATAATCCTTACCAGTTACAGGATCCTTCATTCTGAGCATAGGATCATCCAGATCTGTAACAATCTGAACAGTCTTGTTTGATGCTGCAAAATCAAGGAACGACTGTGTAACGATCTGTCCATTAGACATAAAGTTATCAGTACCTGTTACATAGAAGTTTACATAACCTCCTATTGAGCTTCCATCTGCACCTACATCCTTGATAACAATTCTCGTATTGTTCTGTGTCTTGAATCCGTCAAGCTGAATCCACATTGTATCGCTTGCAGGAGGAATTATATTGATTGTAACTCCGTCATACATACCTGTAAGTTTAGCGTCTACACCGTTGATCGTAATCACTTTGCCTTCTGCAGCTTCTGGTCCGACAACATTTGTTATTGCTCCCGACGGGCTCTGAACATTGGTTTCAATCTTCCACTTATCCATTACGTCAAATACTGTCTCGATAACCTGTGTTTCCTGTTTTTCAGTCTCATTATCGTAGAAGCATTCAATTTCGCCTTCAAATGTGAAGTATACATGACCACCGTTGGATTCTTTTACATAAATTCTTGCCTCAGCGGGATTATCGTCATTTCTGAATGTAGCATTCTTGATATGAACATATATATCCTCACCGTTTGCTTCGACGGTAACAGCCTTAGTGAATGTACCTGTAAGAGTACAGCTTTCTGTAACGCTGCCTACAAGCTGAGCTGTTCCATTGTAAATACGGTTGTTTACAGCCTGAGGTGTGGCTGTTCCGAAGTGACCTTCCGTGCCCTTTACCGGACCTGAAAGACCGAGGATTGTTGCCTTTTCTGCGTATGCAGGGAATATTGTACCTTCGCTTGTATCAGTATAATACTGTGACAGCGGGAAAATTTCAAATGAACCCTTGTTTCCGTTGTATGTCGGAACATTTGATTTCAGTGCATCTGCCTCTGAAACCTCATTTCCCTCAGGATCAAAGAAGCCGACTCTGAAATTTTTTGTCTGATTGAGATCAGGAACGAATTCCTCAGGTTCATGAGGAGCTTCCGGACCATCAGGACCGCCAGGACCATCAGGACCATCAGGACCGCCAGGACCGCCAGGACCATCAGGACCGCCATGACCATCATCCCAGTCTTCCGGCTTTTCAAGACCATCAAATGTTTCACCCCAGCGGTCAACAAGCAGATAATCAATCGGGATTAGTGCACCGCCGAAATCGTAGGCATTTGTAGGAGATCCATCATCGTTTTTGATATTTGTGTATCCCTCAAATGCGTCGAGAACCTCAGGATAGAGCCACATATAATCAACGGACTCTATAATTGAGCCGTCCGGATCATCGGGATCTGCTGCCTCGTATTTAACATCCTTGGCAATAATAAAGCTTATATCACGCTTTTCATAGCCGTCCTTAAGCTCACCATCACCGGGGAGACTGATTTTATTACCCTCATAGGAATCAGCATAAACCTTACCATTTACCTTAATATCATTGTTGAGGAGTGAAAGCTTTCCGCCTACAACGAGATCTCCGCCAATAGTAATCTCCTTGCTAATAACTACATCGCCTTCAACCTTAATATCGCCGCCGATCATATCGCCGCCGCTGTGATTTCCGGAGAATTCGAGATTACCCTTTGAGAAGATACCGCCGCCGTTGCTTGAATAGCCGTCGCCGCCTTTGATAAAAGAATCTGACCAGCTGTAAAGAGCCGTGCTGTTTGTTCCGATTCTTGTTGTTTCATTCTTGTCATAACAGTAGATATCTACGGATGATGCAAGTGTACCTGCGTTAAGATCTAAGCTTCCGCAGAAGATGTTGAACGGATATGTACCGTCACCAAATCTGAAATCCTGATTAGCCATGGTGATCTTTCCGTCAACATAGAGATAAGGAATCTGATTGAATCTGACTGCGGATGAATTCATTGCTTCCTTGAGCGGATCAGACATACTTATTGTAAGACCGCCGTTTTTCATATTGAGGTCGCCCCATACCTGCATTCCCTTACCAAGCTGTGTGCAGTGCATTGTAAGATAAGTAGGCAGATCGAAGTTTCCGTTTACTACCATGAATGCTTCAACTCTGTTGATATCCTTAAGGAAGTATGTCTCACCTGTCAGGTACATCTTATCCTCAAGGGTAGTGAGCTTTTGATCATCGCTATTCCATTCAATATAATGAAGATCCCTATTCCACACTCCACCATCGTAGCCGTCGCCCATACCGTAGTAAGCACCGCCGAAGATAGAGCCGTTGTTACCATTTTCTGTGCCTGCACCTCCCATTGTAAGGAAGCCGGGACCGTCATCACGCTTGCGGACAGGATCCTGAATTACATAGGAAACGATTCTTGAAGTTTCGCCTCCCATTGTTACTTCAGCAGTAATCTTTAAAAGATTCTTTTCAACCCATGCCGTTGTATTACTGTCAAAAACAGTTGTTTTCCCTGCATATTCAACTTTTGCACTGTCGATTTTACCGAGGGAAGGTGAGTTGATACCCACCTCAACCTCGAAGCTTCCGTTCTGAGGAAGTTTTTCAACAGCTGTTGCAAACTCATTATTTGTACCTACTGCGGCAAGGATACTATCAATAGCTGCTCTTGCCGTGTATGATGCCTGTGATGCCGAATACGTCTTATGAGCCCGTTTGTTTGCAGCTGCCGCCAGAGCTAACGCACTGGTCATGAATATTGTCATGAGAGCCAGCACTGAGACTACTGTAAACAGTATGGAGCCTTTTAGGGTTCTTTTTTTCTCAGTATTCATACTTTTACCACCTTTCCGGTAAATTTCTTCTCACGGGTACGAATGCGTTTGTAGGCTTAGTCTTTCTTCATTTTTGTATCTGGTTCTTCCATTTCGTATACTGAATAGAGCTGGATTACGATGTTTGCTTCAACAATAGTATCCTTTTCCCAGTTCTGGGGCTGATCGCTGTCTTCTTCCTCCTGCTGCTGCTGAGCATTCTGATTCTGACCGCCTGCGGGAGTTGCCGCCTTATCGTCTTCCTTTTCTTCATCCTCAACCTCGGACATAGATACAGATGTTACAATAACAGCCTCGTTGACTTTTTCAATTTCCTTGAGGTAATCCCATACGTTTTCTAATGCACCCTCAACTGTAAGACCATATCTTACAGACATGATATTCTCAACATTTCTTGATGAGATATACATACTGTCTGCACTATCTTCAGCTACCTTCTGTATCATTGTGCCGTTAATATCAGCGTTCTCACGGAGAGCTGTTGCAACCTCAACATAAGGCTTATAGTAGTAGTTGATTGCAGATGTTGCAAGCTCGTCAACCTTAAGTTCCATAACTCTTACATCAGCTTTTTCTGCATAATTGTACATATATTCATCGAGAAGCTTAGGCTGCTTGATAAGCTCTTCATCTACGAAAACAGCTGTATTTTTCTTGCTGTCATCCCATGTAGTATTGATGTTATCTTCAACCTTCTTGATACGCTTGATTTTTCTTTCGATTTCTGTTTTTTCATTCTCTAATGTTTCAAGATTAGCCTGATTATCCTTGATTTGCTGTCTCTTGGGCTTGATAAGTCCAAAGAAACCTCCCACGCAGATCGCAACTGCCAGAACAACGGCAAGAATAACTTTATCTCTGTAAGTTAATTTCATCTTACTTTTCCTCCCTAATTATTATTCTTCTGCCTGAACTCTGTCAGCAGCGGCGCTTTCTTCGCCTTCAAGATAAACAGTAACAGAGAACTGTACTCTGTCAGGTTCTTTTTCTTTCTCTCCGGCAGGATTGTTTTCATTTTCTTCAACTGCGCCCTTTTCAATTGTATATCCGCCATATTCAACGTTTCTGTATTCCTCGAGGTTTTCAACTTCATGAACGAATTCACGCGGGAAGTCCTGAGTCATCTTCTTTTTAGCTTCTTCGCTGTCCTTAAGCGGAATATCAAACTCAATAGAAAGAGCACCTTCATTGTAATCGCCATAAATAATTGTAGGAGCAATTCTTGTCTTCTTTTGCTCTGTACCTGTGCCCTCGGTCTTCTCAGCATTCCACTCGATTAATTCCTTGTACTTATTCTTCTTAAGGATACCTTCCATAGTAGTTCTGAGGAGCTCATACTTTTCGCCGTTGATAACGGGCTTTGAGTAATATGCGTCATGAGCGTTGTTCATCTTATTAGCATAAGAATCTACCTGAACCTCTTTACCCTCAAGGTATACGAGGTGATTGAGCTTTGCCTCTGTCTCAGGACTGTCGATGAATTCCTGAACCTCTTTGATATCCTTTTCGATACCCTTGTTCTTGAAGAAGTTATATGCAAAAATACCGCCTGTAACAAGGACTGAAACACAAAGTGCACTGAGGAGAATGAGATTTCCTGAGCTGTCATTCTTAATCTTGTTCTTTACAGCTGTACCGAGATCAGTTTCAAGGAGGTTGATTTTTTCAATTTCCTTGCTTCTCTTGAACATAGCACCGATAGCGTTTGCGTACAGTGAGAATTCAAGATTTTCGTGACCATGGATCTGCGGAGGAACATTGATAAGGCTTGTTTTAAGATCAAGCTTTTCAAGCTCGTCAGTGAGTCTTACATACTCGTGAGTATCTCCGTAGAAAATTACGTTCTCAATAGCCTCGCCTGTCTGACGGCTTCTGTGGAACTGAAGCATACGGAAGATGTTTTCATTTACAGCCTCGAAAACGTAGTCATCTGAGTAGCCGTAGTCGGCAGCGTCAATAGATGCGAAACGTGAGAATGAGAGTGCTCCCTGCTCGTAGAGGTTAAGGGAGATGAAGTTGTTGTCAATCTGAACAGCGAGAAGCGGCATCTTGGACTTGATCTTTGTATCTGCAAGAAGTACCTTTGTGATACAGTTGCAGCCGATCATAACTGATTTCAGTGAGATTCCGAGAAGCTTGAACACTTCTCTGTAACTGTTTACGATTTCATATGGGCAGGCAGTAGCAAGGATTCTGTATACAGGCTCACTGTTATCGCCGGATGATCCTGCCTCACCTACAATAATATATGATACGCTGTAAGAATCATCGAGGTTCAGCTCAGCCTGCATCTGCTGCTTAACCACCTTCTGAAGGTCCTGATTCTTAACCTTGGCAACGTTCATTTCCTTAAAGATTGTGAGGTTTGAGGAAATTGATACGATAGCCTCCTTATCGGGCATCTTGTGCTTTTTAAGGATACCGTTGATAAGTGTTGCCACGTTTGGAACGTCCTTAACGTGACCGTTTACGATGAGATTTTCTTCAATATCAAGGGTTGCAGCGGAGCTGATCTTAATTTTTCCGTTGCTTTCTGTTCCCTTAACAACGCGTATATTTCTGTCGGTAATATCAAATGAAAGCATTTATCTTTCCACCTTTCCGTTTTATTCGTTTTCGATACTCTCGAAGGAACCGTAGAGTGCGGGGTAAACACCACATACTACAAGACCAATGATAAGACCCATGAAAATGAGAAGCAGCGGTTCTACCATGCTTACCAGACGCTGTACAGCGGAGTCTGATTCATCTTCATAGTAGTCAGATGTCTTTTCAAGGATTGAGTCAAGAGCACCTGATTCTTCGCCGACGAAGATAATTGAGCAGAACATAGGCTCAAATATTTCTGTTCTTGTAATAGCTGCCGAGAGTGATTCACCCTGTTTTACCTCATCAACAACGTCCTCGAACTTCTGATCTATGTAAGAATTTCCGAGAATAGCGGAAGCTCTTTCAAGACATTCTACCATAGGGATACCGCTTGAGTAAAGGGATGAAAGTGTTCTTGCGAAACGGCCTGTATAGATTTTTGTGATAAGGGGACCAATTCCAGGACCCGTCACAAGAAAACGGTCAACTTTAAGTCTGAAGCTTGGGACTTTGAGTGCATATTTGATGCCGAAGAAACCAGCAACCACAATAATGACAAGTATGTACCATTTTTCTCTGAGGAAGTCACTGATAGCTGCCAGACACTTTGTAAGGAACGGCATTGTCGAAGGATCGTCATACATATCAATGAACGTAGGCATGATGAATGTGAAGAGGAAAATTACGATTACAATACAGAGGATGAGAAGTATCAGAGGATACGTCATCGCGCCCTTGATGGTATTCTTCAGTTTATTTTCCTTAGCATAGTGATCAGACATACGCTGCATGATTACGTCAAGAGAACCGCTTGATTCTCCGGCGGCAACCATCGAAATAAGAAATTCAGGGAACGAACCCTCGTGCATTTCAAGAGCTGAGGAGAAGGATTCACCTTTCTGAACGTTTTCATAAATGTCCTGCCAGATAGCCTTTGCCTTTTCTGACTCCTGCTCTTTACAGAGAATGTCGATTGATTTTACAAGTGTAAGACCTGATGTAAGCATCGCACTGAGCTGTCTGCAGCAGAATGCAAGCTCCTTGGTATTGAACTTGTAGATTGTTTTTGTGTCTGCTGAATCGCTTTCCTTGTAATCCTTAACGTACAGACCTTTTTCTTTGATTTTCTTTAAAAATTCCTGTTCGTTTTCCGCATTGATTACGCCCTTTACCTGCTTGTTCTTAGCGTCCTGGGCAATATAGGAAAAACTCTTCATGAAACCACCTCCATAAATTATTGCTTGAGCTGCTGTCTTTCAGATTCCGTTTTAAGCTTTCAGTTCATAATGCTACGGAGATCACCATTACCGCTGTATCAAGGTCAGACAGCGGATATCTGTACTCAGTAATCCCGTGCAAGCTCAGAACATTTTTTCAAACAGATTCCATGCAGATCTTAATAGAATAATTATATCATTTTGATGATTATTTTTCAATCTCTTTTTTGACATAAATAATCGCCCCTTTTTTATTAATATTCAACAACAATTATACTTATCGTAATATTTCAAAACTCAAAAAGGGTTTTTTTCTACAAAATTCAATTTTTAAGACAGCATAACCGCAGCATTCTTGTACCAATGCTGTGGATTGTTAAACTTATACAAATATTATATCATACTCTTTACAGAATTGCAACATAAATCTTGAAATTTTTCCTTTTTTAATAAAATTGTGAACTTCAGCAAATTCATTAACTATAATTTGGGCATTTTGACTGTCGAAAGCTTGCTCCTGCTCTTAAAAAGAAAACGGCTTCCGACAAATTCCGGAAGCCGCTGGATTATTATACTATTTTTTCTCTGACACTGTATGTATCAAAAACTGTCCCGCCATTGCAGAAGGCTGTTCCACAATGCTTTCCATTGTAATACATTCCCTGAATCTTTTTGCCGCCGTAATAAAGTGATGATTCCGTAATACTCCTGAGACTACTGATATTCCTGATCCAAGGATATCCGCCGTTCACTTTCTCCCCGAAGCACATCATCATACATTCCGGAAGCGTACTGGTAAATCCCGTACTGCTCTCCGGAACATCCGATATAATCGGATAGTCTTTGCTTCCAGAAGAAAAAAGATACTCGCACACCGGCTGTATTAATCCGGCAGATTCACGTTCATTCAGCTCAGGTATACACGGATAGCCCTCATTTCTGCCGTTTATTATCTCAAACTTCATCGTTCTCACCTGCACATATAAAGCCTATGGACGTCAGATATGCCGGATCCTTACACTGATCCGTTGTAAGTCCCTTAAAAAGAGTGCTGAGCTGCTGATGACTGTCATATACCGCCCCTGACATAAGATCGCTGTCGTAAAAGCACATGGAAGAAAACGTGTTGTTCCAGAATATTCTGCTCAGCCCGTTCATTTCCACCGCCTGATAGAAATTTGAAAAGCAGCTATCGTAATCCGTCATGTGGTATGAATTTCCGTCCTCTTCTGCATCGCACTTTATGCTGCCTGTAATCCATGATTCGCTTACATCTGACTTACGGAAAAGTGCCGTCTCAAGAATAGCCGAATCCCCCTCATGATGAGTGAGTATATCAACAATTATCTGTGTTCTGCTGATAGTATCGCCATTGAAAACAGCATAGTTCCTGTTGAATACAGCCGATACCGCAATGACTGAAAGTTCTGAAGATACCGTCAGATGTTCTCCGTGAAGAATACAGTTTTCACCTGATAATATAGCATTTGCCATGTGGCTTGCCTTGATTACCAGCGAACAATCTTTAAGCTTTATAACCGCTTCAACGTCTGTATCCGCCCTGAAAAGATTAACTATACTTCCGCAGAGAACGGCATTTTCGAGGAAAAGTCCGTTAATAGTGATATCTCCGGATACCATTACCCTGAATGCGTTTACAATGTTTAACTGATCTGAAACAAGTATGTTTCTGATCTTGTGACCACCGCCGTCAAGCGACGACCAGTTTACCGGTATCGGAATAAATTCCTGTGCATACGGAGTTCCATTAAAATCTATATCCGCACCAAGACGGCAGTATACATCCGCACCGCCAAGCGTTTCCATTTCGTAAAGCTCCTCCGCTGTCATAATCACAAACGGATCTGCCTGTGTTCCTGTACCTCTCATGTCATTCCTCCTCTATAATAATGTAAAGCGAGTTTTCCTTGTGTTCCGACGAATTATACTCCCTCTGAGTAACGGCGATAATCTCAGGACGTGCAAGGAATGTCATGCAGGCGTCCTCCATTACGTCAAGGCGACGGCTGACTGAATCAATATCGAACCCTTCAATCTCCGCCCTTATCTGAGAAAGACCTTCCGCCGCAGCCTGATTAATCTGACTTATAGTCTGCTCGGCGGTATCGGGAATAATCTCGTTTGTTCCGGTAAGCGAAGGCTTTACATTCACCGGAGCCATATCGTATCTGACAATACAAAGCGTTATGTCGTCCCTTACAACAGAAGCTGTAAGCTCAAGCTGAAGCTTTCCGGCTCTTCTGGTAAAAAGTCCGGACACTCTCCATTCAATACGGAGCTTATCCTCCAGCGTTTCAAAAAGAAGCACGGCAGAAGCGATTTCGCCCGATTCAGTTTCACCCTTTATCGTAAAGCTGCATTCCGAGAGATCCCAGCCGTTGTGAAAACGGTCAACGACAATATAAATCGTATCGGCATAGCGTTCTCCCTGAATGAAAAGATTTCCGATCGGGTATGTGGGAATATTCTTTCCCTGAGCTGTCAGTACCATTTATTTCCTCCTTTTCCGGAAAGTTCCGCAGTACTTTCCTATATTTAATCTGAAAAAGAGGTATATTCAATGGATTTACGTTGTACAGAATAAAAATCCCCTTCGTTTCTGCACGAAGGGGAAATGTCTTTACTATATCAAAGTCCTGAAACTGTGAAATTAACTGTAACCTTTGTCCATGAAGCAAATGCGTCCTTGCTTACGAGAACAGAAGAATATCCGGCAGCACCGTCACTCACGGCGCCCTCTGCGGATACAGCTCCGGCAGGAATCATCGTTGCCCACTCATTGAAGATATTGGACTTTATATCAGTCTTGTTTTCGATGAAGGTATAGTTCTTTGCCGCCAGCGGAAGCTTTGTGCCGTCAACCTCGATGGAATCAATTGTCATGACTGCGGAAGGACAGGCAGACGCTCCGTTCTTTATCTTAAGGGAAGCATACATGAGTCCTGTCGGCTTTACACTGTAATTGTCTGCATTTCCTCCCACCATTGTACGGTATCCATTTGAATCAGCAGTAATGCTGACAGTATAGCTGCCGTTGCCTGTGATATCGGCAACAACTGCATTATAGCAGAGATTCTCGTTTGCTGTACCGAGATACTGGCTGACGCCCTTTTCATCTCTTATTTCAAGGTAAGCCTGACCGGAAGCTACCGCAACAGCTGTTTCTCCGTCAACAACTGCATTCGCTGCCGGACTGGTAGCCTCTTGAGAAGCATTCTTGTTCACATAAGAGCCTTCTGTTTTGGATTCCTTCTTATCCTTGCAGGATGCACATGTTGTGCAGATCATAAGTGAAGCAGCAAGTACTGCTGAAATTTTTTTCATATTCATAGCATTAACCCTCCATATTCATAATTTATATGATACCACATTTTTTTATACAGATTCAATATACATATTAACCAAAATCAATCACGCCTGCTTAGGTGATATTCACAAAAATCAGCTAAGTTCAAACATTCCTGTATAGAGCTGGAAGTACTTTCCTCTGAGGTCGATAAGCTCTCTGTGACTTCCTCTTTCGATAATCCTTCCCTGCTCCAGAACCATAATAGCATGGGAATTTCTTACAGTAGAAAGGCGGTGTGCAATAACAAAAACAGTTCTGCCCTCCATAAGACTGTCCATTCCCTTTTCGATAAGAGCCTCCGTTCTTGTGTCGATAGAGCTTGTGGCTTCGTCAAGGATAAGCACGGGCGGATCAGCAATTGCAGCTCTTGCAATGGAGAGAAGCTGTCTCTGTCCCTGACTGAGATTTCCACCGTCAGCCGTAAGCATTGTATTATAGCCGTTTTCAAGATGTCTGATAAAGTGATCAGCATTGGCAAGCCTTGCAGCAGCAAATACTTCCTCGTCTGTGGCATCAAGCTTTCCGTAGCGGATGTTGTCCATCACTGTTCCGGTAAACAGGTGAGTATCCTGAAGAACTATCGACTGCGAGCGACGCAGATCCTTTTTCCTGATCTTGTTGATGTTTATGCCGTCGTAGCGAATCTTTCCGTCAGGAACATCATAGAAACGGTTGACAAGATTTGTTATAGTAGTCTTTCCGGCACCAGTAGAACCTACAAAAGCTATCTTTTGTCCCGGATGTGCATAGAGACTTATTCCGTTGAGAACAGTTTTTTCAGGTTCATATCCGAACACAACATCGTCAAACTCGACCTTTCCACGGACTTCGGTATAAGTAACAGTACTGTCAGCCTTGTGAGGATGTCTCCATGCCCATTTTCCTGTACGCTCTGCTGCTTCAGTGATAGTTCCGTCGGGAGCAATATCTGCACTTACAAGAGTAACATATCCTTCGTCAGCTTCCGGTTCCTCGTCGATGACTCTGAAAATTCTTTCTGCACCGGCAAGAGCAGTAAGAACAGCATTCATCTGCTGGGAAATCTGAGTTATCGGCTGTGAGAACTGTCTTGTGAACTGGAGATACGATACAACCGTACCTACGGTAAGATTTCCTATGCCCTTCACCACCATGATTCCTCCGGCAATAGCAGTTGCGGCATAATGGAGATACGAAAGATTATTCATTATCGGCATAAGGATATTTGCAAAAGTATGTGCTCTTGTGGAAACCTCGCAGAGATGTTCGTTGAGCTTGTCGAATTCCGCAACAGCTTCGTCCTCGTGGTTAAAAACCTTGACTACCTTCTGACCGTCGATCATTTCCTCAATGTATCCGTTGACATCACCGATAGCCTTCTGCTGTGCGATGAATCCCTTTCCGCTGCGTGAACCTATAAATCCGATAACACGGATGATAAGAATGAACATCACTACTACTATAATAGTAAGCTGCCAGCTGTAAATGAGCATTGCCGTAAATACGCCGACTATCGTAATCGCAGAACTGATGAAGTGTGCCACGCTGTTGCTGAGCATTTCACGGATAACATCAGTGTCATTTGTGTAAAGACTCATAAGCTCGCCGTGAGTATGCTTGTCAAAGTAGCGTATAGGCAGCATTTCCATTTTGCTGAAAAGATCGTTTCTTATACGCATAAGAGCCTCTGTCGAGACTTTAAGCATGATTCTTTGATAAAGATATGCCGAGATGCATCCGAGAATGTAAATTCCGGCGATAACAGCGATAATTCCGACAAATCCGGATTTATCCCATTTTCCTGTTTTCAGGCTTTCCTCGATATTATCAATAAGCGGCTTGAGCATATAGTTTCCGGCGATTCCGGCAGCAGAGCTGATAACTATACCTATCACAACAATGACAAGATGCAGCTTAAAGCCGTACATATAGCTGAAAATACGCTTGAATGTGCCGAAAACCTGCTCCGGCTTCTGCATTGGCATCATATTCTTCTTAGGAGGCATTATTCATCCGCTCCTTTCTGCTGGGAATCGTATACTTCACGGTATATCTCATTTGATCTCATAAGCTCCTCGTGAGTACCTATACCGTTTATTTCTCCGCCGTCCATGACGATGATTCTGTCTGCATCCATGACAGATGAGATTCTCTGTGCAATGATGATCGTCGTTGTATCGGCAAGCTTTTCACGGAAAGCCTTTCTGATACTGCTGTCTGTTGCTGTATCGACAGCACTTGTGGAGTCGTCAAGAATAATAATACGGGGCTTTTTGAGGAGTGCTCTTGCTATACAGAGACGCTGCTTCTGACCGCCCGATACATTCACACCGCCCTGACCGAGATATGTATCATATCCGTCAGGGAATCCCATGATAAAGTCGTGAGCACAGGCAGACCGGCAGGCTTCGATAATTTCCTCGTCGGATGCGTCGCCGTTGCCCCATTTAAGATTATCCTTTATCGTACCGGAGAAAAGGACGTTCTTCTGGAGAACCATCGCAACCTGATCCCTGAGGGTTTCGAGCTGGTACTCACGGACATCGTGACCGCCGACAAGAACTGTTCCCTCCGAGGTATCATAAAGACGCGGAATAAGCTGTACAAGAGTACTTTTTGAAGATCCCGTACCACCGATAATTCCTATTGTTTCTCCTGATTTGATATCAAGGCTGATATTTTCAAGGGCAAGATTTTTCATATCTCCGAAGTAGGAGAAGCTTACATTTCTGAAGCTTATCGAACCGTCCTCCGGCATAACTGAAGCTCCTTCAGGATCAGCAATTGCCGGTTCCTCGGAAAGAATCTCATATACACGCTGCATGGACGCTCTTGAAATTACAAACATGATAAAGAGCATTGAAAGCATCATCAGCGAAATAAGAATCTGTCCGACATACATAATAAAACTTGAAAGCTGTCCGGTAAGGATATCACCGTCCACAGCCATATTTCCGCCGAACCAGAGAATAGCACAGATGCTTCCGTACATAACGAGCTGCATTATCGGCATATTGAGGATAATCAGCTTTTCTGCGAATACCTGTGCACGTCTTACGCCATCGGAGGTCTCGCTGAATCGTTTTGTTTCGTAATCCTCACGGGCAAATGCCTTGACTACACGGATTCCGGTAAGATTTTCCTGAACCATTCCGTTCATGGTGTCGTACTGACTGAGCATTTTCTCAAATCTCGGGAATGCCTTTGTTGCGATGAAGAATATAGAAATTCCCAGTACCGGAATCGCAAACAGGAATACGATAGAAAGCTTTGGATTGACACAGACAGCCATTATTGTTGCACTGACAAGCATTATCGGAGACCGGAACGCTCCTCGTATAAGCATCATAAACGCATTCTGGAGATTTGTAACGTCTGTTGTAAGTCTTGTTGTGAGCGAGGCTGTCGAGAATTTATCAACGTTGGAGAAGGAAAAATCCTGAACCTTTCTGAACAGTGCACCTCTGATATTCTTTGCAAAGCCCATTCCGGCAACTGCTCCAAGACGTCCGGCAATCGCTCCAAAGAAAAGCGACAGCAGAGCCATTGCGACCATAAGGGCACCCATTCCAGCGACATATCCTATATTGTTCTGTTTAATTCCGTTATCGATGATTTTCGCCATAACAAGAGGAATTGTGACTTCCATAACGACTTCGCCGATTATAGCGACCGGAGTCAGTATGGCTTGTTTCTTGTATTCTCCGACATGGGAGAATATCGTTCTGAACATAACATCATGCTCCTTTCATATAATAATTTATTTTCAATCAACGGGAAAAAGGGACGCCAAAATGGCGTCCTTTTAACTTATGATATATTATAACACATTTATTCTGTCTGCATCATTCTTTATCTTTGATGAAGAAAGAGTAGAAGAAAGCTTCTGTTTTACCATCTTGATATTCTGAAGATTTCTTGAATAGTGATTTTCTGTATCATTAAGCATTTTTGCAACGGATACAGCCGCATTCTGCTGAAGATTCTTTGCTGCTGTCTGAGCCTTTGTAAGCATATCGACAGCCTTCTTCTTAGCCTCTGCCATGATAGCCTCACGGGAAACGAGCTGAGCAGCTCTCTCTTCTGCCTTGCGGATGATTCCTTCTGCATTGAGCTTTGCTTCGTTGAGGATTCTCTGGCAGTCGAACTCGATCTTCTTTGCTTCCTTAAGCTCGTGAGGAAGATTCAGACGGACATCATTTATAAGTTCTCTCATACGCTCGCCGTCAATAACCTTCTTATGTGCAACAAAGGGCATAGAGGACGCCTTATCAAGAAGCTCGTCCATTTCTTCAAGGATTTCATCAATACTCATAAAAATTACCTCTCTTTAATAAGTCTTTGTTTTATGTCATCAAGAATCTTTTCGGGAACAAAATGGCTGATATCTCCGCCGAAGTACGCTATCTGCTTAACAACGCTTGAGCTGAGATACATATTTTCCGCTGCCGTGGTGAGAAAGACAGTTTCTGCACCTGCATACAGCTTTTTATTTGCAAGAGCCATCTGGAATTCATATTCAAAGTCGCTGACCGCACGGAGTCCCTTGACAATGGCAATAGCCCCGACATTCCGCACATAATCGGCAAGAAGTCCGTCAAGTATATCAATAACAACATTGTCCAGATCTTTGGTAACTGATTCAATCATCAGCATTCTTTCGGTAAGAGTAAAGCTCGGATTTGTCTTGCCTGCGTTTACTGAGATAAGAACTATCACCTTATCAAAGAGCTTTGAAGCTCTCGTGATAATATCGAGATGACCGAGCGTCACGGGATCGAAGCTTCCGGGGCAAACAGCAATTCTTCTCATGCTTCATCATCCTCTCCGCCGTCCTCGTCGGGGAGTGGCTTATCAAAGATAGTCACGTTTATCTTTCCGTAACGGTAGTTTTTTCTCAGCACAAGACCTTCCGGTGTTGCGGGAGTTTCTGCCTCTGACTCATATTCGCAGATAATGCAGCCGCCCTCCTGAAGCTTAGCAGCAGCAATTGGAAGAACCGTGTCGATATGTCCGTGTCTGTATGGCGGATCAAGAATGATCACGCCGAAGCTTTGTCTTGTAAGCCTGATGAAGTCGAAGCTGTCACGGCTTATAACCTCGGAACAGCGTTCAAACCCTGTCGCACGGAGATTATCGTTTATGCAGCTTATTGCCGCACGGGAGCTGTCAACAAACACAGCTCTTTTTGCACCTCTGCTCAGAGCCTCTATGCCCATCTGTCCGCTTCCTGCAAAGAGATCGAGTACATAGGTACCTTCAAGCTGAAACTGCACGGCAGAAAAAACAGCTTCCTTTACCTTATCGGCGGTCGGGCGGACATCCAGTCCTTCGGGAGCCTTAAGGCGGCGTCCTCTTGCAATACCGGTAATAACTCTCATTGAAACATCTCCTGAATCTTCTGTTAAATATCCAGAACAGGCATTGCCTCTGATGCGGGACGATGCTACGCTGGTACACATTATATTATAGCTTGTTTCTGAGAATTTGTCTATATTCTTTTTCAAAGATAGTTGGTTTTCCACAAATTACAGGGATAAAAACTGTTATATTTGATAATATAGACCATAATTTCTGCCGATTTTTCATCACATAATGGTTCTATACAAGATTACACCCCCATGATACATTGATTTTTCTGTAAAACATATTCACTCATCCAAAGCGATTCATAAGTGTAATTTTTACAAAAAAACCAATAACAATTTGTTATTTTCTCCAAAAAAATTATTTTTAGTATAATTGCACTGGAATTTTTTCAAAAAGCTGTTGATTTTTTTTGAAGGATATTGTATAATATATATGTATTTATGTGCCGTGAACTTAAACAGGAATTTATGCAATTCCCCTGTACCTTTCACGGACTTTGGGAAATCGGCAGGCCGCAGCCGTTAAGCGGCAGTCGGAGTGGTCAGCCACACCGGCGGATGGAGATCATTATGGATATCTTACTCGTAACATCTTCGTTTAATGATGATATACACGGCAGCGATGATAAGAAGAAAACCGGCTGCGGTATCTCTCTTATCAAACCGGAAAATATCTCAAAATACCGTATCAGCAGCGTTATGACCGACCTCAAGGAAATTACCTGCGAAAAATGTAAGGAAAGACTCGCCAAAAAGATTATCAGATCTGATAAGAAGGAAATGGCAAAAATCCTTAAGGAAGAACGTGCAAAAGCCAAAAAGGGTATTGAAGATGAGGGTATCGTTCCTCTCGGAAATACTACTGCAAAAATAACAAAATCACCCGAGCAGAAACTAAGGGATGAAAAATCAGCAGCTGAGACAGCAAGAAGAGAGGCTGAGGCTAAAAAAGCAGCCGAGGAAGAAGCAGCAAGAGAAGAAGCCAAAAATGCCGCTGAACGTCAGGCAGCTGGTGCAATTCAGAAAACTATCCCCGGCACCGGTGTTGCCATCGACAACAGTCTTGCTCAGTTCGCAATAAATATTCCCAAGGAAGAAGAACCCGTAAAGGAAGATGTTCAGGATGACTTCCTCGCTCAGTTCGCTATCCAGAAACCGGTAGAAGAAGAACCTGAGGAAGAAGCTCCTGCCGTTCAGGATGACTTCCTCGCTCAGTTCGCTATACCTACACCAAATGAAGAACCTGAACAGCTGGATTATCTGTCCGCTGACAATTACAGTTACGATGATTCCACCGGTATGTACGAATCTGACTCCACTATTGTAAATGTATCTGAGGATGAGCTTATAAACATCAATGAACAGGAACAACCGGCAGAAGCGTCTGAAATCCCTGTTGACAGAAACTCTGAATGGGATTTCGTGGCAAATCAGATATTCGGTTTTGAAGGCACAACAGCTCCAGAATCCGAACCGCAGCCCACAGAAATGGAAGAGCTTTCTATGCCTTCACAGACTGCTGCTCCGGAATCTCTCCGCAGCAATGACACACAACCTTCACTTCCTGTACTTGATGATATCACTCCTCCCGTTCTTGATGATATTGCTCCCCCCGCATACAGCAAGCCCACACCTCAGGTATACGAAAGCGTTTCTGCTCCCGTTCTTGACGATATGTATGCACCGGTTACCGATGAAATGGCAATACCAGAGGTTCCCGTTCTCAATGGTATCTCTTCATTCCAGAAGGAAGAAATTCCTCAGCCCGAAGCTGTAAAGGAAGAAACTTCCGATTACGGATTTGATAACTTTGAAATCCCTGAGGTCCCTGTACTGAACAGCATTTCATCTGTTGCTGAAATTCCGAAAATCATCGCAGAAGAAGCTTACGAGGAAACATACGAAGAAGAAGCTTATGTGGATGAATCCTGCGAGGAATCTTACGAAGAAGAAACTTACACTGAACCCTATGAGGAAGAAGCTTACGAGGAATCACCCCAGACTGCTCCAGTTCAGCAGACGCCTTTTGTTCAGCAGACTCCAGCTCAGCAGATTCCTGTGCAGTCAGTTCCGGTTCAGCAGGCACCTATACAGTCAATTCCGGTTCAGCAGGCTCATGTACAGCCAGTCCCCATGCAGCAGGCTCCCGTCCAGTCTGCTCCTGCACAGACAGTTCCGTTCACTCAGCCACAGGTTATCAATGTTCCGCAGATTACAGGCTACGACCAGAACGGTCAGCCAGTCTATACATATATCCAGATGCAGCTCACCGGCTACGACCAGAACGGTCAGCCTATATACAATCCGGCTCCCGGACAGCAGATGCCTGTTCCGCAACAACAGATACCTCAGCGCAGACCTATGATGGGTATGAGCAATACAATGGGCGGACAGATGGGTGCAAATATCCAGAAACCTTTTGTACAGCTTGACGCTCCTACACAGACTCCTGCATATATCAAAGCAAAGCTTGGTATTCAGGACTCAGACGGTCAGTATATTCAGCCTTCTGCAAACATCTCCAAGATCGCTGTGAATCCCCACGCACGAGAAACCTCAAAGGCATTTGTAAACGCTATCTCAAACTCCAAGGATTACGCAAACAAGAATCTTATAGAAACTCAGGGACTCCGTGCAAACTCCCCTGTTCTTTCTTCCGTTGAGGATGTCCTCTCTCAGATGGGTGACAACTCCCTCAAGAACAGAAGAAAGGTAGAACAGACAGAGGTCAAGCTCGGTTCTGAGTACAAATCTCCTGCTGCAAGACCTTCTGCTCCGAGACCTGCATACAAGAAACCGGAAGAAGATATCAGATTCATGACAAAATCTGAGCTTAAGGATAAGAAAAAGCAGGATAAATATGCAGCAAAATTCAAGAAAGATCTCGCTAAGAGAGGCTTCTGATAAAAAATAATACAAGCGGTTTAAAAACTGCTGTAACGAAATGAGGTACACACTTTGGCTTATGATGAGATATATAATGAACTTAAAGAAAAAATGACCGACGACAAAGCCGCTAATGAGGCCATGCTCAAAAAGGAATTTGAACGCTTCCTCAACGAAAGAAACGACAACGGAACAAACGCTGCCGCTAAGCTTATAATGGAAAATATGCCCGAGGATATGCGTGATGAAATCCTTCGTATTACTCATATTGACGGCATCGGTCTGGAAGAATATTACGGAAAAATCGACAAGCTCATTGATGAACACAATATCAACGAGGCAAAAATCCTTGCAGAAAAGCTCTACAAGAAAATTATCCTCGATTTCAAGGAAACTGAAAAGGAAAAATTCGTATCATTCAGAAACCCCTTCGAGGATAATCTCTGCCAGACGCTTTTCAAATCAGAAAAAACTCTTACCCGCACTCCCTTTGATTTTCCGAAATTCATCACAACCTACGCTTATATACTCACTGAGGCAGGATCTCCCTACGATGCTATTCCGGTTCTCCAGAAGGCTATGGAATACAATCCCGTTGACTGCGGACCAAAATTTGAGCTTGCAGAAGTTTACAAGAAGCTGAGAAACAAAAAGCGTCTTATTGAACTCACAATTGAAACTCTCAGGGTTGCTTCTTCACCTCAGGCTATCGCACGCTGCTATGCCAATATGGGATATATCCTTACGGATTTCGGCGAATTCGACGATGCTGTTGCATTCTATACAGCAAGTGCAATGGCTGATCCAAATCCTGCAATCCCAAGGGAAATGCAGCATCTTGCTGACCTCAAGGGTTCTCCTATCCAGTATGTCGGACGTGAGAAAATCAAAGAAGTTCTGGAAAAGTATGATATGACATTCGGCCCCAATCAGGAGGTTGTAAACGTTGCAGCACAGCTCGCTGCATACTATCTCGGGCAGAAAAATATCAAGTATGCTCTCAACGCAATGAAAATCACCTACGGTCTTACAAGAGATCAGGAACTCCGTAAGGTTATACTTAAGTATGAAGGAGTCGTTTTCCCCGAAGATACTAAGAAACCTGATATAACTCAGACCGTCAACGAAAATCCTGAAGAATAAGAATTAAAGGACACGGTACGCCGTGTCCTTTTTTTGTGCATACAACATCTTAAACATAAACGGACAGCCAAAGCTGTCCGTTATTTTCATTATTTCTCAAGAGTTCCATGAGACAGGGACTTAAGATATGCGTTAATAAAGCCATCGATATCGCCGTCCATAACTGCCTGAATATTACCGTTTTCAAAGCCTGTTCTATGGTCCTTAGCAAGGGTATAGGGCATGAACACATAGGAACGTATCTGTGATCCCCATGCAATCTGGTTCTGAACGCCCTTGATATCCTCAATCTTTTCGAGATGTTCACGTTCCTTGATTTCAATAAGCTTTGAACGGAGCATCTTCATTGCATAATCCTTATTCTGGTACTGGCTTCGCTGAGTCTGGCAGGAAACAACGATACCTGTGGGTTTATGGATAAGACGTACAGCGGAGCTTGTCTTGTTTACCTTCTGACCGCCTGCACCGCTTGAACGGTAAACCTCCATTTCGATATCCTCAGGACGGATATCAACCTCGATAGAATCGTCGATTTCGGGCATTACTTCAAGAGCCGCAAAGGATGTATGACGTCTGCCGGACGAATCGAACGGAGAAATTCTTACAAGACGATGAACACCTGACTCCGACTTCATATATCCGTAGGCATTTTCACCCTCAATAAGGATTGAAGCAGATTTCACACCAGCGTCGTCTCCGTCAAGGTAGTCCATGAGCGTAACCTTATAATTATGTCGTTCAGCCCACATATTGTACATTCTATAAAGCATTTCTGTCCAGTCCTGAGCCTCTGTTCCGCCTGCTCCGGCATGGAATGTAAGAATTGCATTTGAGCCGTCGTACTCACCTGTAAGAAGCGTGGACAGCTTTTCGTCCTCAAGCTTCTGCTTGAATGCGTCCGATTCAGCCTTTATTTCATCAATGGAGCTGTCATCATCCTCCTCGATTGAAAGCTCGATAAGAGTGATGAGATCCTCAAGACTTTCGTTGAGTCTGTTGTACTTTTCAATTTTTCTTTCAAGCGATTTCTGTTCCTTAAGAACGTTCTGAGAATTTTCGAGATCATCCCAGAAGCCTTCCTTTGCAGTTTCCTCGCTCAGGACGGCAACTCTCTCCTGCGCTGCCTTTATGTTCAGAACATCGGCAAGCTCCTTCATCTCTTTACGGAAGCCTGTCATTTCTACTCTCAGTTCATCAAGAATAATCATAATTTCAGATCCTTTCAAAAATATACATTTTTATTATACCACATTTTACCTGTCACTGCAACGTTTTTTTATAAATTCAGAAAGAAAAAATTGCACAAAAATCAACAGTGTTTTTCTATAAGATACGGTTGTATGAAAAAATTTATAAAATCGGCTATTTTACTCTTGCAAATTTACCGAATTTGTAGTATTATTAATAGTGTATTGGTAGTGATAGCCTCACTGCCGGAAATTCCGCAGAAAATACAGCGGAAAGTAAGGAGGTATTCCGTGAAACTCGTTTCTGTTGTCGTACCATGCTATAATGAACAGGAAGTTCTGCCCATGTTCTACGACGAAATAACAAAAACTACTGACAGTATGTCAGAACAATACCCTGAGCTTGAATTTGAATACGTTTTTATCAACGACGGCTCAAAAGACAAAACACTTGAAATACTGCGTTCCCTTGCTGATAAGGATAAGCGTGTAAGATATATTTCCTTTTCAAGAAATTTCGGAAAGGAATCAGGAATGTTCGCTGGTCTCCAGAATGCAAAGGGCGATTTCATCGTCGTTATGGACGCTGACCTTCAGCATCCGCCGTCATTTCTGCCGGAAATGTACAGCTATGTCCGTGACGGTGAGTATGACTGTGCAACTACCCGTCGTGTAAGCCGTGACGGAGAGTCAAAGATACGTTCATGGTTTGCAAGAAAATTCTATCAGATAATGAACAAGATCTCGCAGACAGAAATTGTCGATGGTGCACAGGATTTCCGCTTCATGACAAGACAGATGGTTGACGCTATACTCGACATGAGCGAATACAACCGCTTCTCAAAAGGTATTTTCAGCTGGGTAGGCTTTAACACAAGATACATCGAATACAAGAACGTTGAGCGTCCTGCTGGTACAAGCTCATGGTCTTTCTGGGGACTTTTCAAGTACTCCCTTGAAGGAATCATGGCTTTCTCAACTGCTCCGCTGGCAATCTCTTCCCTGCTTGGAATAGTAAGCTGTATTATCGCTTTCATTCTCATGCTCATCACCGTCATCAAGACTATCGCTTTCGGTGAGGATGTTGCAGGATACCCTACAACTATATGCGTGATATTCCTTCTCAGCGGACTCCAGCTTTTCTGCACGGGAATCCTCGGTCAGTATCTCTCAAAAACTTACCTTGAAACCAAACGCAGACCTATCTACATTGCCAAGGAAACTGATGAATCCTACCGCAGCAGAAAAAACAGGACTGACGCAGAAAACAGCGATTCTTCCGCTGAAACTGAATAATCTCCGGAGGTACGGCTTCATTGAGTAAGCATATGAAATTTATCGTCACGGTGCTTTTCGCAGTCATCCTGCTTCTCACTGCCGCAATACTGAAATTCTACTCCGATACTGGAAAAAGCACGGGTGAAGGCTCTGCCAAAATTGATGTGGAAAAAAAACTCGGCAGCGATTCCAAGGGGAACAGAATCTTCGAGGACAGCAGCGGACTTTACGGCGTTATCGACACCAACGAGCGTGTAGTGATAGATCCTCAGTGGATTGAACTGAAATTCGTTGGCGATAACCTCTGCATGGTCTCCAGACGTCTTAACGGAAAACTCATGACAGGCTGCATTGACTACGAGGGAAATATCGTTGTTCCCATGATATACCGTGACATTATAAAACAAAGCCGTGGAAATTTCGTGTTTTATACAGCCTACCCTGCGGCAGGAGATTCTTGCGTACTATATGATATAAACTTCGCTCCCCTGTTCAGACGCTCATGGGAAAGCTGTTCCCTTGCAGAGGACGAAATGATCCTGACCAGTCCAAACGGAACCTATACATATAATGTGGACTATACCGGACTTACTCTGAAAAATACCGTTGTAAACGGAACAGCTCTGGACTGCAGCTATCAGCTCAGCGTCCAGAATACGGCTATCCTTTCAGAGCTTGATCCCGATATGCTCGACGCTTTATGTGTCAGCTCCGGAAAATACATAGAATACGCCTTTACCGGCAGCCGTGAGTATCTTTCAAATGTGCGTACGGATGAAAAATCAGTTTTCACAACAATTTTTCCCGACGATAAAAAAATTCTTTCAAAAAAACTCACAGGATTTTCAGATATCAGGATATATAAAATCAGTTCCGATGACGATAAGCCGCACTATACCGTTTCAATGACGGCAAATGCCGAAATAGCCTACACTGACGATGAGGACAAGCCTCAGACTCTTGAAGGCAGTTACAGAGCAATTATCGAATTCTGCGGAACATCAGCCAACGATCTTGCGGCAGTTTCAGGAAAATTCCAGCAAAGCACTCCTGATTACCCTGCACCGCCGGATCCGGAAAATAATACCGAAAATCAGGATGCCACAGCTGAAGCTGCAGGCTGATCCGGAAATATACAGATTGGAGATTATAATATGTCAAAAAAAGTTGCAGTTATCATGGGAAGTGCAAGTGACTTCCCCGTTGTAAAATCGGCCCTCACAGAGCTTAAAAAGTACGGTGTTGAATTTGAATGCCGCATTATGAGTGCACACAGAACACCAGCAGAGGCAGCAGATTTCTTCAGAAACGCAAGAAGCAACGGCTTCGGTGCTATCATCTGTGCCGCCGGAATGGCAGCTCATCTCGCAGGTGCAGCAGCAGGAAATACTTCCCTTCCTGTTATCGGAATCCCCATGATGTCAAAGGCTCTTGACGGCATGGACGCTCTCCTCGCAACAGTTATGATGCCCCCCGGAGTTCCCGTGGCAACAGTAGGTATCAACGGTGCAAAAAATGCCGCTGTCCTTGCTGTTCAGATTCTTGCAGTCTCAGACGACGAGCTTGCCGCAAAGCTTGACGCCGAAAAGGAAAAAATGGCTGACGGAGTACGACAGAGCGACGCTGATCTCCAGAAGGAGATTGAAAACGTCTGATAAATAAAATTAACGGAACTGATATCACTGAATAAACCTGCCCCCCTGACTTCCGGATAACGGACGCTCAGGGACTATCAGGAAATTTTAAAAAATTATGGGAGAATAATCTATGGGAGGATTTTTTGGAGCAGCTTCTGAAAATGACTGCGTGACCGATGTTTTTTTCGGTACAGACTACCACTCACATCTCGGTACAAGACGAGGAGGTATGACCTCATATAACGAAAAGCTGGGCTTTCAGCGTAACATTCACAGCATTGAAAACTCTCCGTTCAGAACAAAGTTTGAAAACGATGTTGTGAAAATGGAGGGAAATCTCTGCATCGGCTGTATCAGCGATACTGATCCACAGCCTATTCTTGTCCGTTCCAAGTTGGGACTTTACGCTATCTGCTCTATCGGCATAATCCGCAACGCTGAGGAACTCGTTCAGGAACTCCTTGAAAACGGATGTGCAAACTTTGAAACCATGAGCAGCGGAAGCATCAACTCCGGAGATCTTATCGGTGCTCTGATAGCCCAGAGAGATTCTTTCGTGGAAGGTATCCGCTACGCTCAGGAAAAGATAAAAGGCACTATGTCCCTTATCATCCTGACTAAAACAAGCATTATCGCCGCAAGAGATACATACGGCAGGCTTCCCATTATAATCGGAAAGCGTGAAGACGGCTACTGTATCACTACTGAATCTTTCGCAGCACAGAAGCTCGGATACAACATCTTCCGTGAGCTTGACGCCGGAGAAATTGCAGAAATCACCTCCGCCGGCTGTAACACTCTTAGCAAGGGCGACTCTTCAAAAATGAAGATATGCACCTTCATGTGGACTTACTACGGTTATCCTACTGCTTCATACGAGGGAATAAACGTTGAGGTAATGAGAACACGCAACGGCGAAATCATGGCTGAAAACGACATCAGGGCAGGACGTCTTCCCGATGTAGACTATATATGCCCCATCCCCGACTCGGGAACTCCGCACGCTATCGGATATGCAAACAAAAGCGGAATCCCCTTTGCACGTCCCTTTATAAAGTATACCCCGACATGGCCAAGAAGCTTTATGCCTTCTAATCAGAAAATGCGCAGTCATGTTGCAAAAATGAAGCTTATCCCTGTACATGAGCTCATTGCAGGCAAAAAGCTCCTCTTTATCGACGACAGTATCGTAAGAGGCACTCAGCTCCGTGAAACAGTAGAATTCCTCTACGAAAACGGTGCAAAAGAGATCCATGTGAGATCAGCCTGCCCGCCAATCATGTACAGCTGCAAATATCTGAATTTCTCACGAAGCACCTCGGAAATGGAGCTGATCGCCCGTCAGATCATCAACGAGCTTGAAGGCGATGAGGGGACAAAATATATTTCCGAATACTGCTCCTCTGATACCGAAAGAGGAAGAAAACTCCGTGAAGAAATTGCCCGCAGACTCAAGCTTACATCCCTTGAATTCCAGACTCTTGAAGGAGCTCAGAAGGCAGTCGGTATACCTGAATGCAGTCTCTGCTCATACTGCTGGAGTGGGCAGGAGTATCCAATTCATCCGTAATCCCATGGAAATATTTATATAAGGAGATTTTTACAATGAATAACAGTTTTTCTGAAAGCTATAAAAAGGCTGGCGTTGACGTTACTGCCGGATATAAGGCTGTTGAGCTTATGAAGCAGCATATCGCCAGAACTACTCTCCCCGGCTGTGTATCAGGCATCGGCGGCTTCGGCGGTCTTTTTGAACTCGATATGACAGGTATCACAAAGCCTGTCCTTGTTTCAGGAACAGACGGCGTAGGTACAAAAATCAAAATTGCTTTTATCCTTGACAAGCACGATACAGTCGGCATCGACTGCGTTGCTATGTGCGTAAACGATATCATCTGCTGCGGTGCAAAGCCTCAGTTCTTCCTCGATTACATCGCTTGCGGAAAAAATATTCCCGAAAAGATCGCTGAGATCGTTTCAGGCGTTGCAGAAGGCTGTGTACAGGCTGAATGTGCTCTTATCGGCGGCGAAACTGCTGAACATCCCGGTCTTATGCCTGAGGAGGAATACGATCTTGCCGGCTTCTCAGTAGGCGTTGTGGACAAGTCAAAGATTCTCCGACCTGATACCCAGAAAGCAGGAGATGTGCTTATCGCTATCAAGTCAAGCGGCGTACACTCCAACGGCTTCTCACTCGTAAGAAAGGTTTTTGACGTAAACGAAAAGAATCTTGCTATGCACTTTGATGATCTCGGAGCTACTCTTGGTGAGACTCTGCTCACACCTACAAGAATCTATGTAAAGGCTATCATGCAGCTTATCGAAAGCGTTACAGTGAAGTCTGTTTCACATATCACAGGCGGCGGTTTCTACGAAAACATCCCACGTTCACTTCCTAAAAACCTCTCTGCAAAGATCGAAAGAAATGCTGTTCAGGTTCTTCCTATCTTTGACCTCATCGCAAGAACAGGAAATATCCCTGAAAGAGATATGTTCAACACCTTCAACATGGGCGTAGGAATGATCGTTGCTGTTGACAAGAATGACGCTGATAAGGCTGTTGCAGCTATCAAAGCTGCCGGTGAGGACGCTTATATCCTCGGTGAGCTTGTTGAATCCGAAGAAGGCGTAATCATCTGCTGATAAATCAGAGGAATTACATATGAAGCTAATTAAAACAGCTTTACTTACCTACACTGTGGCTGCGGCAGCGATATCTGTTACCGCTCCGGCAGCCGGTGTACCGGTGCATCCGATGGATGTCTGCCCTGACGGTGTCATTGACTGCTTTGATGTTGCTATGGCACGAAGGAATGGTATGTCCTCAATGGAAATCAGAACTATCCAGAACTACGTTCTCGGCGGTGAATACATTGCTCCACCGAATGAGCCTGACGTTGAAGTTGAAATCGACGAAAGCTGTATCCTCGAACCCAAAGGAACTGTCCACACAGGCGAGGGAACTTTCTACGGCGGCGGCTACGAGGGCGGATGTGCTATGCTTGATCCCGTTTCAAGGGATTACTGGATTGTCGCTATGAATCTTGCTGACTATAATGACGCTCAGCTTGCCGGAGCATACCTCGAAGTTACGGGCGAACTCGGAACTATCAATATGCTTGTCACCGACCTTCTCCCAGAAGGCAAAAAAGGCGATCTTGACCTCTATGTTGACGCATTTCCCTTTATTGCTCCGGCGGAAAAAGGCAGAGTTCCCGTAAGCTGGAAAATTGTTCCGCTTGATTCGGCAGAAAATGCACCTGTTTCATACAAATACAAAGAGGGAACAACGGAATTCTGGTGCGGAATTCAAGTACGCAACCACCGTTATCCCATTACACGACTGGAATACCTTGACGAAAACGGAAAATTTCAGGAAATAAAACGTCGCCCCTACAACTACTTTGAATCAGACAAAATGGGCACAGGACCTTTTACTTTCCGCATAACGGATATCTACGGTCAGATGATTATTGACGAAAATATTCCGCTTTCTTATGACGATACCGAAATAATTCAGGGTCATGTCCAGTTCCCGAAATAATTATGAAAGTTGAAAAAATTGATCTTGCATGGGCTGTTGCGTCCATGTTCATCGTCGGAATTTCCTTCCGCAAGGGAATGCTCATTCAGGGCTTTCTGCTGATTTACGCTCTTATGGTCGTGATATTCATTTATCACATCCTGATGACAAAAAAAAGTCTGTCCGGAAGCATTGCAGTCTACGGAACAGTCGTGGATTACCATGAATCCAACGTTCCCAAGAAAAAAGGTTATTATCCCGTTGTAAGGTATGAAACGGAAACAGGCAGGGAAATAACCTCCGTCTACACCGTTGAGGACAGACAGATGCGATATGAAATCGGAGATGAGCCGATGATATGCTATGATCCCGATAATCCGATGTTCTTCTATTTTTCCGACCGTGAGGATGAACTCGTCAGGGATTACTACCGGTTCATAGTCTTCGGTGGAGTTATTGCGGCTACGCTTTTATTCTATCTGCTGACAAAAAGGTGACAGATTATGGAATTTTTTATCATGGGACTGCTTTTAGCAGCAGCTGGTCTTATTGTATGCCGCTGTCATAAGGAATCTGTAAACTCAACAGAAAGCTTCAGCGGCATAGTGACAGGAATCAGTGAAAAAATCCTGCCGCAGGGACGTCTGCTTGTAAAAAAATATCGTCCCGCTGTAAAGTTCACCATGAACGGCAGAACATATACCGCCGATCACCATAGATACAGTCAGATCATCCTGCACGATGTCGGAGAAACAGTAATTATCTGTGTGAATCCACAGATGCCGAAATACTTCTGCTACGCTGAGGAGGAACAGCCGCATTCTCTGCCCGGAATCATCCTGACTTCATGCGGAATATTCGTCTGCATATTAAGTATTGTCTTTTTGGCGATTATCTGAAATATTACTGTACAATAATGATTTCTGTTTAAAGGAGGTCGATACCAATGAAAAATATAGTAGTCCTCGTCTCCGGAGGAGGCACAAACTTACAGGCTCTTATCGACGCCGAAAAATCCGGTCTTATTAAGGGCGGAAAAATCACCTGCGTAATTTCCTCAAAAGACGGCGTATATGCACTCGAAAGAGCAAAAAACAATAATATTCCGGCAAGAGTTATCCCTCGCAGAGAATATCCGGACAGCAAATCATACAGTGAAGCCATACTAAACGCACTGAATGAGGAAAAAGCTGATCTGATAGTGCTTGCCGGCTTCATGACCATTCTTGATGAATGTGTCACTAAGGCTTATGCCTACAAGATAATCAACGTTCATCCCGCACTGATACCTTCCTTCTGCGGAGAGGGCTTCTACGGACTTAAAGTCCACGAAAAGGCTCTTGAATACGGAGTAAAGGTCAGCGGTGCGACAATCCATTTCGTCAACGAGGAAGCCGATGCAGGTGCGATAATCCTTCAGGGAACCGTTGATGTCCAGAGGGATGATACCCCCGAAATTCTCCAGAAACGCATTATGGAGAACGTTGAATGGAAGCTTCTTCCGAAAGCTGCTTCACTTTTCTGTCAGGATAAAATCGAGATCATTGACGGAAAAGCTTACATAAAGGACTAAGCCATGAAGCTGTCAGTAATTACAGAAAATCAGCGTATACAGAAGCTTTTTCTCTGTTTTATGATGTATGCCGTTCTCGGCTGGTGCTATGAAGTTTTTCTTGAAGTTGTGATATATCGCTGGGGCTTCACTAACAGAGGAGTTCTTTTCGGACCATACTGCCCCGTATACGGAGTGGGTGCACTTTCATTCCTTGCCTGCTTCGGAAAACTTATGAAGAAGGATTCACCGCCGTGGCTGAAATATGTCAAACCGCTGCTTATCTTCCTCGGATGTATGGCTGTTGCGACTGTCATAGAACTTGCCGCAAGCTACATACTGGAGTTTTTTACCGGTGCATGGCCGTGGCAGACGTATGCCGATTACAAATACAACTTTCAGGCAAGAATCGCTCTCAGCACATCACTGAGATTCGGTCTTGGCGGAGTGCTTTTCCTGTATATTGTACAGCCTTTTTTCAATTGGCTGCTCTCAAAGCCCTCTGCAAGATTACTTAATGCGAGCACCATTATCACCGTTGTTACAGTCTTTGCAGATTGTATCTATACATTCATTATCAAGTAAGGAGAAATTATTATGATTAAACTTGACCTTGCAAAAGAGCTCAGCACAAACGCTTATCCCGGCAGAGGCATCGTTATCGGTAAATCTGACTGTGGAAAGTACGCTGTAACAGGCTACTTCATCATGGGACGCAGCGAAAACAGCCGTAACCGTGTTTTCGTTGAGGAAGGCAGAGGAATCCGTACTCAGGCTTTTGATCCTTCAAAGCTTACCGATCCCCACCTTATCATCTACGCTCCTGTAAGAGTTCTCGGAAATAAGCTCATCGTTACTAACGGTGACCAGACAGATACGATCTACGAGCTTATGGACAAGCAGTTCACTTTTGAACAGGCTCTCCGCACAAGAGAATTCGAGGACGACGCTCCAAACTACACACCTCGTATTTCCGGTATCCTCCGCTTCGAGGAAGACGGCTTCAACTACGCTATGTCTATCCTCAAGAGCGCTAACGGAAATCCCGAATCATGCCAGAGACATACATTCAGCTACAATAGCCCACTCAACGGTGAAGGTCACTTCATCCACACATACATGGGCGATGGAAATCCCCTCCCCAGCTTCGAGGGCGAGCCTAAGCTTGTAGGAATCTCCGGCAATATCGACGAGTTCACAGATATGCTCTGGAACAACCTCAACGAGGATAACAAGGTTTCTCTCTTTGTCCGCTATGTAAATCTTGAGGACGGCAGCGAGGAGACAAGAATTCTTAACAAGAATAACTAATTCTTCGCAGTCATGAAAATAAAAGTCATAAAATCATTTGCCGTTTTGGCTGATATCGCAATTGTGCTGTATCTTGTATATCAGCAGTTCTATTGGGTATGGTATTACGGTGCATCTGTTGAAGGTGCATTATATCTCACATCTGACGAAACAAAGTTTTTCAGAAATTATATGACAACACCGCTTATATTTGCGGTTTTTATCCTCGTCAGCTTTTTGAGTATATTTCTTTACAGAAAGTTCCGAAAAAAGGAGAGTATCGGCAGGAAATATCTTTTTCTCGTGATATTCAACATTATCCTGACAGCTATAATGCCCTTTGAACAGATTTGTATGATAATTCACTTCGCACATAGCGGAGATCTGATAATATGACAAATAAACATCTTCTCTGCTTTTGCAGAATATGTTGGTTACCGCTGACGTTATTCTTCTTTGTCATGAACTTTATGACGCTCTCTTGGTTCATAGAAGAAAAAAAGCTTAACGGCGGATCCTATCTTTTTGATTACATGGCAGAACACATGGAACGTGGAAAAGCAGTTGACCTGTATTATTCCATGTGTAATATGTCTTTTATGGGTATCAATCCTTTTCTTGTAAGACCAACAGCCGTTATCATAACTCTGATATTTGTACTCATAACATATAATGAAATCAAATCAAAGAAGAAAGCGTATTTTAAGTGGTCATTCTATTTATTGCTATCACTTTCAATTATTTTCATTGCTTTTATTGCTTTCCCCTTTGCCCAGCAGGCATTTTTTAGTGATTCAGCAAGTATATAAATATTATTTATGCGGCTGAACAATTACAAATTATAAAAGCAGGATATTATTACGTCCGAAACAAGGAGATATTCATGAAAATCCAAAACATCCATAAAACTATATTGACAGCATCAATATGTGCTGCGATTATGACTTCCTGCGGTTCGGAAAAATCTTCGGAAACCTCGTCAGATAAAGATTCCGGAGCAGTATCAGTTTCCGACCTGACAGATGTCAATATGGAAGATTTTGATATTGAAATCCCCGAAAATGCAGTCTACTGCCAGACAGAGCTTGTCCGTATTAAAGGAGAACCTTCAACTATATCTTTCAATTTTTATGACGATCATGACAATTGTATTTATCTTTATTCTCATCCTGTTGGAGATTCAGAAAATGAATTTCAGACAACTTTTTATTGTTCCTATTCATATAAATACAATGATGACGGCACAATATCTGAAATGAATATGGCTATGCAGGATAGCAGTCCTATTCTTTCCGAATTTGAGTACAGCGATGATAAAAAGCTCGAAACTGAAAGGACATACCGAAACGATGAAATGTGGAGTACTGCTTTCTCTGAACTTGATGAACATTCAAATCCGGTGCGGTGTGAAATTTCCTACGTCGATAATGATAAACTCAACTCCGTTACAACGTATGAATATGAATATGATTCAGAAGGCAGAATCTTAGTCGAAAAATGCTTTTCGGATAAAAGCTATAATAATACTACCAAGTATTATACCTATGATGCCAACGGCAACATGACAAGCCTTGAAACGCAGTATGCTGATATGGATTTAACGATGCTAACAAAATACACATATAATTCCGATAACCGTCTTATCAGGCAAGAAGAATTCACAGACGGAGAGGAATCATCATATGCCGAATACGAATATGAATTTTATAATTAAGGAGGACATTATTATGTCAAATGAAATGCAGTTAAAATATGGTTGCAACCCCAATCAGAAGCCCTCAAGAGTATACATGGCTGACGGCAGCGAGCTTCCTATCGAGGTTCTCTGCGGCAAGCCCGGTTACATCAACCTTCTCGACGCTCTCAACGGCTGGCAGCTCGTAAAGGAGCTTAAGATCGCTACTGGTATGTGCGCTGCTACATCCTTCAAGCACGTTTCTCCGGCTGGTGCTGCAATCGGCAGACCTCTTTCCGATGACCTCAAGAAGATCTACTGGGTTGACGACCTCGGCGAGCTTTCTCCCCTTGCTTCCGCTTACGCAAGAGCAAGAGGTGCAGACAGAATGTCATCCTACGGCGACTTCATCGCTCTTTCTGACAAGGTTGACGTATGCACAGCCAAGATGATTCAGCGTGAGGTTTCTGACGGTGTTATCGCTCCCGATTACGACGATGAGGCTCTTGAAATCCTCAAGTCAAAGAGAAAAGGTACATACTGCGTTCTCAAGATCGACGAGAGCTACAAGCCTGATCCTATTGAAGTAAAACAGGTTTACGGCGTTTCCTTCGAGCAGGGAAGAAATGAACTCGACATCAACCGTGAGCTTCTTTCAAACATCGTTACAGACAACAAGGATATCCCGGCTGACAAGATGGATGATCTCCTCATCTCTCTTATCACACTTAAATATACACAGTCCAACTCCGTTTGCTATGTAAAGGACGGACAGGCTATCGGTATCGGTGCTGGTCAGCAGTCAAGAATCCACTGCACACGTCTTGCTGGTCAGAAGGCTGACAACTGGTGGCTCAGACAGTCTCCTCAGGTTATGGGACTCCAGTTCATCGACGATATCCGCCGTGCTGACCGTGACAACGCTATCGACGTTTATATCGGAGACGAGTACGAGGATGTTCTTCGTGACGGTACATGGCAGAATATCTTCAAGGTTAAGCCTGAAGTATTCACAAGAGAAGAAAAGAAGGCATGGCTTGCTCAGAATACAGGCGTTTGCCTCGGTTCAGACGCATTCTTCCCATTCGGCGACAACATCGAGCGTGCTAAGAAGTCCGGTGTTGAGTACATTGCAGAGCCCGGCGGTTCTATCCGTGATGACAACGTTATCGAGACTTGCAACAAGTACAATATCGCTATGGCATTTACAGGAATCCGTCTTTTCCACCACTAATAAATATACGGGCTGTTATAATCAACAGCCCATTCACATTATGATATAAGGGGTTAAATTATGAATAAAAATCTAATTATTGCACTCATTCTTTCAATAATATGTCTGACTGCTGTTTCCGGATGCAGTGATGACAAAAAGTCCTCAGAATCCGCAGAGGACAGCGTTACCGAAACAACTTCAACCGATTCCGATGATAACGTGGATGAAGAAAATCTGACCGAGGATGATGCTTCTGACGCAGATTCGGACAATGAATCCGATGAAACTGAAGCTCTTACGGATGTTGACACTGCAATTGAAGAAGCAATCGAGGAATTTTCTGTCGGAGATATAATAGATAATTACAAGCTCAGCGACAAATATCAGGATGAAGGCTATGTTGTTCTTGAACATAAAAACGAACCTGTTATGTTTGCTGTCTGTGAAGGACCCAGCTGGGCGGTTTCGTCCTACGGTCATGCTAAAGATTTAGCTGAATTTCTGGAAGAAGATTGTACTGACGTAAGCTTTAAAAAATGTCCCGAATACAAATATGATGTTTCGGTTGTTTCCTATAAGGAAGAGTTAGACGGCAAAACACTATTCAGTGACTATTACCAGCTGTGCGAACAGGATGCAAAATTTGAAATAATAGTCATGTATACAGAGGGCTTTGACCTTATAGCAAAAGAGCTTGCTGATGAGTTTATCAATTCCATTGAGTATACATCCGATTTCTACTATCCCACAGAGCCTCAGACGTTTGAAAATGATTTCTTTTCGGTATATTATCAACCTGAATGGATTGAAAACAACGGTTCCTCAACAGATACAAGATACGAATTCAAATTCAAATACGGTCATAGCGACACAATGGATAATTATCTTGCCTGCTATAAAATCCGTATAGAGAATGACGGAGAATACAGTACAGCTGAGGAATATGCTTCAAGCGCCTACAAAACCAAAACCGAATCAAATTCAAATCTCATACATAGTCTTTCTCTTGATACAGACGAGATTTTCGGTATTCCTGCCCACAGGCTTTCCTATACGCTTGAAGCTTTAGAGTACAACTATAATATATATTATTTTGACCACAATGGTCATATATATGAAGTTACAACGAGCATACCGATAAACGACGACGGAACTGTTGCGGCAGCTATGCAGAGAATTATCGACGGCACAACTTTAAAATAAGAGAAATATTTTATGAAAATCAAAAGAATTTTATCATTCCTCACTGTACTCTGTCTCGGAATATCCATGTGCGGATGCGGCAGTAAGAAAAGCTCCTCTGAATCCGACAATACTCCAAAGGACAGCTTCGAGCTTCCCGAAGATATCGTATACTGCGACACAGAGGACGGACTCTTTGAATTCGCTGTCAGCAGTGATACTCCCGACGGTGTGAGCAGCGACCTCATAGACAAAACAGAATTTGTATTCAATCTTGGCGACGATGATACACTGATAGGAGTTATGACTGTTACAGATTACCACCAGACTGCCGCCGGTATGGGAACCGGACTATCCTCCGGCTTTGAAGAAAGCGGACTCTATTCAAATATAAAGGGCGAGGAGCTTACTATTAATGGAAATCCTGCGTACAGACTCACTGCCGACTGCGAAAATGATATACTCTACACGCTGACAACACTTCAGTTCGGCAATGGCGATATCTTTGTAACCATGTCAACGTCTACTCCTGAAAACAGGGAAAAATGCGACCTTGAAACAGATATAATCCTTCATTCGGCAGAATACAAGGGAAAACCGCTTAAATCTGAACCAGAAACTTACAGCAACATATATTTTTCAATCACTGCCGGCGAAAAATGGTATTTTAGGAAGCAGACAAAAGATTTTGCCTCAATTTCGCTGAATTTACAGAATGATATCAGCGATATGATGTATGCGTTCTCGTTCAGTGCTCTCACAGATGAATCTGATATTAAAACTGCCGCAAAAAACAATGCAGAAAAGCTGATGGATGAGCCGGAGTTTCTTCGTGATACATCCGATTATATGGGCTTCAAGGCGGAACATATCCACTATCTGAATTCTCTTGACGCTTATGTTGATTACTATATCTTTGAAAATGACGGCGTGATTTATCAGGCTATTGAGGTTTGCCCTACAAATAGGACAGAACAATATAAAACCGATATTCAGGAAATCATTGACAGTATTGATCTTAAATAAACAAATTACGGCTCGGTAAATTCCGAGTCGTTTTTTATTGACAAAGCAGGGAAAAAATGATAAAATAAAGATATATTATTTTGTAAATATATAGGAGGGTTTTCCCATGAAAAATATACTCGTAGTCGGCGGCGGCGGACGTGAACACGCTATTATCATGAAGCTCGCTGAAAGCCGTCATGTCGGCAAGATCTACTGCACTCCCGGAAACGGCGGTATCTCAAAATACGCTGAATGCTTCAACATCGGTGCTACCGATATCGAAGGCGTTGTTGCTCTCGCTAATGAGCTTAAGCCCGATATGGTCGTTGTTGCTCCTGATGATCCGCTCGTTCTCGGCATGACAGACGCTTTACAGGCTGAGGGCTTTATGGTATTCGGTCCTAAGGCAAATGCCGCAATTATCGAAGGCTCCAAGGTTTTCTCCAAGGAACTTATGAAGAAATACAACATTCCTACTGCCTTCTATGAGGTTTTCACTGAATCCGACAAGGCTATTGCATACCTTAAGGAGCAGAACAGCTATCCCGCTGTTATCAAGGCTGACGGTCTTGCTCTCGGAAAGGGCGTTATTATCGCTCAGAACGAAGAAGAAGCTGTTCAGGCTGTTCATGATATGATTGACGAACTGAAATTCGGCAAAAGCTCTGCAAGAATTGTTATCGAGGAATTCCTTACAGGTCCTGAGGTATCAGTTCTCAGCTTTACAGACGGAAAAACTGTTGTTCCTATGATTTCCTCAATGGATCACAAGCGTGCTCTTGACGGCGATCTCGGACTCAATACCGGCGGTATGGGAACTCTCTCCCCCAACCCCTGCTACACAGAAGAACTCGCAAAGGAATGTATGGAAACTATCTTCCTTCCTACCATCAACGCTATGAACGCTGAGGGACGCACCTTCGAGGGCTGTCTCTACTTCGGACTTATGATTACCCCCAAGGGTCCCAAGGTAATTGAATATAACTGCCGTTTCGGCGATCCCGAAACACAGGTAGTTCTTCCTATGCTTGACGCTGATCTCTATGAGGTTTTCGAAGCTGTATGCAAGCATGAACTCGACAAGCTCGATATCAAGTGGCACTCCGGAAGCTGTGCCTGCGTTGTTATGGCAAGCGGCGGATATCCTGAAAGCTATCCCAAGGGCATCGAAATGAACGGAATGGACGACAAGGGACAGGTTGACGGCTGTTTTGTTTACCATGCCGGCACAAAACTCTCTGAGGACGGAAAATTCCTGACAAACGGCGGCCGTGTTATCGGTGTTACTGCAAAGGGCAGCGATCTCCAGTCGGCTCTTGACAACGCCTACAAGGGAGTATCACAGATAACCTTCGAGGGTGCTCATTACAGAAAAGATATCGGTCAGAGAGCTCTTAAGGCCCTCAGTTAAGGAGCCGCCTATGCAAGCAAAGCTTTCAAGAGCTCTTACGCTCGGAATTATCGGTAACGGACTTTTCCTGCTTTTCCTGCTGTTATCGCTCTTTTATCATTATATCTTCAATACGTCTGCTCCGGATATAATCGTCAAGCTTATCGAAATAATCGCTTATTTCGTTGAGGTCGGAGGATTCACTGTGCTGGTAATTGCAGATTATTTCATCTGCTCTGCTGTAAGAATGCGAAAAGCACCTAAAATAGCTTTTTCCCTCTACCTCGTTATGGAAGCCTTCCTGATGTTCTGCGAGCTTAACGGTATGATGGTACAAAGCTTCTATGCCCCCTATTCACTGGCACTCTATATCGTACACGTTCTGGCTTCCTCAGCTGTATGCTTCACTTTCGTATACTTCGATCCGTATAAAAAAGCCTTTGAACTCCTCGTTATCGGATGCGTATTTATCATCCTTCTGGGACTTATCGGCAATTATATGGATAAGAGAATCTATTTCAGCATTATAGCAAACGCTCTGTCGTTCCTTGTGATGTTCGCTGGAATGAAGATTATGATTAAAAGAGAAATTATAGAAATCGACTGCCATGGCGACCGTGCCCGTGAAGTCAGATATAAAAGCGGATTCTTTGAAGATTGATGTAAAGCCTGTCCCTTTTGGGGCAGGCTTTTTGCTGCTGATAACGCTATTCTTAAAAATCAAACGGACGACCAATAGTCATCCCTACATTTACAATTCAGAACAAATACTTCTTGTTTTTCATATAATGAAATGGTATTTCAAAAAAAAACGCCGCTCGGCGGCAGAATGGAGATCAATATGAAAAGCAAGAAAAAAATTCTTATTGCCGGCGGCGATATGCGTCAGATCTACTGTGCCAGCCGTCTTTTATCAGAATATACAGCCAGTACCATTGGTTTTGACGAGGAGCTTATTCCTTCCGCAATTTCATTTCCCCCAACCGAGGAAAAATTCCCATTCGACTACGCCATACTGCCTGTTCTTCCCATGAACGAAGCTGGCATGATAAGCACACCCTGTTTCAGCGGAAGTATTTCAATCAATGATATAAAAAATCTTCTCACACCGGACGGTATCATCTTTGCCGGACGCATTGATGAAAAACTGCGTGAATCCTTTAAGGGATATCAGCTCTGCGACTACATGGAAAGCGAATCTCTGAATCTGAAAAATGCAGTTCCCACCGCTGAAGGAGCAGTACAGATCGCTCTTGAGGAGCTTCCCGTAACTCTCAGCGGACTGCGTGTTCTTATAGTGGGAATGGGCAGAATAGGCAGAGCTCTTGCTGAGATACTCAAAGGCTTCGGCTCCGATGTAACTGCCGCTGTCCGCAATGCAAAAGGAACGGCAAATGCAAGAATCCACGGTATAAAATCTGTCTGCACTGACAAAATGGACAGCAACTATGATCTTGTTTTCAATACAGTTCCGCACATTGTATTTGATCATGACCGTCTTGAAAAATTCGATGAAAAAACGCTGTTTATAGATCTTGCCTCCAAACCGGGAGGAATTGACTTCGATACTGCCACAGAGCTTGGAATAAAAGCAATATGGGCACTGGGACTTCCTGGAAAAACAGCACCGATAACATCGGGAGAAATCATCGCTGAAACAGTTATCGACATGATTACGGAAATGGAGGAGGCTCATGGCTGATACATTGAAAGGACTTAGAATAGGATACATCATGACAGGCTCGTTCTGTACATTCAGCCAGAGCTTTGAACAGGCACTGCGGCTTAAAGAAATGGGTGCAGAGCTGATTCCGATAATGTCGGAAAATGTGGCTTCCACCAGTACACGCTTCGGGACGGCAGAAGAAAATCTTGCAAAGCTCAGGGAAATATCCGGATGTGAGATAATCACAACAATTGCGGACGCTGAGCCTATCGGTCCGAAAGACATGACTGATCTTATGATAGTTGCTCCTTGTACCTCAAATACTGCGGCAAAGCTTGCAAACGGTATTACTGACAATACTGCGACAATGGCGGTAAAATCGCATCTTCGCACCGGAAAGCCTGTGCTTCTTGCGATTGCCTCAAATGATTCGCTTTTAGGCTCGGCGAAGAATCTTGGTGAGCTGTTCAACCGAAAAAATTATTATTTTGTACCTATGGTTCAGGATGACTGGATAAAAAAGCCAGCTTCACTTGTGGCGGAATTCAGCATGATACCGCAGGCGGCAGAAGCGGCTATGAAGGGGATCCAGTTAAGACCGCTGATATATCATTCACGTTCCCACGAATAAGATAAGGGCGACTTTACAGTCGCCCTTAATTCATTACTATATCGCAGAATTTTCCGCCTATCGAAGATACAAGCTCTGCCGGAGAAAGACGTATCTGCAAGCCTATCCTTCCACCGCTTATGTAAAACAAAGACAGCTCCTCAGCGGAAGAATGCACAACAGTCATGAACTGCTTTTTCATGCCGATAGGAGTACATCCGCCACGAACATATCCCGTAACTTTTGTGATATCCTTCACATGAAGCAGAGAAACTGATTTTTCTCCGACACTTACAGCCGCCTTTTTCAGATCAAGCTCCAGCGCAACGGGAATCAGAAAGCAGTAGTAAGCACCTGTTTTTCCCTGTGCAACGAGCGTTTTGAAGGTTTCCTCCGGCGGCTGACCGAGAGTCTTTGCAGTAGTAACGCCATCGATGAACTCATCGCACTGATATGTATTATACTCATATTTTATCCCTGACTTGTCAAGGAAACGCATTGCATTTGTCTTTGCTTCCTTAGCCATTTTTACCCTCCGAATGATTTTCCGACTGTGTGGAATTTCTCTTGCTGTATACGCATCCGCAGTAATTCTGCCGGTACAGACCGTACTTTTTTGACAGCTCGATAGAATGCTTATATCCCTCGTGCTTCTTGAAATCGGAATAGAGGTAATCTGAACTGTGATTTCCGGCAATTTCTCCGCCTCTCTGATTGATGAAAGTGCAGTCCTTATGCGGACTGATAGTCAGCGTGGTGGTGAAGTAATCGCAGCCAAGCTCATCAGCCTTTGCGGCAGAAGCTTCAAGACGGCAGGATATACATTTCTGACAGCGTTCCCCTCGCTCAGGAAGCTTTTCAAGTCCCTTTGCGAGTTCATAAAACGGCTCCGGATCGTATTTTTCCTCAATTATTTTCACATCGAGTCCCATTTCACAGATAAGCCTTTTCAGCTCGCTGCAGCGGAATTGATATTCCTCCTCCGGAGCAATATTCGGATTGAAAAAATACAGCGTAAGATCGAAATATTTTTCCAGTACCGTCAGCGTATGACTGCTGCACGGAGCACAGCACGCATGAAGCAGCACCGACGGCTTTCTGCCGCTTTTTTCAAGGGCGGCAATAGTTTCGTCAAGCATTCTGCCGTAATTTATCTTGTTCATTATTTATCCTCAAGATTTTTCAGTGCTCTCAGCTCGTCACGATTTACTCTTATCTCCGCATCCTTGAGAAGCTTTACCTCGCTTCTGTCGAGAGTTACCGGAACCTCAGATTTCTCAGTCTTTACCCTCAGCTTGCCAGTGATAAGATTTACGTCCTCTACCCTTCCCTTATCGCCTTCAGGAGTAACGACAATAGCTCCAATCTTAGGCGTGATTTTAAGAAGCTCCTCGTAGACGTTCTGCTCATTTTTCAGACAGCACATAAGTCTGCCGCAGGTACCGGAAATCTTTGTCGGATTAAGCGAAAGTCCCTGCTCCTTAGCCATTTTTATAGACACAGGCTGGAAATCACCCATGTATCCCTTACAACAGAATTCTCTGCCGCAGATACCCATTCCGCCGAGAATTTTAGCTTCATCCCTGACACCTATCTGTCTCAGTTCGATTCGTGTTCTGAATACAGCTGCAAGATCCTTGACAAGCTCACGGAAATCCACACGATTTTCTGCCGTAAAATAGAAAAGTATCTTATTGTTGTCGAAGGTGCATTCAACGTCAACGAGATTCATTTTCAGCTTACGAAAGGCTATTTTCTCCTGACATACATCAAAAGCTTCCTTTTCACGCTGTTTGTTTTTTTCAGCGGTCTTCATATCCGCCTCGGTAGCTATTCTGATAATAGGCTTGAGGGGCGACGATATTTGATTATCATCTATCTGCCTGTTTGCGATAACAACCTCTCCGCACTCAACTCCACGGACTGTCTCGACGATAGCATGATCGCCGACATTTGCCTGAATATCGCCCGGCGAGAAGTAATATATCTTTCCGACGCTTTTAAAGCGTACTCCTACTATTTCTTTCATATTTTTCTCCTTTGTATAGGTTGTTGCCTTTATACTGTACCGATGATCTCTGCGCAGAGAGCCGCAAGAACAAGCGGAATGCTTACATTGCTTTCAACGGCGCTTTTAGCTTTTTCGAGATATCTGTGAAGCCTTGCCGCCTGATATATATCCAGCCTTTCAGAGAGCTTTCCGGCGCCGTCTGCAAAACAGCTTATTCCGGAAGTATCCGGAATTTTTTTCAGCACAACCGCATCTCTTATCAGCTTATCGAGCATTGAAAACACATCGTTCACATCATTTCTGTCCTTTGCCACGGTGTAGAACGCAGAATTCATCGCATATTCATCTCTTCTTATTATACTATCTGCGAGCGATTTTGTCAAATCAACTTTCCGTCGGATAGATTCATCAAAAAGATAGCTCATGCACATTCCGATATTCCCGTGAAAGCATTTTACTGCACTATTTATTTCCTCCTGAGAATATCCGGCTTCAGTGAGAGCCTGCATTGACTGTTCTTCCGTACAGACTGATGTTCCGAAGCATACGCATCGTGAAATTATCGTGGGAAGAAACACCGATTTTGATTCAGCCGTAAAGATAAAGTAGGCATAATCCGGCGGTTCCTCAATCAGCTTCAGAAGCTTATTCTGCGGACGGCTGTCGAAGTTCCGGCAATCTGCGAAGATATAGACCTTTCTGCCGGTCTTGTTATTTGGTTTTACATAGGCGTCGCTTGCCACAGAGCCAACTGTCTCAACGGAGTATCCGCCTAATTTTCCGCTTTTTTCGGGATATATCACATCAGGATGAAATCCTGCTTCAACGTTCCGGCAAGAGGTACAGCATCCGCATGGTTCCCCGTCCGTGAGATTTTCACACAGCAGAAGCATTGTATAATATCTCGCCAGAAGCTTTTTTCCACTGCCTTTTTCACCGTAAAACATAACAGCATGAGCGGCTTTGTCACGGCTCACCATATTTTTCAGCGTTGACAGCAGATAATCATTTCCATAAATTTTTTTCATATCAGACCTCTTATACACAGCACCTTACAGCGTGCCGTCATTCTTCTATTTTACCACATTTACAGTTGAAATTCCATAGCTTTTGAAAATATTTATGCAGTTCCGGTCAATTATTTCTCCGCTTGCCGCTATCGGAACTGCCGGAGGACACGGAACTCTCACTGCACCGCAGATTCTGCCCTCAGAGTTTTCAATATCTATCTCCTCGGTTGTGGAAAAAACAGCCTCACGAATACTCATTGCCTTTTCGGGAAGCTTCATTGAAAAGCTGCGGATATTTTTTTCACATCGTCCGGCAGAATCCAGCGATTTTTCAAGAGCCTCCGACAGCCTTGCGTAATCCTCCGGACGGAAAAACGGCGACGACAAGAGAACTATCAGTTCACTGTCCGCATATTCGCATTCCACGCCGTTTTTTCGCAGAAGCTCTGCAAGCTCCCGACCGTCATAATCGCTTTCCGACGCTCTTACTGTAACATGAAACGGCTCTGAATCAGCAAATTCCAGACGTTTGGAAAACTTTTCACGTAAACGGCTGAGATACACGATATTTTCTGCGATATCCCTACGGATTTCTTCAGCGATATATTTATTGCACAAATCAAGCGACAACATTACCGGATAAGACGGGCTTGTAGACGCAAAAAGGCTCATTGCCGGCTTGAGAAGCGGAGCATACTCCTGACGTGACGTATGAAGCATAGCGGCTCCTGTCAGTGCCGGAAGCATCTTGTGTGCCGAATCACAACACATATCGGCTCCAAGAGCAATAGGATGAAGGCTGTCCTCAAAGAAATGAAGATGTGCTCCGTGAGCGTTATCAACAATAAGTCTTGCTCCATAACGGCGGCACACAGCCGAAAGTCCCCTTATATCGGCAAGCCTTCCCGTATAATCCGGAGAGGTAACGTAAAGGCAGGAAGGAACTCCGCAGGAACTCAGCTTCTCCTCAACAACGGAAATATCAAGCTCTCCGGAGAGGATTCCGCCTGTATATCGTGGAAGAATCCATTCCACGTCAAGGTCAAGGAGAGCCGCCGTATTCAGGAAGCTCCGGTGAACATTGCGTACAGCAATTATCCTGCGGTTTTCCTGCTTCATTATAGTCAGCATTGCCTGTATACAAAGAGTAGAGCCTCCGGCAGAATAAGCCGAAGCCGCTGCTCCGTAGAGTGACGCCATATTTTTTTCGCTCTTTGCGATAATTCCGTCCGCTTCAAAAAGACTGTCCGCACCTGATATTTCCGTAATATCTCCGCTGAAAAGAGACTCTGCTCCGCTTACCGGAGCGATACCCTTATGTCCCGGCATATGGCAGCGGAGTATTCCGGAAGAAGCGTATTTTTGTATAAAGTCGTAAATCGGAGTTGTCATATATATCATCCCTTGCAGTCATATATAGTATTTCAGTATTCTTAAGATTCTCATTTTTGCTCTTGACATAGCAGCCGAAACAGCCTGCGGTGTGATGCCGAGCTGCTTTCCTATCTCTATTGAATCAAGGTTCTTAAAATAGTATAGCATAATTATTTCCTTTTGTCTCGGAGTAAGCTCATTTTTTATAACATTTAACAGTATTTTCCTTAGCTTCTGCCTTGATTCCGATTCATCCGCATCCTCAATTATTGCACGCAGTCCGCTATCCTGCTCGCCATTAAAGATATCTGAATAGAATTCAAGCTTCGGCACGCTGTTCAACCCTCCTCATGTAGTTCGTAAGGTGGAGTATAATTTCTCTCATCTGGCTGTGTTCCGTATAGAGGAGACGTATACGGCGTTCAAGGTCAAGCTCGTCAATCATCGATTCCCTCCCCTCGGTTTTCAGCTGATTTTTCTGTTGTGTAAGCTGAACGATCCGCTGTTTTGCAAGCTCGCAGCTATATTCATAATCTTTTATCATCTGTTTCATTTTTTACCTCCCTGAGCTTTTCTTTGCCCCCGCAGTCGAACATTTATTCCTTGTAATTTATATTATAGAACAAAAGTTCCGCATTGTCAAGAGAAATCGAACAAATATTTTATTTTTAACAATAAAACAAACTTTCTTCTGTTTTGCATAAAACAGAAACGTCCTGTTTGTGAATTATTACAAATCTTTCTATATATATGAGATAATCAGACAATCATCAGCGACTAATTATATAACAGAATCATACTCTGGAATAATATCTATGTTTTTTTTTAAAAGACTTGCAATTATGTATACTTTATGTTATAATATATTTTGTCATATTATAATGATTCTGAAATAAGACTAAACATAAAAGGAGAAAACTATGAAAAAGGTTATTATCATCGGTGCCGGTCCTGCCGGTCTTACCGCTGCTTATGAGCTTCTTAAGGATAAAACAGGCGAATACGACGTTACTATCCTTGAAGAAACTGATGCCATAGGAGGCATCTCGAAAACTGTAAACTACAAGGGCAACCGCATGGATATGGGCGGTCACCGCTTCTTCTCCAAGATTCCGGAAGTAAACAGCTGGTGGAGCAATATGCTTCCTATGCAGGGTTCCCCCTCATACGACGATCTTCTTCTCAGAAGAAAGGTCGCCACAACGCAGGATGGTCCTGACCCCCAGAAAAAGAACCGCGTAATGCTCTCCAGAAGACGTGTTTCCCGTATCCTTTTCAATGACAAGTTCTATGATTATCCAGTATCACTCAAGCCTGAAACAATCAAAAACTTCGGCTTCTTCACAACAATGAAGGTAGGCTTCAGCTATCTCGCTGCTGTTATCCACAAGCGTCCTGAGGACAACCTCGAAAACTTCTACATCAATTGCTTCGGAAAGCAGCTCTACTCCATGTTCTTCGAGAACTACACAGAGAATCTCTGGGGCAGACATCCCAGCGAAATCGATGCTTCATGGGGTGCTCAGCGTACAAAGGGACTCTCTATTGTGGGTATCATCAAGGACTTCTTCGGCAAGATCTTCAAGGTGAAAAACCGCAAGGTAAATACTTCCCTTATCGAAGAATTCAAGTATCCTAAGCTCGGTCCCGGACAGCTCTGGGAAGTAACCGCTGATGAAATCACCAAGCTTGGCGGTACTATCATCATGAACGCAGGAGTTACAAAGCTCCACAAGAACGAGGAAAACATCCTCACCGGCGTAACATACGTCAAGGATGGTCAGGAAATCACTCTCGATGGCGACTGCGTTATCTCCTCAATGCCTGTCAAGGATCTCGTTGCCGGCATGAACGATGTTCCGGATGAACCCGCAAGAATCGCAGCAGGTCTCCCCTACCGTGATTACATGACTCTCGGCGTACTCGTTCCAAAGCTCAACCTCAAGAACGAAACTACTATGAGAACTGTCGGAAATATCGTTCCCGACTGCTGGGTTTACGTTCAGGACAGACGTGTTAAAATGGGACGCTTCCAGATCTACAACAACTGGTCTCCCTACATGGTAAAGGATCTCAAGAACACTGTATGGCTCGGTCTTGAATACTTCGTAAGCGAAGGCGACAAGTTCTGGAACATGACAGAACAGCAGTTCTCTGCATTCTGCGTAAAGGAAATGATAAAACTCGGTCTTATCGACAGTGCAGATCAGGTTCTTGATACACACATGGAAAAGGTAAAGAAGGCTTATCCTGCATACTTCGACACATACGACGATATGGATACCCTCATCGACTACCTCAATACTATCGACAATCTCTACTGCGTCGGCAGAAACGGTCAGCACCGTTATAACAATATCGACCACTCTATGTGCACTTCTTTTGAAGCTGTAAAGAATATCAAGTCAGGTGCTAAGGACAAGTCCAACATCTGGAACGTCAATACAGAAAAAGAATACCACGAGGAGAAGAAGTAATGAAGAATCCCAATCTTCAGGAGGTAATGGATATTCTCCGTTCAAGAAAGCTTTCAAAGCTCTTTGTCGGAGATACAGAAAATACCTTTATCCAGTTTTTCCGCTATCTTTTCGTGGGCGGACTTGCTACGGTGGTAGACTGGGGAATCTCCTATCTCTTGTTCAGATTCGTCTTTAATGAACAAAGCAGTCTGGCAACAGTCGCAAATGCAATTTCATTCGTAGCAGGACTTGTTGTCAACTATCTGATAAGCACCTTCTGGATATTCAAAAATTCGGCGGTAGAATCAAAGCTGAAGGAATTTCTCGGATTTGCGGCTATCGGTCTTGTTGGACTTCTGATGACTATCGGTATAACAGAGCTATTTGAGCTGTGGCTCTCCGATAAAACAAGTGCATTCCAGATTCTTGCAAAGATAGTTTCAACCGGCGCTGCCTTCTTCTGGAACTTCTTTGCACGAAAGATACTTCTTTTCACAAAAAAAGAAAACTAAAGTATTACCGCACACATCCTGTGCGGTAATATCATACTAACACTTAGGTAAATTTCTCATCCTGAGAGCGAGGACAAACAATGGAAAAAAATAAAAATATGAAATCCGGAAACAAAAAAGCACAGCCGGAAAAAAATCCGGTTCAGAAAAAAAAGACGGACGATAACCCTGTTATCGTTCCGTCATCTTTTCCGGAAAAAATGAAATTCTACGGCGGAAAAGCTGCCGCTGTTTTCAACAAGTACAAAAAGCCGGTCGCCACAGTGATTTCCTATATCATTCCCGTGCTTATCTTCCTTTATGTAGCTTCAATCGTTATCTACTTTATCACATCCGCATACAGGGCAGAATTCCACTCTGACTGTACAGATACTATCCTCTGGGCAAATGCCTCAATTGAAGGCAACGCCGTTTACGATAAGGATTTCAACTACGCCTGCTTCCTGCCCTTCGGCATAAATGTCATAATGCAGCCCCTTATAGGTATGTTCGGTCTTACCATGAAGGCTCATATCTGGGGCATGATGAGCTATTTCATACTGCTTACACTTTTCTTCTGCCTTATGCTCAAGGAAATGCACTGGAATATCCGCAGTATCCTTATCGCCTGCTCGGTTTTTCTGTCAATGACGCTTTCATCACAGAAGCTGAGAGAAATCTTCTGGCAGCATACCATTTACTACACTCTCGGTATACTGTTTATCGTCATCGGACTTTATATGTACTTCCACATGGTAAATCTCTCAGAAAAGCTAAAAAGTCTCAATCCGAAGGATACAAAGGGCAAAATCACCTTCGCACGATTTATGATAGTTTTCATACTCCTTGCCGTATTCATTATGTTCACGGCAACAGACGGCATATCTGCACTTTCTATATTCGCTGTTCCATTTATTGCAGCACTGTTCGCTGAGTATTTCGTAAATCCGTGCAACAATACCGCAAACAAAAAGGCTCTTAAAACTATCCTTATGGTAGGCATTTTCGGAATGATGATAATCCTCGGAATGAAGCTCAACGAAAAATGGGTTGGTGATCTCTCCGCTGGCTATCAAGACGCTTACTCTGTTTTCTCTCCCATAGCAGAATGGACGGACAATACACATAAATTCCCACTTGCATGGCTGAAGCTCAACGGCGTACAGGATGTTGTCTACATGAGAAAGGATAATGGCGAGGTTATAAGGATCTCCGATATCGAAGGAATCCAGAACCTCATTTACGTCATTGCTTCACTGATTATTCTTGTTATGCCGATCATCGCAACCTGCTTCTATCCTAAATACAAAGACGCTAAGGACGGTCACATGATCCGCCTCTTTGTATGGATGCACTGGGCTTGTACAGCGATCGTTCTTATGGGATATTTCTTCGGCGTGCTTTCCGGCGCTGACTGGAGACTTACTCCTATACTCGGAACTTCACTTATCCTCTCTATCTTCTTCGTTCACTGGGCAATATCCACGAATACTCCAGTTCAGAGAATTGCCGCCTTCCTTTCGGTTCCTGTCCTTATTGTTTCAATCCTTAACCTTAATGCTGTCAAGGATATCGAAAAGGACTACCACAAGGCAAACAACCTCTACGGTATCGCTGATTTCCTTGAAGATGAAGGTCTCACCTACGGATATTCAACCTTCTGGCAGGCTAATGCTATCACGCTTATCACTGATTCGGAAGTCAAGGTCCGTGACGTAAATATCGACACTTACGGTGTTTCTAAAAGACATTATCAGTCGTCCTTGAAATGGTATGAGGATCAGGAGGATCAGAAGGAATACTTCCTCCTTGTTAATCCGCCTGAATATCAGACTCTCGTTGATACTCAGAGTCCCCTTCTTACCGAAGCAGTAAGAACGGTTTCCAGAATTATCAATAATACGGAATATCGTGTTCTTGTATTCGATCATAATATTGTTTGATAAAAAATCCCCCGACTTATATCGGGGGATCATTTTTATTTAGCCTCCGGCTTGTCAAAGGCAAACTTCTTGAAAAGAGGTACAAGCATTCCGCCGACTGCATTTCCAAGCACGACTATACCGAGGTAGAAAATTCCGTCCACGGTCGGATATGCAGCAAAATAATAGAAGCAGTCCGCAACTGAATGATTGAATCCGCTGAGAATAAATATCATTACCGGTATCGCTGTACCGAATACAAGCGATGTATCAGCACCTGTCTCACGACAGCTTCTTGCGTTCTGCACGGCAAGATACATCAGCAGACCGCAGAATATTCCAAGAATAAATCGGCTTTCAATTGAGTCGTCAAGCTTTGTATCCATGATAGCAGATGCACTGTCGTGGAGCTTGTCTCCTATTCGGGTGAGCAGTACAAGTCCGGCGGCAAGACCAGTTCCGCAAACGTTTCCTGCAAAGGTCACTGCAACCTCGATTATGTAGAATGGTCTGTTTTCAGGAATATATCCCACCTTGCCGGTATACAGGGCAAATCCGTAGCGGATTATGGTGAAAAGTCCAAAGCTGAACAGGAACGAGCCTATAACTTTGTTTTCAGCCATAAGGTAGATTATTCCGCCAATGCCGATCATAATTCCAGCCATTATGCCTTTGAAAAATATGCTTCTGATTGATTCACGTTTCATATTTTAACCTCCCATAAAATAATATATAGATTATAACATGAAACGCAGAAAATGTCAAACTTTCAAGTATAATATGTTTTGGACGCAAATTACAGGTGACGGCATCCTTTCCGGCTGCCCTTAATTAATTATTGATATGATTTCGGGTGACCGCAATAGACATTTATGTTTATTTAAGCCACGTTTTTTCTGAACCTGATCCTATATAAGGCTCTCCAACATCATCTCTTTCAACTTTTATCCAGTTGCCTGATTTATCCTGAATATATCCACCCGATCTGCCAACTTCATACTGATTGCCATTTTCATCATAGACATATTTTCTTTTCTCATACCATTCACCTCTCGATGTAGCAACAGTATCTTCTTCGGGTATACTTGTATCAAATCCAATAGAACAATGGAAAATAAAACCAATAATCTTTAAAGTAATATTTAAAGCAATCTTAACTCCAAGTTTCCACGCACGAAACCATGTTGCGACACGTTCTTCTTTTGGAGTACGACTATTTAATCTTTTAGTCATTAGAAAAGTAATAAATGCACCAATTATACCATAGATTAAACAATATATTCCTACCCCTATTTCATTTGAAACCATATAAAATATTCCTAATATAAGACAGCTTACTGCCATTAAAGAAAAATTACAAAGGAAATATGCAAACACTTTACCATATCTTTTTTTCATATAACCACTCCTTAATTGTTGTTCATAATATTAACGGTTTACCGTTGATTATATTATATCAGAATCTTATTCAAAAGTCAACGGTTTACCGACAATTATTTTGCACAAAAAATGCTATTATTATTTATGTAAAACAACATGAAAGGATAGCATTACCATGAACATTTCACAAGCTGTTGCTGAACGCATTCTTGAATTATGCCGTATTAATAATATTACAGTGAACAAACTTTCTACCATTTCTGGAGTAACACAGTCAACAGTTAATGATATAGTGAATCATCGTGCCAAAAATATCGGAATAGTTACAATAAAAAAGCTTTGTGACGGTCTTGATATTTCAATAACTGATTTTTTTGATACCGATGTTTTCAAGAATCTCGAACAAGAACTATACTAAACAAAAAGCGGACCCATACGGATCCGCTTTAAATTTACATATAACTGAATTAATACATACCGCCAGCAGGCATTGCAGGAGCTGCCGGAACATCTTCCTTGATATCAGCAACGAGGCTTTCAGTTGTGAGAACCATAGAAGCAACGGAAGCAGCATTCTGGAGAGCACTTCTTGTAACCTTTTTAGGATCAACGATACCGGAAGGAATCATATCGCAGTAAACTTCCTTGTAAGCGTCGAAGCCATAGCCAACCTTTCTTGAACGGATGATCTTGTCAACAATAACACTGCCTTCAAGACCGGCATTCTCAGCGATCTGACGAACAGGAGCTTCAAGAGCCTTGAGAATAATCTTAGCACCTGTCTTTTCGTCGCCTTCAAGATTGGGAATAAGCTTTGTAACAGCAGGAATAGCGTTGATATATGCTGTACCGCCGCCTGCTACGATACCTTCCTCAACAGCCGCCTTTGTAGCTGCAAGAGCATCCTCGATACGGAGCTTCTTTTCCTTCATCTCAATCTCAGTAGCCGCACCAACCTTGATAACAGCAACACCGCCAGCAAGCTTTGCAAGTCTTTCCTGAAGCTTCTCACGGTCGAAGTCAGATGTTGTTGTCTCGATAGCAGCACGAATCTGACCTACTCTTGACTTAATGGCGTCCTTGTCGCCAGCACCGTCAACGATGATTGTATTTTCCTTCTGAATTACGATCTGCTTAGCCTGACCAAGCTGGTCGATAGTTGTCTCGTTGAGTTCAAGACCAAGCTCAGAAGAAATAACCTCGCCGCCTGTGAGGATAGCGATATCCTTGAGCATTTCCTTACGTCTGTCGCCGAAGCCGGGAGCCTTGACAGCAGCAACCTTGAAAGTTCCTCTAAGGTTGTTAAGGATGATTGTTGTAAGAGCCTCGCCCTCAACGTCCTCAGCAATGATAACGAGCTTTCTGCCCATTTTTACGATCTGCTCGAGGAGAGGAAGGATTTCTTGAATAGAAGAAATCTTCTTGTCTGTGATAAGCACGAAAGCGTCATCATAGATAGCTTCCATCTTGTCTGTATCTGTAACCATGTAGGGTGAGATGTATCCACGATCGAACTGCATACCCTCAACTACTTCGCTGTATGTTTCAGCAGTCTTGCTCTCCTCAATAGTAATAACGCCGTCAGCTGTAACCTTTTCCATAGCTTCAGCGATAAGCTTACCTACATTCTCATCAGCAGCAGAGATAGCACCTACTCTTGCGATATCCTCTGTACCCTCAACAGCCTTTGAATTAGCTGTGATAGCTTCTACTGCAACGTCAACAGCCTTTGCGATACCCTTCTTGAGAATCATAGGATTAGCACCTGCTGCAATATTTTTCATTCCCTCACGAACGATAGCCTGTGCAAGAAGTGTAGCTGTTGTTGTACCGTCGCCGGCAGCATCGTTTGTCTTTGTAGCAACTTCCTTTACAAGCTGAGCACCCATGTTTTCAAAAGCGTCCTCAAGCTCGATATCCTTAGCGATAGTAACGCCGTCATTAGTGATAAGGGGAGCACCGAACTTCTTATCGAGAACTACATTTCTGCCCTTGGGGCCCATTGTGATTCTTACAGTATCAGCAAGCTTGTCGATACCTGCCTGAAGGGACTTTCTTGCGTCCTCGCCGTATTTAATATCTTTAGCCATAATAATCAATCTCCTTAATATAATTTATGCTTTTGCAATCAGTCTACAACTGCCAGAATATCTTCCATTCTTACGATGATGAATTCCTGTCCTTCAAGCTTCACGTTTGTACCTGAATACTTGGAGATAAGAACCTTATCGCCGATTTTAACTTCCATTTTAACGTCTGCTGTTCCTGGACCTACTTCTACTACTTCGGCAACTTCCGGCTTTTCCTTAGCTGAACCTGAGAGGATGATACCGCTTTTTGTAGTCTCCTCTGCCTCAACCATTTTTACTACAACTCTGTCCTGTAAGGGCTTGATTGTCATAATATATACCTCCTTAAGTAATTGCAAATTATATCTCGTTATCCTTAGCACTCTCTTTCTCTGAGTGCTAATTATATTTTACCACCTTTTCGCAATAAATCAAGAGTATTCTGTTATTTTCATGATTTTGCACAATATATTCAACAGTATGTTGAATCTCTCCGCCTTGTATTTGTCGAAATTTTTTGCTGCACAAAAAACTTTTTGCCGATTTTTCGTAAAAGAGAAAAAATCACTTGCAATTATTCTCAATATGTGGTATAATACTATTTACATTTATATTGCTTCATCAATTATACTTTGCCAAAAAGACAAAGGTAGAAAGGAAAGTTATCAAAAAAGAAAAACACAGGAATGCTGCCGCATTTCAAGATTTTCTGACACAGAGAAAATTTCTTTATGCCAAGTATTGACGGCAAAGTTTAGTTAGGGAAGCAATAGAACGAGCAATGCTCAGATTGGAGAGAATCATGAAGTTTAAAAAGTTTATTTCATCATTGACCGCTGCCGTTTCAATGTCTGTATTGGCAGCTTTCACCGCAATGTCTGCATTCGCAGAAGAAGCAGCTCAGACAACAGCAGCTGCAAGCAAATCTCAGCAGCAGGGCGGAAGCATCTGGGGATTCCTGCTTCCTCTTATCCTTATGTTCCTTCTTCTCTATTTCATTGCTATCAGACCACAGAAGAAAAGAGACAGAGAACTCAAGGAAATGCAGAACAGCCTTGAAGTAGGCGACGAAATCATCACAGGCGGCGGTATTGTTGGTATTGTTGTCCGCACAAGCGAAGATACAGTCGTTATCGAAACAGGCGGCGAAAGACATAAGCTCAGAATCAAGAAGTGGGCTATCACTGAAAACGTGACAGCTGTTGAACGCTTCAAGGAAATGAAGGCAGCTGCCGCAGCTAAAAAAGCTGATACAGCCGGCGTAACTTCTGCAAAGCTTGCTGATGAAGATGAGGATACTTCCGACAAAAAGAAGTCCAAGAACAAGAAAAAAGAAGCTGAAGAAGAATAATAATTAATTTCCCTCCATAGAATTTATTAACAATTTCTATGGAGGGATTTTTATGCGCCGTCACCGCCGGAGTATATGGTCAAGCAGCAGACTGAGTATGCTTATCTCGACTGTTTCGGGAATTATTTTTCTTTTTGTTACAGTTCTTGCTGTCTCAGGATTTGCTTTTTTCTTCGTATCTGATTTCCGGCTTCTGAGAATAATTTCTCTCCTTCCGCTTTTCACCGGTGCTTTCTCTGCCGGCTTTATCTTCGGGAAATACCGCCGCCATAAAGGGATGATTTCCGGTATTATCTGCGGTCTGATCCTCTATGCTGTTCTCTCTGCCGCAGGTATTCTCCTCTCCGGAAGCCCGTCGCATTTCAGTAAACTCCTTCTCCTTGTCTCTGCCGGAGCTATCGGCGGTATTACCGGCGTCAACTCTAAACGCCCTAAAAAACTCAGAGATTAAAAAGCTGCCCTTTATTTCACGGGCAGCTAATTATATTAAATATCAATAATTTCCTGACGTATCTTCGATGAGTTTGAATTTTATATCATAATCAGTTATTGTTCCATCCTTATCAATATGTGCACAGGAAGCCGGCACAGTATCTCCAACACCGTAGTTATTTGTAATTGCGGTATAGAATTCATTATACGTCCTGACCTTTATTCCGGCAACTTCTGTAATAAAATCGCCCGGTTTGAGAGCTGTATTCTTGATATCTGAATCCTCTGAAATACTGTCGATGTATATTCCATAGAAGTTTTCCGGAATCGTATAGCCGAGTTCCTCCTCAATTAGAAGCTTTTTCGACTTATCTGACATATCAATAAGCTGTATTCCGATTCTGAATCTTCCCTTGATATATCCATGATCAATAAGCTCCTCTATAATAGGAAGTGCCTCGTTTGATGTTATAGCGAAACCGAGTCCCTCATAACTGCTGCTTACATACTTTGATGAAGTTATTCCGACAACTTCTCCGTACATATTGACAAGAGCTCCGCCGGAATTTCCGGGGCTGATATCAGCGTTTGTCTGGATACATTCCATCTCAAATGACGTTTCATCAGTTCTTATCATTCTGTGAACTGCTGAAATAATTCCATCAGTCACGGTAAAGGACAGGCTTACCGGATTTCCTATTGCGACAACCTGTTCCCCTACTACGGCGTCGTCTGAATTCCCGAAAACAGCCGGCTGAAGCTTTACGCTATTCACCTTGATAACAGCAATATCAGTTTTAACATCTCTGCCGACAACCTCCGCTTCATAGCTTTTGCCGTCAACAGTATTTATTATGTGTACACCATTTTCATACAGAACATGAGTATTTGTAACGATATATCCGTCCTCGCTTATCACTACTCCGGAACCCGAACCACAGTTTGCTCCTGCATTGTAATCTGCCCTGTTCTGATAAGTGTATATCTCAACAATGGAAGGCTTTACAAGCTCGGCAACACCCTCGATAGAATATTTTCCGTTCTTATCAGGTTTTATAAGTTCATCAGCAGAGACTTTTCTGTTTGTTTCCCGATACAGCACTATCTGCTTCCGATTGGCAAGCTTTTCAAGTGCCTTTTCGCTGTTCATCATATCACTGACGATTCCGAAGGCTGCAAATCCGAACGCTGCCGCCATTAGTACAAGAAACAGCACTACTGCCGCTGTTGTTCCGCTGGATTTTTTCACAGCCGCTTCTTCTCCGTTCGGCTGAGAATCATTGCCAATGTTCTTCATTTCCTCAAGACCGATAGACTCATACATAAAGCTGTCGTATGTCGTATGCTCCGGACGTGATATATATACCGGCTGATCTATGCTTTCCTCTGGTTTAGCTCCGGAATCCGGAGCTTCACTGTAATCCTGTTTGCTTTCAGCTTCTCCGGAATCTGATATACTGCTTGTAATATTGTTATCTCTTTCGTCCATAGTCTGTCCTTTCGTTCTCGTCCACAGCCCCGATATCAAGATCAGGTATCTGTATTATAAATTTAGTATATTCACCCTGTACGCTTCTGACAACGATATGTCCCTTATGCAGATGCACGATCTTTCTGGAAATTGCAAGTCCCAGTCCAAGACCGGAAGCATCCTTGCCTCTTGACGAATCCGTCTTATAAAAACGGTCAAAAACCTGCTGTATTTCGTTATCCCTAAGTCCCTCGCCGGTATTTTTAATACTTACACAGTTCATTCCATCAAGCTTTTCAAATTCAAAAGTCAGCGTTCCGCCATGATTTACAAATTTAACAGCATTCTCTACCAGATTGTAGATAACCTGCTGCATAAGATCAGCGTCGGCAACAGCAATAAGTCTCTGACTGTCAAGACCAAGTACTTCAAGATTTTTTTCATCTATCTTCTTCTCAAACATCAATACAGTTTGTATAACAAGATCAGTAAGATTTGTCTCACGGAAATTAGGAGTCATTGTTCCCGACTCAAATTTCGTCATGTTGAGCATGGACGAAATAAGCATCTTAAGACGCTGGATTTCCTTCGACACAATTACAAGATACTCATTCTGCCTTGATTTCGGAATAGTTCCGTCGAGAATTCCTGATACAAAGCCGCCTATCGTCGTTATCGGAGTTCTAAGCTCGTGGGAAACATTTGCAATAAATGTCTTTGAAGCTTCTTCGCTGTTCTTAACGTTCTCCGAGAGTGCATTGACGCACTGCGTTATTTCCTTTGGGATACCCTCGATATCAGTGCTGAGCGTCTCCGAGAAATCGCCCTTGACGTACATCTCGCTTATCCTCAGGAAATCGTATTCATAGCTTGTGAGCTTCTTAGTCCGCTTGCTAAGGAAAAGATACAGCAGATACAGCACTATCAGCGTAATTATGCTGACAACTATGATTATTTTCAGCGTGAAGCTGTTCATATTATCTGTTCTGCCGCAGAAAAGGATATACATTCTGTCTCTTTCTCCGGCACCGTTCACAAAAGTCTTTTTTGTGCAGTACAGCAGATATGGCTCGCTTTTCAGAAGATTTCTTGAATCAAATTTCAGGTACTTCTTTTTCTTTCCGTTGACTTCCTTTTTTATATCTGATACGAGATCCTTAACCTCGCTGCTTGGAGTCTCCTTCTTGCTGGACACCGAAAAGCGATTGTCCGCCTCAATCATATTCTGATCGTAGTCTCCCTCAGCGAAGATACATTTGCCGTCCTCATCGTATATAAATATTTTCAGCTTTTCCTGATTTGAAAAGTTATAATGGAGCTTCTGCATATCCTGACTGGATATATGACCAGATCTTTTATATTCATCCTCGAACATTTCGATATAAAGTCCGCCGGACTGTTCAAGCCTGTCAAGCTCTGATTTCCTGTATATACTAACTGTAATCATAACAAGAATAATGCTGACGAATACGAGCAGTGAAGATATGGTGATAAGAGAATATTTAAACTGCTTGTAGTAAGAACTTTCCTTGTAGTTCAAAGCAACACGCCTCCTTAAAAAAGGGAGGACAAAGTGTCCTCCCTGTCATCCGATATCAATGCGAAGGATTATCATTCTTCCTCATCTGCCTCGAATTTATATCCGACGCCCCATACTGTTTTCAGAGCCCACTTATCGGAAACACCTTCAAGCTTTTCACGCAGACGTTTTATATGAACATCAATAGTGCGTGAATCTCCATAGTATTCAAAGCCCCATACCTCGTCAAGAAGCTGATCACGGGTATATACCCTGTTCGGATTGGAGGCAAGGTAGAAAAGAAGTTCAAGCTCCTTGGGAGGAGTATCAATAGTTTTTCCATTGACCTTAAGTTCATAGCGTGTCATATTGACAGAAAGCTTATCATAGTGAACTTCTTTTATTTCCGGCTCTGAATTTGCAGTACCGACACGCCTTGTAACGGCATTAATTCTTGCGATAACCTCCTTAGCGTCGAACGGCTTTACGATATAATCATCCGCACCGAGTTCAAGACCGATAACCTTGTCGATAGTTTCACCCTTTGCAGTAATCATAATAATCGGAACGTTTGATTTTTTTCTGATCTCACGGCATACCTGCCAGCCGTCAATTCCGGGCAGCATTATATCGAGGAGAACCATATCCGGTTTAAGAGCGTTGAATTTTACAACTGCCTCCTCACCGTCATGCGAAAGAATTACGCTGTATCCGTCCTTTTCGAGATAGAGTCTCAGAAGATCGCATATATTTTTATCATCATCAACTATCAGCACCTTCAGACTTTTTTCATTGGACATTTTTATACCCCATTTCTTTATCAGTATTATAATATATGTACATCACGTTATAAATAAGACGAGCCTTGCTCATCATATAATCTTTATTAATTATACACCAAATTCGTATTAATGTCAATGATTTTTTTATAAATTATTTCATATTCTATTGAAATATTAAAAAAGACGCCCCGAAGGACGTCTTTTCATTTATGATCGGAATCTCAGCCAGATTGCTGAATATCCGGTACTCATTTAATCTGTAATTAAACGAGCTTGATGACTGCCATTTCAGCAGCGTCTCCACGACGTGGACCGATCTTTACGATCTGTGTATAACCGCCGTTTCTCTCAGCATACTTGGGAGCAATCTCGTCGAAAAGCTTCTTTGCAACGGACTCCTTTGTGATGTATGCCAATACCTGACGCTTGGAGTGCAGATCATTGTTTTTACCGATAGTAATCATTTTTTCTGCAACAGCGCGAACTTCCTTGGCTCTCGTTACGGTTGTTTCGATCTGACCGTTTTCGAGAAGGAAAGTTACCATGCCTCTGAGCATAGCTTTTCTATGGTCAGTTGTTCTGCCCAGCTTTCTTGTACCCGGCATTGTATTTCACTCCTTTTCGTTTCGGTGCCTGTTTGCACCATTATATAGGTTTATTCTTCTTCAGAGCTAAGTTCGAAGCCAAGTGACTGGAGCTTCTCCTTAACCTCGTCGAAGGACTTCTTTCCAAGGTTTCTAACCTTCATCATTTCTTCCTCTGACTTATTGATCAAGTCATCCACGGTATTTATTCCGGCACGCTTCAGACAATTGAAGGAACGTACCGACAAGTCAAGATCCTCAATGGTCATCTCAAGGATTTTTTCCTTACCCTTTTCGTCCTTTTCAACAAGGACCTCAGCAAGTCCAGATTCCTCTGAAAGGTCAATGAACAGCTTCAGATGCTCGTTGAGGAGATTGGCTGCCTGTGACAAAGCTTCCTTTGCGGAGATTGTTCCATCTGTCCATACCTCCATAGTCAGCTTGTCATAGTCGGTAACCTGACCCAGACGAGTATCCTCGACTGTGTAGTTTACCTTAAGAACAGGAGTATAGATGCTGTCTACTGCGATAACATCAACAGGAAGGTTGATCTGCTTTTTATTACGTTCAGCAGAATCATAGCCTCTACCTCTGTCGAGAGTTATTTCCATGTAGAGTCTTGCATCTTTACCCAGTGTTGCGATGTGCATACCTGGATCGAGGATATTAACCTCAGAGTCGGTTTTTATATCTCCGGCGGTAATTTCGCATTCACCCTCTGCCTCTATATAGACCGTTTTCGGTCCTTCTCCATAGAGCTTGGCAGTCAAACCCTTGATGCTGAGGATTATTTCTGTGACATCCTCTTTTACACCCGGAATTGTTGACAACTCGTGGTGAACTGTGCCGTCCTTGCCCGAAAGCTTTACAGAGGTCACAGCAACACCCGGAAGTGAGGAGAGCAGCACACGTCTGAGGCTGTTTCCAAGTGTTATACCGTATCCACGCTCCAGCGGTGCTAAAACGAATTTGCCGTATTTGCCGTCACTTTTAAGCTCGACAATATCAATATCAGGCTTATTAATTTTTTCCAGCATAAAAACCCTCCTATTTCACAATAACTGTTTTTTTCGAGTTCTGACAAGTCAAGTATTTTATTACTTGGAGTACAGCTCGACGATAAGGTGTGTTGCAACCTCGTAATCAATATCCTCTGTGCCGGGAAGACGATTTACAGTAGCTGAGAAATCGTCCTTATTAGCTGTGAGCCATACAGGAACGAGTCTATCCTTAGTTTCTTCAACAGTTGCCTTGAACTTATCGGAGGTTCTGTCCTTTTCACGGAGAGCGATAACATCGCCAGGCTTAACTCTGTATGAAGGAATGTTTACCTTCTTGCCGTTTACAGTATAGTGGCTGTGAACAACCAGCTGTCTTGCCTCTCGTCTTGTGAGAGCGAGACCCATTCTGAAAACAACGCTGTCAAGTCTTGATTCGAGACAAGTGATAAGGTTGTCACCAGCCTTACCTTCCATCTTTGAAGCGATCTCAAAGTAGTGATAGAACTGCTTTTCGAGTACGCCATAGATGAACTTGAGCTTCTGCTTTTCCTTAAGCTGAAGACCATATTCAGATATCTTCTTTCTGTTCTGAACGTTCTTGAAGCGGATTGATTCCTTCTTGGATACGCCTAAAACAGCGGGGCTGATGCCCAGATATCTGCACTTTTTAAGAATTGGTTCTTTCTGTACTGCCATTTTAAAACACCTCCTGTTTGATCAGACACGACGTCTCTTGGGCGGACGGCATCCATTGTGAGGAATGGGAGTAACGTCCTTGATCATCTTAACCTCAAGACCTACAGTCTGAAGTGCTCTGATAGCAGCCTCACGACCTGCACCGGGTCCCTTTACATAAACTTCAACGTTCTTAAGACCGTGCTCCATAGCAGCCTTAGCAGCTGTTTCTGCTGCTGTCTGTGCTGCGAAAGGAGTAGACTTCTTTGAACCTCTGAAGCCCAACTCGCCTGCACTTGCCCATGAAATAGCGTTGCCGGCTGTATCTGTGATTGTTACGATTGTATTGTTGAAAGTGGACTGAATATGAACTGCGCCGCTTTCGATGTTCTTGCGTTCTCTACGTCTTCTGACAGTAGTAACCTTTTTACCCTTCTGCTGTGCCAAAGCTCATAACCTCCTTACTTCTTCTTGTTAGCGATTGTCTTTACAGGGCCCTTGCGGGTTCTTGCGTTTGTCTTGGTTCTCTGACCTCTTACGGGGAGACCCTTTCTGTGACGTACGCCTCTGTAACAGCCTATTTCTACAAGTCTCTTGATATTAAGAGCAACCTCACGGCGGAGGTCACCCTCTACGCTGTAATTTGCGTCGATATAGTCACGAAGCTTAGCTACATCCTCTTCAGCGAGATCCTTTACTCTTACGTCAGGATCAACACCTGTGTTAGCGAGGATAGTTGTTGCAGTCTGACGACCGATTCCGTAGATATAAGTGAGACCGATTTCGATTCTCTTATTCTTGGGAAGGTCAACACCGGCTATTCTTGCCATATTTAAATTGCACCTCCATTAAATGCGCTTCGGGGATTAACCCTGACGCTGCTTATGCTTTGGATTCTGGCAGATCACCATGATTCTGCCCTTTCTTTTGATAACCTTGCACTTTTCGCAAATAGGTTTTACTGAAGGTCTGACTTTCATTGAAAATACCTCCTTATAGCGGATGGGAATGTTTTTGCATTCCTGTATTCATTATTTAACGCGCCATGTGATACGGCCCTTTGAAAGGTCGTAGGGTGACATTTCAAGCTTTACCTTGTCACCGGGCACGATTCTGATATAATTCATTCTGAGCTTGCCGGAAACGTGGGAAAGTACCTCGTGACCGTTTTCAAGCTGAACCTTGAACATTGCGTTGGGCAGTGCGTCTGTTACAACGCCCTCAACCTCGATTACATCTTCCTTGGACACCTTGATAACCTCCTTTACTCAGTATCCTGCCGGAACTCAGCCAGCATTTTTCTGAGCTTTTTATCAGTTATATCGTTTAATTCTATCATGCCGCCTGTCAGACTGATATGCTTTATATTCTTGCGTTTCGGTGAAGCAAGCTTTCTGCTTTTTCCGTCTGCGATAAAGCAGTATCCTTTTTCTGCCGATACGATCACGAAGAAGCCCCCCTGATCACGTCCGGCGTCTGCTCTGACAACCGAGCCTTTATTCAGCTTCACAATACGTCCCTCCGTCAGGGCTGAGTCAGAATGACGGGACCGTCAGGAGTTATTGCGATTGTGTGCTCGAAATGAGCTGACAGTGAACCATTTTTTGTAACCACAGTCCAGCCGTCATTGAGAACCTTTACATCGTCGCCCTTCTGGTTGATCATAGGCTCAATGCATATTGTCATGCCGGATACTAATCTGGGACCATGCCCAGCCTTACCCCAATTCGGGACCTCCGGCGATTCGTGAAGCTCTCTGCCGATACCGTGGCCGCAGTAATTTCTTACGATTCCGTAGCCTCGTGAAGCACAGTACTCTTCAACAGCATGAGAAATATCTCCGATTCTTGCGCCCACCTGAGCCTGAGCAATACCTTCATAAAGGCTTTTCTCAGTTACCTCAAGCAATGCCTTAGCTTCATCAGAAATTTTACCCACAGGGAAGGTCCAGCAGCTGTCGCCATTGAAGCCCTTATATATGGCTCCTGTGTCGATGCTTACTATATCGCCTTCTTCAAGCCTGCGGCCGGCCTTCGGGATTCCGTGAATTACTTCTTCGTTTACCGAAATACAAGCGTTTGCGGGAAATCCGTATAAGCCCTTGAAACCGGACTTGCAGCCATGCCGTGCGAAGAACTCGCCGATCAGCCTATCCACCTCAAGTGTGGACATTCCCGGTTTTAATCTTTCGCCCGCATACCACAGTGCGCCGCAGGTAATTCTACCTGCTTCACGCATTATGGCAAGCTCGGACTTTGATTTTATGGTTATGCTCATTACCTCATGCTCCTACTGCTGCCAGTGTAAGCTTTGAAGTATCTGCAACCTCTTCCTGACCATCTACTGTAACAAGTTTTCCCTGCTTTTCGTAGTAGTCCTTGAGAGGAGCTGTCTTTTCGTGATAAGTTGCAAGTCTTTCGAGAACGACATCGGGCTGATCGTCCTTACGGATTACAGTCTGGTCGCCGCACTTATCGCAAACGCCCTCAACCTTTGAAGGCTTGTATTCAACATGGTAGGAAGCTCCGCAGCCCTGACATACTCGTCTGCCTGAAACTCTCTGCTTGATTGTTTCGTCAGCCACGTTGATTTCGATTACCTTGTCGATTCTGATATTCATAGCGTCAAGTGCTTCTGCCTGAGGAACTGTTCTCGGGAAACCATCAAGGATAAATCCGTTCTTGCAGTCGTCCTGAGCAATTCTCTCTTTCAGGATTCCGATAACGATTTCATCTGATACAAGAGCGCCTGCATCCATTGCAGCCTTTGCCTTGAGACCGTACTCAGTACCGTTCTTAGCAGCTTCACGAAGGATGTTGCCTGTGGAGATCTGGGGAATGTTCAGTGCCTCGGAAACAACCTCAGCCTGTGTTCCCTTTCCTGCGCCGGGAGCGCCTAAAAAGATAAGATTCATATATCGTTCCTCCTTTTTTACTTTAAGAAGCCCTTATGATGACGCATCATAAGATGTGATTCAAGTGTGCGGGTTGTTTCAATTGCAACGCTTACCGAGATAAGGATTGTTGTACCGCCCATTGAAAGTGCCTGCAGGTTTGCGTCTGCAATACCCATGATTACGGGGATGATAGCAATGATTCCGAGGAAGATCGCACCAACAAGAGCAATCTTTGAAAGAACCTTCTGGATGTAATCGGATGTGGGCTTACCAGGTCTGATGCCGGGGATACCGCCATTGCCCTGACGAAGATTATTTGCAATCTCAACAGGATTGTACTGAATTGAAACATAGAAGTAGTTGAATGCAATTATAAGCAGGAAATACATAATTGCATAGGACCAGCTTGATCTGTCAAAGAAGTTGCAGAAGTGATAGTAGAAACCGGATGTTTTCTCAGGCTCACCTGCAAAAAGCTGGATTGTCTGGGGCAGAGCCATAAACGACATAGCGAAGATGATAGGCATAACGCCACTCATACATACCTTGATCGGAATATGTGTCTTCTGACCGCCATACTGTTTTCTTCCGACAACACGCTTAGCGTACTGAATCGGAATACGTCTTTCTGCCTCGTTCATGAATACGATAAATGCGATCTCAGCAATTACGAAGATCAGATATCCAATTGAAACGAAGAGATATTTTTCAGGCTTCTGCTTTGTAAGATCTACGAGGATTCCTACATCGGTAGGGAATCTTGCAGCAATACCTGCGAAGAGAATCATTGAGATACCGTTTCCGATACCCTTGTCGCTGATTCTGTTACCCATCCATACTACAAGTGCAGCACCTGCTACGAAGCAGAGAATGATAACTGCTGCTGAGAAGAACTGGTCAAAATCCTTTTTGAGATACTTAACAGCATGATTTCCGTTTTCATCCTCCATTCTTGAAAGTGTTACATAATAAGCGTAACCCATGAAGAATGCGAGTGCAATAGAAACGAATGATGTTATTTTCTGGATCTTTTTACGTCCTTCTTCGCCTTCCTTCTGCATTCGCTCCAGTGGTGGAAGCGCATATGTCAGAAGCTGCATGATAATTGATGCGTTGATGAACGGTGTGATCGAGAGTGAGAAGATGGTTGCCTGTGACAGCGCACCACCGGTGATAATATTCAGATATTCAAGGAAGTTTCCGTCTGTTGCGTTTCTGTCCATCCAACTTCCAACTACGTTAGAGTCAAGGAAGGGAACCGTTACAGCACTTCCGAATCTGAAGACGATGATCATGAATAATGTATAAAGAAGCTTTTTCCTGATCTCAGGAACGCCCCAAGCCTTTCTCAGGGTCTGAAACATTATTAGATCACCTCTGCTTTCCCGCCAGCCTTTTCGATTTTTTCGATAGCGCTCTGTGAGAATTTAGCAGCCTTTATTGTCAGATTAGCAGTAAGCTCTCCGTTGCCGAGCACCTTGATGCCGTCATATGCCTTCTTAACGAGACCTGATGCAATGAGAAGCTCTGTATCAACAACAGTGCCATCCTTGAATGCGTTAAGATCTGAAACATTAACGATTGCATACTTTGCAGCGAAGATATTATTGAAGCCTCTCTTAGGGATTCTTCTTGTAAGGGGCATCTGTCCGCCTTCAAAGCCAATTCTTACACCGCCGCCTGAACGTGCATTCTGACCCTTGTGGCCCTTGCCGGCAGTCTTACCGTTACCCGAACCGTGGCCTCTGCCTACACGCTTTACAGCCTTGTTTGAATCGGGTGCCGGAGTTAATTCATGAATTTTCATTTAGTGTGCACCTCCTTGCTTACGCTTCTGTAACCTCAACAAGGTGTGAGATTTTATTGATTTTACCCTGTGTCTGCTCATTATCGGGCTGGGTTGTTACGTCGCCGACCTTCTTAAGGCCGAGTGACTGAGCAGTAGCAATCTGGTCTTTTTTTCTTCCGATAAGGCTCTTTACGAGCTTGATGTTCTTAGCCATGTGTTACTGCCTCCTTAACCTAAAATTTCCTTAACAGTCTTGCCTCTCTTAGCAGCAACTTCCTTAGCGGATACGCAGCTTGTAAGACCGTTGATAGTAGCTCTTACTACGTTGCAGGGGTTATTTGAACGAAGTGACTTTGTTCTGATATCCTTGATACCTGCAACTTCAATCACGGCACGAACGGGACCGCCTGCGATAACGCCGGTACCGGGTGCAGCGGGCTTCATAAGAACTCTGCCTGCACCGAATTCGCCTACGATTTCATGAGGGATAGTAGTTCCCTTGAGAGCAATCTTCTTAAGGTTCTTTTTAGCATCCTCAATTCCCTTACGGATAGCGTCCGGAACTTCTCCGGACTTACCGAGACCGAAGCCTACGGTACCGTTTCCATCGCCTACTACAACGAGTGCAGCAAACTTCATTACACGGCCGCCCTTAACAGTCTTGGAAACTCTGTTAATAGCAACTACCTTTTCAACGAATTCAGGAGCCTGTGTTTCAATATTAGCCATTGTTGTACCTCCCTCTTAGAACTTTAATCCGTTTTCACGTGCGCCTTCTGCAAGTTCCTTAACGCGTCCGTGATAAAGGTAACCGCCTCTGTCGAATACAACTTCAGTGATACCCTTATCTGCTGCGTTCTTAGCGATCATCTCGCCAACCTTGCGTGCACCCTCAATGTTGCCGCCGTTTCCGTCAAAGCCCTTGTCCATGCTGGATGCGCTGGCAAGAGTAACACCGTTTACGTCGTCGATAAGCTGTGCGTAAATGTGCTTTGTTGAGCGGAACACATTGAGACGGGGACGCTGAGCAGTTCCAGAGATCTTAGCACGAACTCTGCGGTGTCTCTTTAATCTTGCTTTATTGCTGTCAAACTTTTTTATCATAGCAATTTGCTCCTTTTAATTACTTCTTGCCCTTACCGGCCTTACCTTCCTTACGGATGATATATTCGCCGGCATATCTGATGCCCTTGCCCTTATACGGCTCAGGCGGACGCTTCTCGCGTATCTCAGCTGCAACCTGACCTACAGCCTGCTTGTCTATACCGCTTACAACGATTCTGTTAGGCTGAGGAACATCAAGCTTGATCTGATCTGTTTCCTCAAAGATAACAGGATGTGAAAATCCGAGTGAAATTGTTACTGTCTTTCCCTGCTTTGCAGCACGGTAGCCGACACCCTCGATCTCAAGAGTCTTGGAGTAGCCGTTTGTAACACCTTCAACCATGTTAGCGATAAGTGTTCTTGTAAGACCATGAAGTGAACGATACTTCTTGTCATCGTTCGGTCTTGTAACTGTGATTACACCTTCAGCAACCTCAATGCCGAGCTCTGTTGAAAACTGTCTTGTAAGCTCGCCCTTAGGTCCCTTTACTGTGATGCAGTTGTTGTCGTTCTTAACCTCTACACCTGCGGGAACGCTGACAGGCATTTTGCCGATTCTTGACATAATGTTGTCCTCCTTACCAGATGTATGCGAGGATTTCGCCGCCGACATTAAGCTCTCTTGCCTTCTTGTCTGTTACGATACCCTTTGAAGTTGAAACGATTGCGATGCCAAGGCCTTTTCTTACCTTAGGCATATCTGCGCAGCTTGAATAGATACGCAGACCGGGCTTTGATACTCTTCTGAGCCCTGTGATTACCGGTGACTTGTTGTCGCCGTATTTAAGCGTAATTCTGATAACACCCTGCTTGCCGTCCTCAATAAGCTGAAAGCCCTTTACATAGCCTTCGTCAACAAGGATCTGTGTAATATCCTTTTTAACTCTTGAAGCGGGAACGTCAACTGTGGCGTGCTTTGCAGTATTCGCATTACGAATTCTTGTTAAAAGATCTGCTATTGTATCAGTGATTTGCATGCCGAATGACCTCCTTTTCGTATTTTACCAGCTTGCCTTCTTAACACCCGGAATCTGACCGTCGTGAGCAAGCTCTCTGAAGCAGATACGGCAGATGCCGAACTTTCTGAGATATGCGTGCGGTCTGCCACAAATCTTACATCTGTTATATGCTCTTGTGGAATACTTGGGAGTTCTCTGCTGCTTGTTGATCATTGCCTTCTTAGCCATTTTTATTCCTCCCTGATTACTTGATGAACGGAGCACCCATAAGTGTCAAAAGCTCCTTAGACTCTTCATCTGTCTGTGCTGTTGTGATGAAGTTGATATCCATACCTCTTACCTTGTCGATCTTGTCATACTCGATCTCAGGGAAGATGAGCTGTTCCTTGATACCTGTTGAGTAGTTGCCCTTGCCGTCAAATGAATTGCCGTTGATTCCTCTGAAGTCTCTTACTCGGGGGAATGCTACGTTGAAGAGCTTATCTACGAATTCATACATTTTTTCGCCTCTGAGTGTTACCTTAACGCCGATGGGCATTCCCTCACGAAGCTTGAAGTTAGCAACTGACTTCTTAGCTCTGCAGACTACAGGCTTCTGACCTGTGATTGTTGCCAGATCAGTCATGATTGCGTCGATAACCTTTGCGTTATCCTTTGCCTCTCCTGCGCCGACATTGATTACTACCTTGTCAAGCTTAGGAATCTGCATTACGCTCTTGTAGCCGAATTTCTTCATCATTGCAGGAGCAACGGTGCTAACATAATATTCCTTTAATCTAGCCATGTCGTTTCTCCTTCTAATTACTTAAATGACGTGCCGCATTTCTTGCAAACGCGAACCTTCTTGTCGTCCTCAATTGTGTGGCCTACTCTTGTGGGCTTGCCACACTTGGGGCATACAAGCTGTACCTTTGATGCATATACGGGAGCCTCGGTCTTGATGATGCCACCCTTTTCACCCATTCTTGTGGGCTTTACATGCTTTGTGATTACGTTGATTCCTTCAACGATAACCTTACCCTCCTTAGGGCTTACCTCTACTACCTTACCTGTCTTTCTGTCGCCGTTCTTCTCGAACTTGTCTTCATATTTACCGGTAAGAAGGATTACAGTGTCACCTGTTTTTACATGAACCTTACTCATTTCCTATGACACCTCCATTAAAGTACCTCGGGAGCCAGGCTGAGGATTTTTGTATACTCCTTCTCACGGAGCTCCTTAGCAACAGGTCCGAAAATTCGGGTTCCCTTGGGGTTCTTATCTTCCTTAATAATAACAGCAGCGTTCTCATCGAAACGGATGTATGTTCCATCCTCTCTTCTGAGTCCCTTTGCTGAACGAACGATAACTGCCTTTACAACATCGCCCTTCTTTACAACGCCTCCGGGTGTTGCTTTCTTTACTGAAGCAACTACTACATCGCCGATATTTGCATATCTTCTGCGTGTACCTCCCAGAACTCTGATA
>JAFXCR010000018.1 GCA_017516465.1 Ruminococcus sp.
ATATCATATCTTTTCAGGCTTGTCAAGTACTTTTTTCAAATTTCTTTGAATTTTTTCCCGACTCCCTTTTCAGATATCCGCTTGTCCTGCGACAGCTTTATTATTATATCACCTTTTCTCCCTGTTGTCAAGCAGAAGGTTCGCTGTGAATTCAGAGTTTTTTTGTACATTTCGCACACATGGAAATTCCTGCATCTTATGAAAGCCCCGTAATCAGCCAGCGAATTGAAAAAATCACTGCAACTCCTACCAGAACTCCGGCAATAATGATATTTTTCTTTATCTCGTCGTCGTACTCAAACCTCGATAAATCAGCGGGATTCACCCATATCAGCTTCTTTTCACCGATTTTCATCGGCTGATTAAATCCGGCTTTGTCGTCCTTTTCGTATGTCTTTCCGCCGCATTCAAACTTCATCCTGTGAATGTACGACACCGTCATACCCTTGCGGTTCTTTTTCTCACGAACCTCAACGACCTCAGCAAGTACAAGCTGACCTTTCCTCTTTAATAGTATAAGACGAATCATGTAAACCGCCGCACATATTGCGATTATCAGACCGATTCCGCCCCAGATTATCTCCTTCACTTCTATCACCTCTCTGCTATAATAGCACTTTTCCGGCAATTTGTCAATAAATACAGACGACCAGTAATGTTGTTATTCCTATAAAAGTTATATAAGTATTTACTGGTGGAAACCTTTCTGAGGAAAGGTTCTCCCCCATCCCCTCTTCCAAAGACTTTTAATACTAAAATTTCCGCCTGACAGAGCTCACTCAAGGAGAAATCTTAATTTTCTCATTTACTTGATATGTGAGCCCTGTAAAGCGGAAATTTAATACTGAAAGTTTTAGGAAAGGAGTTTGAGGAACAACCCTTTTTCAAAAGGGTTTTCCTCAACAAGTGCCTGTGTAACTTCTATAAGAATAGCAACATTAAAGGTCGCCGTAATTTTACGCCATAAGCTTAACCATAACAGCTTTCTGAGCGTGGAGACGGTTTTCAGCTTCCTCGAAAATCTCATTTGCGTGAGCCTCAAACACCTTTTCAGTGATTTCCTCCTCACGATGTGCCGGCAGACAGTGAAGAACCATAGCTTCTGCGTTTGCCTGAGCCATAAGGTCGTCGTTGATCTGATATCCGGCAAAAGCGGCTTTTCTCTTTTCAGCTTCGCCTTCCTGTCCCATGGATGCCCATACGTCAGTGATAAGTACATCTGCACCCTTTGCAGCCTGTGCCGGTGAGTTTGTCATCTCGAACTTATCGCCGTATTCAGCAGCAAAATCGAGGATAACCTTCGGCGGCTGATAGTCATCGGGACAAGCAATTGAAACTGACATTCCAACCTTAAGAGCACCGACGATAAGTGAATTTGCCATATTGTTTCCGTCGCCGATAAAGCACATTTTCAGACCGTCAAAGCTTCCCTTGAACTCACGGATAGTCATGAGATCGGCAAGAACCTGACACGGATGACAGAAATCTGTCAGACCGTTGATGATAGGAATACTGCCGTATTCAGCAAGATCTTCAACTTCCTTCTGCTCAAAAGTACGGATCATGATACCGTCAAGGTAGCGTGAAAGAACTCTTGCTGTATCCTGAACAGGCTCTCCACGGCCTATCTGAAGATCGTTTGAGGAGAGGAACAGCGGATATCCGCCGAGCTGATACATACCTGTCTCGAAGGAAACTCGTGTTCTTGTGGAAGCCTTCTGGAAAATCATTCCGAGAGTTTTTCCTTTAAGGAGGTGTGAATGGGGAATGCCGTGCTTTAATTCATATTTGAGCTGATCTGCAAGATTGAGAATTTCGATGATCTCCTCACCGCTGAGATCGAGCATTTTAAGTAAGTGCTTCATGTAAATCTATCCTTTCAAAATAAGTTTTAATCAGTATTTTTTCAGCTTCTGTTCATATCACCGAAAGCCTTGTCAATTGCCACTGCAAACAGCGGAATATAGTCATCAAAAGCTGTGTTCACAATTTCAAGATCATACTGGAATGTCCCTGAAACGCCGAACTTTGTTTTGATTGTTCCCACGCTGACATCATTGAGAATTATCTCAAAATTCTTTCTGTCTTTGCTCTTTATGATATATTTCATATCCTTTCCCTCTGCAGTGATCGTCGGATCAAGGAAAAGAGACTTACATTCCATTTTCAGGAAAAGGCTGTCATTAAGTATAACGGAGAACACCGGCTTTTTTACGTCGCCCTCCTGAATCAACGTATAAAGGTTGTAGTTGCTTGCATCCAGAAGAATATATCTCTGTGCGAAGCCTTTTTTCTTCACGGTATACAGAAGTCTTGATTTTTTATCTTCCACAACGTATTTGCTGCCCTTTTCAGCTATTGTCAACTCCATAAATCATTCCTCCAGTATTTCAATCAGAATTTTTATTCCGTCATTTAATTCATCGTATGTAATATTAAGAGGAGGCAACAGTCTTACCTTTTCCTTTGCGGTAAGCACGAGAAGTCCCTTTTCAAAAGCTTTTTTTGCGATATCTGCAGCTTTTTTAGATTCATCAGAAAGTGTAATTCCGATCATCAGCCCCTTACCGCTTAAACTTTTTACAGCACTGCTTTCCTCAAGCTTTGTTTTTATATAGGAAGCTTTTTTATTTACCTCATCAAGGAAGTCCCCGCCTGTAATCCTGTCGATAACAACGATACCTCCTGCACACGCAATGGGATTTCCGCCGAAGGTCGAGCCATGCGTACCGGCTGTAAGAACATCCTTTGTCTTTGAACTGAAAAGACAGGCTCCCATCGGAATACCGCCAGCGATTCCCTTCGCAAGCGTGGTGATATCAGCTTTTTTGCCGTACCATTCTCCGGCAAGAAGCTTTCCTGTACGTCCGATTCCGGTCTGGACCTCATCGGCGATAACGAGGATATCCTTTTCCGCACAGAGTTCAAAAACAGCGTCAACGAATTCCTGATCAAGAGCGATGACGCCGCCCTCGCCCTGAACGTATTCAAGCATTACCGCACATACCGTATCATCAAGCTTTGCTTTAAGATCATCGGTATTGTTTGCTTCAACGTTGATAAATCCCTCAAGGAACGGGAAGAAGTAGTTGTGGAAAACATCCTGTCCCGTTGCCGACAGAGTAGCCATTGTTCTTCCGTGGAAGGAATTTACAAGGGTAATGATATTATGTCTGCCCTTGCCGTACTTGTCGAAGCTGTATTTTCTTGCTGTTTTTATAGCGCACTCGTTGGCTTCTGCACCGCTGTTTCCAAAGAAAACAGATTCATACCCTGTCGATTTACAGAGCTTTTCTGCAAATTCTGCCTGAACCTCAGTATAGTAGTAGTTACTTGTATGCTGGAGAGTACGAACCTGAGTACATACTGCGTCTGCCCACTGCTCATCGCAGTAGCCGAGACAGTTACAGCCGATACCACTGCCGAGATCAATATACTTCATATTATTTTCGTCGATGCACTGTCTGTTCTGTCCCGATTTCATTGCGAGGGGATAACGTCCATAAGAATGTGCCACATAATCATCGAATTTTTTTATAGTATTTTCATTATTGTTCATTTGAATTTCCTCCTTCGGGACAGAGATGCAAAGCATCCCACACATTAATTATAACTTGTAAATGCCCATAAAATCAATATAGTTCAGGGTAATAATAGTAAATTTTTTATTTATTAATCATATCTTTTAACACGCACCTAATCTCACACAAACTGAGTGCCTACACCCTCGTTTGAAAGAAGCTCAATCAGAATAGAATGCGGAACTCTGCCGTCAATGATAACAGTCTTGTTCACGCCGCGTCTTACCGCTTCAACACAGCAGTCAATCTTCGGAATCATTCCGCCGGAGATTATTCCCTGTCTCTTGAGGAAAGGAACCTCGCTGACATTTACCTTAGGAATAAGTGTTGAAGGATCATCCTTGTCACGGAGAAGTCCTGCGATATCCGTCATAAGGATAAGGTTTTCCGCACCAAGCTCAGCGGCAATGCGTGCGGCGGCTGTATCAGCGTTTATATTATATGTATTTCCGTCCTTGTCGGTTGCAACTGTTGCGATAACCGGAACATTTCCGTTAGCAAGTGCGTCAAGGATAGGCTTTGTATTCACCTCTGTTATCTCGCCTACATAGCCAAGATCCTGTCCATCCTCTGTCGTCATTTTTTCAGCAGTAATCATCTCGCCATCGATTCCGCAGAGTCCCACTGCACTTCCCTTGTGCTGGGCAAGAAGCTGAACAAGCTCCTTGTTTACCTTTCCTGCAAGAACCATCTTTACAACATCGACAGTCTCCTCGTCAGTATAACGGAGACCATTCACGAAACGGCTTTCAATTCCAAGTCTGCCAAGCATTTCGTTTATCTCAGGACCGCCGCCATGAACAAGCACAACCTTTACTCCTATCTGGGACAGCAGTACGATATCAGTCATTACTGCATCCTTGAGTTCCTTGTTTGTCATAGCGTTTCCGCCGTACTTTATTACAAGAATCTTATCATTGTACTTCTGGATATAAGGCAGTGCGTCGATAAGCACCTGCGACATATCCTGATTTGAAATTTTATTTTTTTTATCAGCCATTTTAAACACTTCCCTGTTAAATTCTGTAATTATCTGTAATCCGCTATTGCTTTTCTGAGGATAGTTGCAACCCTTTCGGGATCCTTTATCGCAAAGATACCCTCGCTCACAGTAGCATTGTCGTATGACGATTTATGGTCACGCATATTTGTAGTAAACGAAATATAACCTATATTGCGGTCGCTGTTATTGTATATGATTCTTCCGATTCTTATCAGCGGAATACGGCTGAGCGTCTTATTCTTTAAAATAAGCACGCTCTTGTTCGTAATTGCATAGACGCGGCTTTTTATTCCGGCAACTGATACCAGATAAACTATAAGCCCGAAAATTCCAAGCGGCGGAAAAAACAGAAGTGCAATAAGTGCGATAGGCAGACATCCGCCGGCACCCTTTTCCTTACTTGTCGCACCTTTTTCAGATTTTCCGCACCAGATGACATACTCGCCGCCCACAAGGTACGAATCAAACTGACGTTCAAGCGTGCTGTGTTCATCGTAGACTTTCTGCTCGCTGTTGTAATTGCTGTACGTCTGCCCGTGAGTATGCTCAGAGCAGTCTATGCGGTATTCCTCGTTATTGATTCTGCTGTCGTAGTCGCTGTATGTCTGACCATGCTCGTGATATTCCTCGCAGTCAGCACGGTATTCCTCTGACGGACGGATATAATCTCCGCCGTTATAGCCTTCATAGCCGTCCTTTTTCTTCTTCCAGAACATTCACTTATCTCCATTATCTGCTGTTTTGCTTTGCAAGCTCAACTGCCTCGCTGAGTATCCTGTAAGCTTCCTCCTGATTCTCCGTAAAGACGAAAAGCAGATGAATAAATGGCGAATCTTTGTTTTCCTTATTCTTTGTTGCTTTATCGCCCACGACAAGTAACTGCGCAATGACTGCCACTACTGTTATCGCACCGTTTCTC
>JAFXCR010000019.1 GCA_017516465.1 Ruminococcus sp.
ATATTCTTGAGCGTGAGATGATTAAAACAGAGAAAAATCTTGCAGAAGCTGGCAAGGCACTTGCAAATGTATTACCAGCTCACTGGAAATACAAGTTTCTGATAGCATTGAGAGTTACATCTGTGCTTCTCTATTTTTACAATCTTGCAGGACTGATTCCAGATCAAATGTATGTAATTGAACCCAAAAGCGAATCTAATGCTCACACCACCTCGGCTATTCTCGATAACTCCAGAAGACCAATATGCCGCTTGACTGATTGTAAAACCGCTATCCAGCGTGAGCTTGCTCTTATAAATGATGGGATAGCTCAGCTTCGTGAATCATCGTATGTTGAAGAGAGAAAACAGCGTGATGCCGGACTTGATGTTTTGTTAAACGATCTTCATAGTCAAATGAGAAGAGGTGGTCAAACCAGACATATTCCAGTTATAATCTCGGATAATCCCGGAGGTATATCCTCTGAATTTCCAGCCTACTTTATAAGCTTGAAGGATTGCCCAACTGTTGATAATGATTCAGAAATACAGCAGGCCGTCGGGGAGTTTATTAGTGCATTAATAAAAAATCTTTCAAATGCGGAAGTCACGGATAATCTTGTCACCAATGCGTTACATCGTACTGAATGGCTGAAAAAAACTTCTGAAAACTCAGAATATTATATGTTATTCAAAATGCTGAGTGCATCGATGGAGATTCTCTCTATGTACAAGGTTTCATCTGTTGAAGAACAGAGAAAGGTACTCTTTTATCTTAGAGATCATAATAATGAGCCTTTAGATACTGATCAAGAAATTACTAACGAAGTTCGCTGTGTTTTGTCAGATGGCGTTGATAACGATAGCATAGGTGTTTCAGTAAAGGGAAGTTCAAAACGCTTTGATCCTACAAAGCCAATGGTATACATTGATGAAACACATGTAAATGCTTTAGCAGTGACTCTCGACACGAAGGTTCTGCCTTCTATGAAGACTACGCAGCGGAGGAATAAAATGCTTTCAGCGACAAGATCCTGTGGCAAGCTCTATGCAAATAACAATTTCAAGAGAAATATTGACATTGAGATTACACCGGGAGTGACTAAGACTTTTAGCGTTTATTCCTTTACTAAGGATATCCTTGACGGGAAATGCCAAAACAAGCTCAAAGAGCTCGAATATGCTGACTATACATTTGACAAGGGACAGGAGCCTGTCGGTTTTATCCCCATAATAAAACTCAATAGCAGCAACAAAATGCTCGGTTGTGTAATCAACGAATCTACTGACGAGTGCGAAAGTATGTATGTGTCAGGAATGTCGCGTAGCGGAAAAACTCGCTTCCTTGTGGAGCAGGCAGTTATACGTTACAAGTCAGGCAAAAAGGTAATCGTTATAGACCAAACCGATGCATTTTCTCCTGATGAGCTTGAAAAGCATGGTGTTGATAAGAAGCAATTCAAACACTGGGATGTAGGAAAAGAGGGGACTCCTGTTGATTTACTGTCACTGGAGAACTGCTCAACACTTGCCGATAAGAAAAATCGCTTGTTTAGCATTTTTGCTGAGGCAGCGAGCATTACCGGTGAAGTGCAGAGCAAAATGCTGAGAAAAAAATGCTCAAGCATTGCTAAGGCTATTGAAAATGGAACGGTACACTCACTCCCAGATACGCTGAGATTCTTTGATGAAAATGATCCGGAGGAAGCTAAAATACACGAACGTCTTGCAGAAGTATTTGACGATCTCGAAGGTCTCCCAACTGCTAATGGAAGATGGGACAAGCTCTTCGATTCCGAAAGCGGTATTGTTGTCATATCGACTTCACGCGATGGAATACGCAAGAAAGCACCTTTGGTCAATATGCTGCTTGCTGATCTCTATGAGTTCAAACTGCATCACAGAGACTCGCGTGTTACAATTGTCCTTGATGAGATAGAGGATCTCAATCTTGAGAAAGATGGACCTATCAACACAATACTCCGCAAGGGTGCGAAGCATCGTTTGTCGATGATGTTGGCCTCCCAAGAATATTCAGTTGAAAAAGATAAGCTCGGTAAACTTATCGGAAACTGCGCGTTCCATGTGTTCTTTCGCCCAAAGGATGCCAATATCGCTGATATTGCCAAGCATATCGGCGTTGATAAATCTGTTCTTGCAAGTTTGGAGCAGGGACAATGTGTCGTTGATGGACCGTTGTTCAATAAGATTGCTGGCAAAAACAAGCAGAAGACCGTAGTCGGCTGGACATATATGCATGATGATGAGTGATGGTGACTCCCTTCGGGGAGCCTCCTACACCTCCATTATATTACAAAACACAGAGCAGGTCAAGTCCTTGCTCGGAAAGGAGAAAAATATGCTGACAACAGAAAATACCTTCAAGGACTATCCCGATATAGTTTCGTTCAAGCAGATGATGGAGATGCTTCACATCGGCAGAAACAAGGCATGTACGCTTCTGAGAAACGACATTCCGTCAATCAGAATAGGCTGCACCCACAAAATTCCGAAGGTCAACATCATCGACTATATCAACAGAAAATCAATTGAGAAATAAGATTATGATTACCGCTGCCTGTTGTTTCTTGCGACAGGCAGCTTCAATAGGAGGGATAACAATATGAAGTATAGCCTTCAAATAAACAACCGAAAGTGGTGCGTGAGTTTCTATTTGCCTCAGAACAATGGTAAGTTCAAGCAGAAGCAGCTGTCTACTGGTATCACTGCTCTTGACAACAAGGGCAACAAAATCAACAAGCGCAAGGCGGAAGAGAAGGCAAAAGAGATTATAGCCCGTTTCGATGGGCTTGTTGACAGCGAATTTGCTAACTGGACGCTTGATAAATGCGCTGAGTTCTGCCTCGAACAGAGGAAGACAAAGCTTTCGCCTACGACCTACTTCGACTACCAAAACGCTTTGAAAGTTCACATCAAGCCATACTTCCAGAACAGAAAGCCTATCAGAGACCTGAAAGCAAGAGATATTGAGGCTTTCTGTAATATGCTTGTGCGTGAGGGCAAAAGTGCAAAGACAGTACATAAGATGCTCGGTCTTATCGGACCGGCGTTCAGATACGCTGAGAAAAACGATTTTATCCTCAAGAATCCTATGAACGTAGTGGACAAGCCTTCCAAGACTCGCAGCGAGACTCACTACTATACTGCTGAGCAGCTTAATATTCTTGCCAAGGCAGCGAAAGGGTCCTATATAGAAACGCCTGTTATACTCGCTATGGTGCTTGGACTCAGAAGGTCTGAGATAGTCGGTATCACCTGGGACAACGTTGATTTTGAGAACAGGCTCATACATATCAGGCAGAGCGTAGTTACCGGCGATTCCAGTATACTCCCCAAGGGAACATACAAGGTTATCGGAGAAGTCGGAGGCAGACGCAAACGTGAGATAATCCTGAAAACTATGCTCAAAACAGACAGTAGCGTCCGTAGTTTCACAATGAACGATGCTCTCTATAATTACCTCAAAATGCTGAAAGCGGAGCAGGAGGTTATGATAAGAGAGACTAACGCTTACAAGGATTTCCTTTGTGTGAATGCAGTCGGAACACTTATACTGCCGGATAGTATAACTCATTATTTTACTAAGCTGCTTGACAAAAACGATCTTCCGCACATCAAGTTCCACGCTCTCAGGCACTCCTGTATCAGCCTTCTCGCTAATAACACGGCATTTACTATGAAGCAGATACAGGACTACGCGGGTCACGGAGACTTCCTCACGACATTTAATGTGTACAGCCATACCGACGATTCGGATAAAAAGACTGAAATGGACTATATCACCAGCTGCTTCACCGATCTGTTCGGCATCAGCGATGAAGAATAAACGAAGAGCAGGCGTTCCTAATTAGGGAGCGCCTGCTTTTGTTAATTACCCATAACCGGACCAGAATAGTATTTCTGATTCGGACTTGACGGAGTATTGGGGAAAGCCATTTTTATACGTCCACTGTCTATAAGCGGCTGGACGTATTTTTTCATTGCGTAAGTGACGGAGCTGAGCCCTAAATATTCAGCTATCTCCTGACGTGTCCTTGGCGTCTTGCAGAATGCTACTATATCAATATCGCCGTTCTGAGTTCCTTTTTCGTCGCCAAGCCTGAAGCAAACTGTAAACTCTCCACGCTCATTGCGGAATTCAGGAGCAGGCAGTCCGTGCTCTTTCAGTTCCCTGCGTATTGTAGGGATACCGGAATAGCGATTTTCAGTAACGTCCAGAACTTCAAGAGCAGTTGCAAGAACCGGATTTCTTGTATCAGGTTGAACCTTTCCGAGCGTATCAAGCGTGAGTTTGCCGTATAGTCCGCCGGGATTTGTTATCTCAAGACGGTCGGCAAATATACTCAGCTGAACAGGCATCCCTTCAGTATGGATACTGTAGTCACGGTGTACAAGTGCGTTGAGAAGAGCCTCACGGACGGAGTTGATAGGATAATCAGTCTTATCCCTGCGCTTACCGGTATCGGGATCAACTATTGTTTTTTTGCGGGTATTTTTGCGGACGAACTGCAAGGCTTCATCTACCATATCGGGGATAGTACCTTCGATACGCTGATTATCTATGAACCGTGAGCCGTCGATATCTGTATCACCTACCTCAGTACCGGGTACTGATACAGCAATAATTCCAAGCTGCGGAAAGAAAGCCTGCGGATAAAGTCCAAACAGAAACTCAGCTGCAAGTGTAGGCTTGCCCTCGCGCATTACGCTCATCAGTTCCAATATCTGACTGTCTTCAAGATTGCTGAGATTCGGCTTGTCTGTTTTCAGCAGCTTCAGATATTCCGCCAGTTTATCACTGCTCAGAGAGGAGACAGCCGCTCTTTCTACAGGGCGGATATCGTCCTGATACTTTTTTCGGTAAGCTTCAAAGCTGTATACTTCATATTCGCTCATGTGCTGGTCGGATTCGCCTACACGCACATACGAGCCTTTCAGTCGCCCTCTGCCTTTATAAAAGCATGGACGCTCTGATATATCTATAGGGGGGATTTCAGCAGAAACTACATTTTTACCGTCTATTTCAGCAACTGTAAATACTGCTCTGACTGGCGGTTCCATTTGCTCGCACTGATTCATCAAGCTTTTCTGAAGCTCCTGAACATCATCGACACCTGTTACTGCAAAGCCTTCATTTTCATACAGCCCGAACACAATAACGCCGCCGTCATCCTGATTCGAGAAGCTGGATAGGGTGTCAAACAGCCTTTCAGTTGCCTGAGTTTTGCTGCGCTTGACCTCAACTGTTTGAAATTCTGCCTGAGCATTTTGAATCTTTTTTACTATATTTTTTAAATCTATCTCATTCATTTTAAATTTCACCGCCTTATATTTAAAATCTTACCATATAATTTTAAATTTGTCAATAAGATTTTAAACGTTATTGTGAAATTTAAATCGAATTTTTAATTTTGGCGTCAGAATTGGAATATAGCTGAGTATTTATTTGAAGAATGACAATGACAGCAGCCTTGACTTTGGGCGATAGTCGGTGTATAATATTGACAGTAAGCAGATCAATGCGATAAATCTGAATTTATATGAGAAAGAGTAAATGAATTTGAACAATACAATAGCCAAAATCGGCTCGGGAATAGTAACGGTGACAGTTTTTCTGTTTGCACTATTTCTGATAATCAACTACTCTATGGGAAGTTACTTTGTGTGCCTTATCCTGCCGCTCGGGTTTATTATGATGACGGCAGGCCTTCACAACGAATGCGAAAACGACCGCAAAGTCGCTGCAAATATTGGTTTGGTACTTGCGGCGGTGTACTGCACATTTATTATGCTGGTCTACTTTACACAGCTGACCACAGTAAACAACGAACAACTGACCGAACAGGCGGCAAATTTGTTAGAAATGGGCAAGTTCGGGCTTATCTTCAACTTCGACCTGCTCGGCTACGGCGTAATGGCACTATCCACTTTCTTCACAGGGCTCGCGATGAAGCCGAGGAACAAGGTAGACAAGTGGCTCAGGGCACTTATGATGATACACGGATTGTTCTATTTCAGCTGTACATTTATGCCAATGACGGGAATGTTCTCAAAGATGTCGTCTGGCGGCAACGGCCTCGGCGGAAGGCTCGCTCTTGTTGCGTGGAGTGTGTATTTTCTTCCCATCGGAATACTATCTTTTCTTCATTTTAGAAAAAAGATAAAATAAGATACCTATTATTTAGCAACAAATTCTGATTCAGCTTAGTACCAAGATAGATTAAAGCTTATGAAAATGATACAGGAAGTCCCCGCGATTGCGGGGACATTTATATTAGAAAAAATCTTAGAAAAATAACGAAAAAAGCACCTTCGATTTCTCGAAAGTGCCTATTCTTCTGGGGTGGGAGATGGGATTCGAACCCACGATCTTCGGGACCACAATCCGACGCTTTAACCAGCTAAGCTACACCCACCATAAATTGGCGCGCCTTGCTGGATTCGAACCAGCGGCTTACTGCTTAGAAGGCAGTTACTCTATCCAGCTGAGTTAAAGGCGCAGATGTCATTAGATAAAATAAGCAGCCAAGGCTGCTGATAAATGGAGCGGGTGATGGGAATCGAACCCACGTAACCAGCTTGGAAGGCTGGAATTCTACCATTGAACTACACCCGCATTGTCGTTTCAACGATAATTATTATACCACACACAACTATCTATGTCAATAGTTTTTTTAAAAAACGTCATTTTGCACAACATTATCTACATCCATTTAAGATGTTTTATCCGAAAGAGTAAAACACGAAACTTTATTGACAAATTTCAGTTGACATACGTTATATTATTAGGTGAGAAAAGTCTCACTATTAGTTAAAATAAAAAAATATATAAAAACTTCGTCTTTTCGGGCTCTTAAAATCACTTATATATAGGAAACGAAAAACAGACTTTATCAGAGCATTTTTACAGATTGGAAGTGACACGATGAAAAACAGAAAATCCAGAAATCAATGCGGCAGGGGACGTGAAAAAATATTCAGCTGTGCCTGTCTTGTGCCGAGTATTGTGGGAGTACTTATATTTTTCCTGATTCCTTTCGGCATAGTTATTTATTACTCAATGATCAATAATCCTGTCAGCGGAGAATATGTCGGATTTGAAAATTACCGCAATCTCCTTGACAACCTTGCCTTTAAAAAGGCTGCTAAGAATACAGCAACCTTTTCGCTTATTGCCGTTCCGCTTTCGATTTTGCTGTCGCTCGGACTTGCGATACTGCTGGAACGAAATATCCCAGGAAAAAGTATATTCCGGACATTTTTTCTGAGTCCGCTTATGGTTCCGACGGCTTCTGTTGTGCTTGTATGGCAGGTACTCTTTCATAATCATGGAACGATCAATCAGATAATCGAGGCATTCGGAGGGCAGACCGTTGACTGGCTGAAATCTCCGAATGGTCAGGTAGTAATTATTCTGATGTTCCTGTGGAAGAATATCGGATATAATATGATATTATTCATGTCGGCACTTTGCAGTATCCCCCGTGATATAATAGAGGTGGCTGATCTTGAGGGGGCAGGCTCATTTTATAAGTTCATACATATCAAGCTGAGGTATCTGTCGCCCACTATAATTTTCGTGTTTATTCTTTCGCTGATAAATTCGTTCAAGATCTTCCGTGAGGTGTATCTCCTGACGGGAAAATATCCGTTTGATAAGCTTTATATGCTCCAACACTTTATGAATAATACATTTGAAAACCTTAATTATCAGAAGCTTTCAGCGGCGGCGGTACTCTTTGCACTTGTGATGATAGTCATAATCGCTGTGCTTCTTATCGCTGAGAATATCTTCGGAAAGGATGTGGAAAACTGATGATCGTCAGAAAGCAGAATAAATTCCTTGATATCTCGGTAACGATATTTATTGCGGCTGCGGCGATACTTTTCTTGATGCCTACCGTTCTGACAATTGCCAATTCATTTATGACTTCCAATGAGATTAACGCCAATTACGGTGTAATGTTCAGCAATATGTCCGGCGGCGAAAAGACGTTCATTTCTGAGGATATCAACCTGAAATTCATTCCCGATAAAGTGACGATTGACCAGTACAAATCCGTACTGATAAAAAATGCTGATTATCTGATGAAGTTCTGGAATTCAGTTATACTTACCGTTCCGATAACATTTTTTCAGCTTCTTCTTGCGGTAGTGACTTCATACGGATTTTCGAGATATCCGGGAAAAATAAAGGGACTGATTTTCTTTGTATATATCATTCTCATGCTGATGCCGGCACAGGTAACGCTTGTTCCGAATTATCTTGTGCTTGATAAATTCGGCATGATAGAAACGCAGGAGCTTGGCGTCAGTCCGGAAACGGAACGCTTTGTATCACGTCTGGCAATAATACTTCCGGCTGTGTTTTCGCCGTTCAGTATATTCCTGCTGACAAAGGTAATGAAGCGTATTCCGAATTCGTACGTTGAGGCGGCAAAGCTTGACGGTGCAGGAGAAATTCAGATTATGACGAAAATATATCTGCCAATGTGCAAGAGTGCTCTTGTTTCAATAGGAATGCTGGTATTCATCGACTACTGGAACATGGTGGAACAGCCTCTTGTGCTGATGAAAGGCGATAATACATCTCTTCATCCTCTTTCGGTATTTCTTTCGCAGATAAGCGGAGCTGAGGCAGGACTTGCATTTGCAGTCGGAGCTGTATATATGATACCCACGATACTTATGTTCCTCTACGGTGAGGATTACCTCGTTGAGGGAATAACCTATTCCGGCGGAATTAAAGGATAAAGGAGACGATACTATGAGTGAAAATATAAAAAACAATGACGAAAAAATCATCGGATTAAAGGGAAACGAAGAAAAAAATCCTTTAAAAAAGCGTGAGCTGATAAAGACTCTGCTTATAATATTTCTTGCGGCAATGCTTTTGCTTACGTTTTTCTCGAACACAATCATGAACCGTTCGCTGCCGGAGATCACTACGGAAACGGCTTCCTCCGGAAAGCTTACGGAGCGTGTCAGGGGAAGCGGCATGGTAGTTTCCAACCAGACGTATGAGGTTACTATCGATACAGTCAGGGTAATTAAAGAAATCAATATCAAGTCGGGACAGAAGGTGAAAAAGGATGATGTTCTCTTTACCGTAACCGAAGGCAGTACAACGGAGCTTCGTGATGCTGAGGACGCTCTTGACGCAATGATGCTCCAGTATCAGACGGCTCTGCTTTCGGAACCAGTTGACTATTCCTCTGAGAATCAGGCAATAAAAAACGCCCGTGAGGATCTCAATCAGGCTATTGCAAGACGTGATCAGGCATACAATAATCAGGCGAATAACGAGCAGGCGAAAACTCAGTATCTCAATGACAAACAGGAGCTTTCCACGATGAGTGCAAAACAGGGAAAGCTTTCAGCGGCAATTGTAGCTATCGACAGCGATGATTATTCATCTGCTCCGCCTGAATACACCGGAAATCTTACCGTACTTTACGGAATATTCGCAGATGCGGAAAAAGAATACAATACAGCTTATGAGCTTTACAGCAAGGCTGTCGAAGAAGGCACTGACGAGGCTATCGTGAATTCCGCAAAGGCTGACGCAGACGTAAAAAAGCTTATCAGAGACGAAGCAAAAAGTTCATACGATGAAGAAAAAATTGCTGTCCGTACAGAGCTTGCCGGTCAGCTTTCAGATATTGAATATCAGATAACTGAAATTTCCGGCAGAATAAGCGAGTACGAAAGCAATAATCAGGGGGGCGGAATGTCCTATGAGGATTGTGTTGCCGATGTTCAGGCAAAGGAACGTACTCTTGAAGAACTGATGATTGCTCTCCAGAAGGCTCAGAAGGCTGATAACGTCAACAGCCAGATCAGTGATCTGAATCTTGATTCGCAGAAAAAGGCCATCGACAGGCAGAAAGAAAAAATCGAGGAGCTTAAAGCAAAAACTACCGCAACTGAAATAAAATCCAAGTATGATGGCGTTGTCAATGAGGTAAATGTCCAGCCGGATGACTCCACTACTCCGGGAGTTCCTCTTGCTCTTATTGATATCGCTGAGGAGGGATATACCGTTGAAATTACCGTGGATTCCGACAAGGTAAAGAAAATCAAGACAGGCGTAAAGGCTGATCTGGTGAATAATTTCAGCGGAAATGCAGAAGCCGTTCTCCAGAAAATCAAGAATGATACCAGAGCCGGCTCACGAAGCAAGATACTTGAATTTTCCATTACCGGCGATATTGAATCAGGAACCTTCGTAGAGCTTTCTATCCCCTGCGGAAGTGCTTCATACGATGCTATTGTACCTAAAAACGCTGTATATCAGGACAAGGACGGAAGCTTCGTGCTTAAGGTGAAATCGAAGAGTTCTCCGTTCGGAAACCGTTACTATGCAGAAAGAGTAATGGTTGAGGTTCTTGCCTCGGATGAGGCTTCATCTGCGGTACAGGGCGGTGTATCAAGAGGAGACAGCCTGATAACAGCGGCAAGCAAGCCCGTATCTGCCGGAGATCAGGTGCGTATGAAGGATAAGTAAGGCGGTGGTTCCCCTTATGAAATTAAGAATTAAAATCAGGCATATAATCCTTGCTTCCGCAAATGCGGCGGCATTGATCTCTGCTGCAGTCATGACAGCAGTCGGAAGTTCCATGGCAAAGTCTCAGAAATACAACTATACCGCTTTGGAATGGGGCGGGAAAAATGGAGATTACGCTCAGATGAGTTGTTTCTTCTCTGAAAGTGCCGGTTTTTCTGTTGATTCCCTCAACAGCGTACGGAGCATGATGCTGAGTGAGCTCCAGACGGTTGCGGTTGTTCCGGAGGAAGGGAAAACTCTCGTTCCGGACGCATACAGTACTTCTCTGGGGGGATTTCAGGTATCATCCGATATAAACAGGAATACATCAGCAGAGATAACAGTGGTAGGCGGAGATTTCTTCTATTTCCGTGACTTTGAGCTTCTTGATGGCTCGTTCTTCACAATGGACGATATTATGCAGGACGGTGCCGTGATTGACAGGACTCTTGCATGGTCGCTTTACGGCTCTGAGAACATCGCCGGAATGGATATGTACATAAACGGTGTTAAATTCTACATTGCAGGAGTGATTGATCTTCCCGATACCAAGCCGGAAAAGCAGTGTGCCGGAAAAGAAATGCGTGCGTATATTTCCTATGATATGGCGGATGAGGTTTCGGGAGAAATGGAAACATCTACGTTTTCCAGCGGAAATATGACTCCCGATGAAGCTTCGGCGGCATTCACGGAAATTACCTGCTATGAATGTATACTTCCGAATCCTGTTGACAGCTTTGCAAAGAATACGATGGAAAAGATATTCGGTCAGCAGTATGACGGTAAGGTGGATATCGTCAGCAACAGCAATCGTTTTGAGCCAAAAAAGCGTGCAAAAGCTTATAAGAAGCTGAGCAGCTCTGTCGTACAGGATAATGGCGTCATATATCCCTACTGGGAAAATGCTTCGAGAATCGTAGAATACAAGCTGACGCGGCTTTACCACGGCAGAAAGCTGATTCTTCTGATTCCTTTTCTTACGCTGGCATGGATTCTTTTCCGGCTTATAATCCTATGGCGGCGAAAAAAGCCGAAGCTGAAAAGATATCTTAGCCTGAAGCTTGACAGACTACTCCATAGGATTCGTGGAATATTCCACCGGAAAAAGAATGAGCAGGAATAAAAAACTCCGGAAAATTCAGAGACATCGTAAATCGGAATAAATAAAAGTGGACGCCTTGCAAGTGAAGGAGTCCACTTATTTTATGCCTTCCGCACAGTATTCCTGACAATTTTCCTTAAACGTTCGCAGGTATCCTTCGGGAATTCACTTATAAACCGCAGTGCCTGTTCGTGAGCTGCCTCGTGAGGAAGCTTCAGAAAGCTGTGGAAAAATGTATATATATCATTGAAGGGGGAAAAAATCTCCTCCACAGCTGCTTTTCCTTCCGGAGTAAGAACCACACTGTTGCAGTAATCCTCATAAACCAGACCGGAATTTGCAAGGCATCTCAGCATTTTGCTCACGCTGGGACGTGATACCCCCAGATGTCGGGCAATATGGACGCAGTGAAGGCTGTCGGTCGTTTCAGAAAGTTCTTTAATAGCGGCAAGATATTTTATCTGTCCGGCACATATCTTCATTAGTATCACCCTTTCATCTTGAGCGTAATACGGAATTACTTATCTGAGTCGATAAGATGCCAGTAACCTTTGAGATAGATAAGTCCTGAAATAATGGTGAGTGCTGTTGAAATCCAGATCAGTGCCGGAATAATGATATTATCCATAGCATCAATGAGATCAATACTCAGTCCGAGATCGAAATCAAAGCAGAGACAGAGCCACAGCAGTACGCCTACTATCGTAACCATTGTGAATGCTGTTTTCAGCTTGCCCCAGATTCCGGCAGCAACGACAACTCCGCCGTCAGCGGCAAGAAGTCTCAGTCCTGATACCATGAATTCACGGGCAATTATGATTATAAGCGGAATTGCACCCATGTTCACGCTGTCAAGCTCTACGAAAACCGTAAGAGCTGAAATTACAAGTACCTTATCCGCAAGCGGATCGAGGAATTTTCCGAAATTAGTCACCAGATTGTGTTTTCTTGCGATTTTTCCGTCAAGAGCGTCGGTAATGGATGCAGCAGCGAATATCACAAGTGCGAGTGTATAATGACCGGTGAAGTCAAGATACATGAAAAACAGAAAAAATGGTATGAGAAATACTCTCAGAAGTGTAAGTTTATTTGGCAGATTCATTATTCAATCACCTCTCCGATAAGATCATAGTCAAGTGTGTCTGTTATGCGGATTTTAACGTAATCTCCGATCTGAAGTCCCTTTTCAGATGTGAAGAAAACCTTTCCGTCAATGTCGGGAGCATCCAGAACTGTTCTTCCGAACCAGCATTCTCCGAAACGGTCAAAGCCTTCAACAACGGCTTCAAGTTCAGCGTCAAGGAGCTTTTCGTTGTTCTCGGCACTGATAAGAAGCTGCTGCTCCATGATGATATCAGCTCTGTGAGTGGCAGTTTCCTCGTCGATCTGGTCGGGGAAATTCGCTGCCTTTGTTCCGTCCTCCTGAGAATAGGGGAAGCATCCGAGACGATCAAAACGCACACGCTGAATAAATTCGGCAAGGCTGTTGAACTGCTCCTGAGTTTCTCCGGGGAATCCCGTAATAAGCGTTGTACGCAGAACAACTTCGGGAATCTTTGCCCTGATATGAGCAAAGAGAGCTTCAAGCTTTTCCTCGTCGCCCCAGCGGTTCATGCGGCTGATAATGTCGCCGTCGCAGTGTTGTATCGGGATTTCAAGATATTTTACAAGCTTCTCCTCTGATGCGATAGTATCTAGAAGTTCATCTGTGATTCTTTCGGGATAGCAGTAGAGCGTGCGTATCCATTTGAGTCCGTCTATGCGGCAGAGCTTTTTAAGAAGCTCCGGAAGCATTGATTTTCCGTAAATATCCTCGCCGTAGCGTGATGTATCCTGAGCGATAACAACAAGCTCTGTAACGCCCTTTGACGCAAGATCTTCGGCTTCCTTTATAACATCCTCCATGGGAACACTGCGGAATCCGCCACGAATCATGGGAATTGCACAGTATGTACAGCAGTTGCTGCATCCCTCTGCTATTTTCAGATAAGAGAAAAACGGAAGCGTTGAGATGATTCGCTCGCCTGTGAGTTCTGCGTCAGACTTGGGAGCGAAATTGATGTATTTTTCACCGGCAAGAACGTGGTCGAGAATATCAACGATATCCTTGTTGTTTCCTATGCCGATAACAGCGTCAGCCTCCGGAAAAAGCTCAGCAGCTTCTTCACGGTAACGCTCCGTAAGACATCCGGTGATGATGATTTTTTTCAGTGTACCGTCTTCCTTGAGCTTTCCGAGTTCAAGGATAGTCTCGATAGCTTCTTCCTTAGCGGACTGGATAAATCCGCAGGTATTGACAACTGCGATATCCGCAAGACCGGGTTCTGTTACAAGCTGATAGCCTTTTTTTCTCAGTTTATAGAGCATTCTCTCAGAATCAACAAGATTCTTTGAGCAGCCTAAAGATACCATTCCGACTTTAATTGCCATTTTCAGACCTCCAAAAAATATTCCTTTATGCAGCGGTTGATCTCATCGAAGCTGTAGCCGTACCGCACAAGAGCCGCTTTTACCTTCTCGATTTCTCTGCGGTCGTCGGGATCAGTAAGTCTGCGTGCGTACTTTGTTTCCAGAAGTTGCATGAGATTTTCCTCAAATTCCTCCGAATGGGGTTCAAGAGCGTCAACAGCAGTATGCTGACCGATACCCTTCATGCGTATTTCACGCAAAGCACGTCTGTAACCGAATTTTCTGCCGGAAACATATCTGACAGCAAGCTTTTCGGCATATCGTTCATCGTCGATAATACCGTTTTCCTCCAGTTTATCGGCAACAGCAGCACAGAGACTTTCGCTTTTGTAATTGTCAAGCAGCTTTTTGTACATTTCCTCACGAGAGTAATCCCGATAATCAAGGAGATAGAGGGCACGCTGATATGCACGCCGGAAATTCGATGCTCTGATTATCTCACGAAGTCTTTCACGGTCAATTTCATCGTCCTCTCTGAGTCCGAAATCAACGATTATATCTGCATGAAGATAAATTTTACGTTCATGGTCAAGCTCCGCTTCAAAAGTGGAGCCTTTGTATTTTTTCAGCGAAGTAACTTTCATTATTCATCCACAGGAGTGAATTCCTCGAAGTCATCCTCTATATCGGCAAGGATATCATCACTGATTCTGTCGTCCATATAGTCATCAGAGTCCTGAGCAGCAGTGCCAGCATCTTTTTTGTCTTTTTTTGTCTTTTTAGACTGGTCTTCTTTTAGCTCATCCTTGCGTGCAATGATCTGCTCCTCGATTTCCTTCATGAGAGCCTCATCGTTCTTGAGGATTTCCTTTACATTGTCACGTCCCTGACCGAGCTTCTGGTCCTTATAGCTGAACCAAGAGCCGCCCTTCTTGATGATATCGAGCTGAACGGCAAGATCAAGAACTTCACCTGTACGGGAAATTCCTGTGCCATACATCATATCAAATGTACATTCCTTGAACGGAGGAGCAACCTTGTTCTTTACGACCTTACACTTAGTAGCCGCACCGATAATGTCGCTTCCGGACTTGATTACCTCGCCCTTTCTTACCTCAATACGGACGGATGAATAGAATTTCAGTGCACGTCCGCCGGGAGTTGTTTCGGGATTTCCGTACATAACGCCGATCTTTTCACGAACCTGATTGATGAAGATAGCAACGCAGTTCGATCTTGAAATAGCGGCAGTAAGCTTTCTCATAGCCTGAGACATAAGTCTTGCAAGTTGTCCTACATGAAGATCGCCCATTTCACCGTCGATTTCCGCACGGGTAGTCATAGCGGCGATAGAGTCGATTACGATAACATCAATAGCACCAGAACGGATGAGAGCTTCTGCAATTTCAAGAGCCTGTTCACCGCTGTCGGGTTGTGATACAAGAAGATTGTCTATATCAACACCGAGAGCCTTTGCATATACGGGATCAAGAGCGTGTTCAACATCAATGAAAGCAGCTTCGCCGTCAAGCTTCTGAGCCTGAGCAACAATGGAAAGAGCAACGGTTGTCTTACCTGAGCTTTCAGGACCGTATATCTCAACGATTCTTCCTCTCGGAACGCCGCCTACACCCAGAGCCATATCAAGCGTCATAGAGCCGGTAGGAATAGTCTCGACGTTGAGTGTGGTGTTCTGACCGAGACGCATGATAGCACCCTCGCCGTATTTCTTGGATATTTGTTTCATAGCTCCTTCAAGAGCTGTTTTCTTATCCTCCTTGGTGGTAACACGGACCACTTCTGGTTTTTTTGCAAGTTCCTTCTTTGCCATTTTTATTCCTCCTCTTGATGTTTTCTTCCGGCGGCAGTACGGATTATCCTTCCGCCGTCAATTCTGAGTTCAATATCGGTAAATGAATTATTTTCAAGTATTTCTTTTACAGCGTTATGTTGTCCCATGCCGAATTCATAGGCAAGCCAGCCGCCCGTTTTCAGTGAATCCTTCCACAGAGCTGTCATTCTCCGGTAGAAGTCAAGACCATCTGTACCGCCATACAGAGCCTTTTCCGGCTCATAGGAAACCTCAGTCTGCAGCGACTGCATTTCCTCGCCTGTGAGATACGGCGGATTGCTCACAATGATATCAAGACCGCTGAACCTTCTGCTGAAATTTTCGTCAAGCACATCGCCCGGAATTATCTCTATATCTGCGTTATTGACAGACACATTCTGCCGCAGATATACAAGTGCTTCATCAGACAACTCAACGGCATATACCTTTGCATCGGGGATATGCTTTTTCAGAGCAATGGCGATACATCCGCTGCCGCTGCAAAGATCGGCTATTGCAGGAGATTCAAAGTTATTTTTCCTGCATATATCAAGAATCTGCTCCACAAGAGTTTCCGTGTCGGGACGAGGAATAAGCACGCCCTCTCCGACCTTTATCGGATAGCCGAAGAATTCCCACTGACCGAGCAGATACTGGAGAGGATAGCCGGAGCAGCGTTTTACTGTAAGCTCACGGATCTTCTTTTCAGCGGATTCTTCTACCAGTTTGGACGGCAGAAAAAGCGGATGCGTTTCGTTCAGCATATCCTGAAAAATACACAGAGCATCAAACCTTGCATCTGGATTTCCGCTGTTTTCAAGAGCTTTTATGCATTCCTCAAAGAGAACAGAGCGGCTTACCACTTGTCCTCCTCCTTATCCTCGGGAATACACGGTTTAAGAGCCGCAATTGCAATTTCTATCATGCTGTCGTCGGGTTCACGGGTCGTAAGACGCTGCATTGCAAGTCCGGGAGCAGAAAGGATTCTTGTAAAAAGATTATCCCTGTTTCCTGCAAGACGTATGAATTCATAGGAAATTCCTACCACAAGCGGAAGAAGTACAAGGCTTATGAGCATTCTTATCCACTTGTTCATGGAGGGAACAAAACACATTACGAGTATGCTTACGATAAGTACAATAAAAATAAAGCTTGTTCCGCATCGCTTGTGGAAGCGTGTCTGCTTGCGGACGTTTTCCACGGTCAGCGGAAGCTCGGCTTCATGGCAGGCTATCGTTTTATGTTCAGCGCCGTGATACATATACTGACGCTTTATATCCTTCATAAGACCGACAATTGCCATGTATGCTATGAAAATAGCTATTTTGAGGATTCCCTCAGCGACTGAACGGAGAATACGCTCATCTCTCACCACAGGAATGAAATCGGCAATCCATTTGGGAAGGAAAATAAAAAGTCCTACTGCAAGAGCAACTCCCAAAACCATGCCTATTCCCATGATTACGTTGATAACACCGGAAGAAAGATTTTCTTCTTCCTTTTCTTCGTCGGTAAGCTGTTTTTCTGCGGATTTCATCATATATTTATAGCCCTTGACAAGCGATGTCACGAAGCTTACGCAGCCCCTCACCAAAGGAGTTTTCTTGTACCACGGAGCTTTTTTGCCGTTGTTTTCCTCCCATGTTTCAAGATCAATTGTGCCGTCCGGAAGTCTGCACGCCATGGCTCCCGTAGTGGGACCAAGCATCATGATTCCTTCGATAAGTGCCTGACCGCCGATCTTTGATTTGAATTTTTCGCCGGATGGCTTGTTTTTGTTACTCATAATTATCACCTTAAAGGCGGCAGATTCCTGCCGCATGATTTGTTATGTATATTCTTAAGATGTTTTTGCCGGAAGTACGATTGTAACGGTTGTTCCGAGACCTTCGCCGGCACTGGTGATATCCATAGTTCCCTTGTGCATAGCGATTATCTCATCTGCAACAGCAAGACCGATTCCGGAGCCTCTCCTTGTATGATTTGCCTTGAAGAATTTTGTTTTTACCTTTGCAAGATCAGCAGGTTTTATTCCGCATCCTGTATCGGTAACTGATACGACAACCTTTTTTTCTTTTTCGTCCTCATAGGCGTTTATTGTGACTGTTCCGCCGCTGGAGGAGTATTTGATTGCGTTGTCGATTATATTGATAAATACCTGACGTATTCTGTTCTTGTCGCCGAATACGAATGGAAGCATATCAGGCTCGTTGTAGATTATTCCGATTCCCTCACGCTTTGCTTTGTCACTGTAAATAAGAACAGCGTCGCCAAGCTCTGCGAGTATATCCATGTTTGCGTTCTGGAGCGTGAAGTGACCACTCTGCATTCTTGAGAAGTCAAGCAGTTCTTCAACCATCTGCGAAAGTCGTTCTGTTTCGTTGACTATAACGCTGACACCCTTTTTCATGGTATCCGGACTGCCGCCGTCAATCATGAGTGTTTCTGCCCAGCCCTTTATGGCAGTCAGGGGAGTACGCAGCTCGTGCGAGACGGAAGAAATGAATTCATTCTTCATGTTTTCGGCATTTGAAAGCTCGTCAGCCATGTGGTTGATGGCAGTGCATAGCTCACCGATTTCGTCGCTGCTGTTGCTGCTGATACGCACCGAGAAGTCGCCCATCGCAAATTTTCTGGCAATTCCGCTTATCTGACGTATAGGCTTTACGATAGAGCCAGCGAAATAAAGTCCGGTAGAAATTACGATAGCGATGATTACAAGCACGACAATTGCTACTGCAATAGTGTAATTCTTTATGGCATTGTCGATTTCCGTCAGTGATGTTACCATTCTCACGGAGCTGTATTCGCTGTTCATTGAAGAAATAGGAACTGATACTGCCAGTATCTTTTCACCGCCGGGCATTTTTCCTATGTATGTACCCTCGCCGGATTCCATAGCTTCTTCGTAATCGGGCATAAGGAGATCTGCATCCGGAGAGAAGCCTGAGGATGTCAGAACTACTCGTCCTTTGGAGTTGATTGCCATAAGTTCAATCTTGTCCTTTTCGTTGAAGGTTTCCAGCATATTTCTCATTTCTGTCGAGAAATTTGCAGCACTGTCCTGCGAATGGATGCTCAGAACACTTGTAACGGCGTTGATCTTCGAGATCAGGTATTGCTTTGCTGAGCTGTAAAAATATGTCTGTATAGCGTAGATGATAGCCATAGCAATTACAAGCAGAGCAAGGATGATTACACCGAGATTGTTGATAATCCAACGTTTTGTGATACTTTTTTTAGCCATTACTGCATATCATTCCACTTGTAGCCATAGCCCCATATAGTTATGATATACTGTGGATTTGAGGGTTCTTCTTCAATTTTCATGCGGATTCTTCTGATATTTACGTCAACAATCTTGTCATCGCCGTAATAGCTTTCACCCCATATATGGTTGAGTATGCTTGCACGGTCGAGAGCTGTATTCTTGTTGTTCATGAAGAATTCGAGAATCTGGTATTCAACCTGAGTAAGTTCAATCGGTTTTCCGTTCTTGGTAACTGTACGGCTTTTGAGATTGAGTACGAAAGGTCCCGATTCTATAAGCGACTGCTTTTCATTTTTGATGAAGCTCATGCACACACGGCGGTAAATTGCGTCAACACGGGCAGTAAGCTCGGATGGAGAAAATGGCTTTGTGATGTAGTCGTCAGCACCTATCATAAGTCCGCTGACCTTATCCATTTCCTGTGTTCTTGCGGTAAGCATGATGATACCGATTGTAGAACTTTTTTCACGGATCTTCTTGCAGACTGTGAAGCCGTCAATGCCGGGCATCATGATATCAAGAAGTACTATATCGAAATTGCCGTGTTCCTGTTCAAAGGTTCTGAGGGCAGCCTCGCCGCAGTCAACGTCAACGACGTCATAGCCGGCACGTTTTAGGTTTATGACAACAAATTCACGGATGGTAGCTTCATCCTCGCAGATCAGTATACGTTTCATATTTCAAGCCTCCTTCAAGGCATTTATTTCATAATGAATCCGACAGCCACATCTCCTGCGGTAGGGGAAAGACCGTCGTCAGTGTTTGTCTGGTTGTAAGGGATATATGCAAGGTAGGCTGAATCGCCTTTTGTACCCATAAGCATATATCCGTTGGAAATTCTGTCCTCACGTGAGGCGGAATCCTCTGCACAGTAGATACGCAGAAGCTCACGTCCGACTTCGCCGTCCGAGTAGGCGCAGAAAACAATTTCGTCGTTTACAGCATCACGTCTTATAGTTACATTTTTTTCCCATTTTTCCGGAAAAACAAAAATATAACCGTCGCCCACGCTGTAATAGGAGGAATACTTCTGTTCAAGGCGGTTGTCACGGTTTATGAAGTCCCACTGGATTATGTTCATCTGCTCGCTGACAGGAAGCTCCTCGTAGCCTGGGGAGATAGTCTGGACAGGTATTTCAAGGATACCGTCGCCGTCAATATCGAAGGAGCTGCATCCAGCAGGGCGGACGGTAGCAAGGGAATCTTTCGGATCAGAAAAGATCTTGTTGAGACCAGTGCTGTCCATGTAGATGATATCTGTCTGGATAGTTCCGGCACCGGAAACTGCGTCTATGTAGAGAGCTTTTCTGTCACTGCCCGATTGTCCATAGCTGAGACTGTCGAATTCCGTAAAGCTTCCGCTGAGTTCACAGCTGTACAGATGATATTTGCCTTCGCTGTCGAGCTTATAGCTTTTTGCAACGGCAGGAGAGCCTGTTGCAGATCCGGCAAGAAGAAGGAATTCCGTCTTGTCATCTCCATCGAGATCGGTCACGTCTATAAAGGAACAAGCCTCGGAGAATGTCTTTTCGATAGTACCGTTCTGCGAATCATAGCTGTAAATAGCCACATTCTTTTCCGAACGATTAATAAGACTGCTGCCGATGATAAGGTTTATGCGGTTGTTGTCTCCGAGCTTTGATATAAGTACTTTTTCGATTTCCGCACCCTCTGCCGGAGTATCGCAGACAGACCGCCATTTTCCGCTGCTCTGGTCAAGAATATTGATTCTCAGGGTATTTTCCGGAGCTGCAAGGCTTGTTTTTTCATAGAAAACGATGGCTTCATTTCCACCGTCGCCGTCGATATCCTCAACGATGAAGGCGGACAGATATTTTCCGGATTTCGGGTATTTAAGACTTATGGCTGTTCCTGCGGCATTGGTCAGAGCCTTATATATCTGCTCATGCTCAGAGCTCAGTGTCGGTGGAGTCATAAGATTATCTATACTTGATCCGAAGGTACAGCTTGTAAGAGCCGCCATCATGACAGCGGCGGCGATCAGTATTTTTCTTTTCAAATTCATTTTTCAGCAATATCAGCCGGAATGTCAAAGCAGCATTACACAAAGCTTGTGCAAAAGATGCGTAGACAGATTTTTGTCAGATTGTACAAAAAACTTGCAGACATACTGTCGTATGTCAAGAGTTTTCTGTGCGGAATGACGGAAAATTTGTATCCCAAGGGCATTTCCTTCGGGCACAGCAGATTTTGTACAAAGCCGTATGGCGTGCTTTGTGTGATGTTGCCTTTGATTCCGGTTTGTAGATGAGTTTTATTATCTCTGGTCAATCGGAACGTACTCGTGTTCCTTGGCGATTGCCTTGTACGCTGGACGGATTATCCTGCTGCTGGTAAGTACTTCTTCCATACGATGTGCTGCCCAGCCTGCCATTCTTGCAACGGCAAAGAGGGGCGTAAAGAGGTTTTCGGGGATGCCAAGCATTCTGTACACAAGACCTGAATACATATCAACATTGGCACACATTGACTTGGAGCTTCCTTTAACGGATCTGAATACTTCCGGAGTAAGTCTTTCAACAGTTTCAAGGAGACGGAATTCAGCTTCGATTTCCTTGCCCTTTGCGAGCTCAAACGCCTTTTTCTTGAGGATTATAGCTCTTGGGTCGGAGATAGTGTATACAGCGTGGCCCATACCGTAGATAAGACCTGATTTATCGTTTGTTTCCTTAAGGATAGTACGGCGCATATAGTCAGCGACTTCACCTTCGTCCTCCCAGTTGCTGATATTTGCCTTGAAGTCGTCGAGCATATTGATAACCTGAAGGTTTGCACCGCCGTGACGAGGTCCCTTAAGGGAGCATATAGCAGAGGAATATGCAGAATAGGGATCAGTTCCTGATGAAGTAAGCACACGGCAGGTAAATGTTGAGTTGTTTCCGCCGCCATGCTCAGCCTGAAGCATAAGCAGGCAGTCGAGCATCTGAGCTTCTTCAAGAGTATACTGTCTGTCAGGTCTCAGAAGAGAGAGGATACACTGTGCGGTATTTTCCTCGTAATTGATAGGGTGCATGATCATGCTCTGGTTATCAAAGACTCTTCTTTTTACCTGATATGCGTTTGCCATGATAACAGGCAGCTTTGCGATAAGGCTGATAGCCGTTCTCATTTCGTTTTCAAGTCCCTTGTTTTCGCACTCATCGTCGTAGGAGTAAAGGGCGAGAACTGAACGTGCCAGCTTATTCATGATATTCTGAGATGGTGCTTTTAGAATCATATCTTCTACAAAGCCATTGGGGAGATCTCTCTTGAGAGCGATATATGTATTGAAGTGCTGAAGTTCTTTCTTACTGGGCAGACGTCCGAAAAGCAGGAGGAATACAGTTTCCTCAAAACCGAAACGGTTTTCCTTTTCCACGTTTCCTACAAGATCATTGATATTATAGCCTCTGTAAATAAGCTGTCCGGGGATAGCTTCTACTTCGCCTTCGTTAAGTATATAGCCGTGAACGTTGCATATATTTGTAATTCCTGCGACTACACCTGTGCTGTCGCTGTTGCGGAGACCCCTTTTAACGTGATATTTGTCGTAAAGCTTGGAGTCAATCACGGAATTATTATAAAGTTCCTCGCATAAACCTGTAATATTGGCACCTGAAATAAAAGACGGCATTACAATCACACTCCTCAAAATTATTCATATTTAAAATTATACACCATTTTAAGAAATCTGTCAACACATACATAATTATAGTATGTGTAAAATTTTCGTAGGCAAATATACTCTTATTGGTTTATTTATTATGTAGGGCGGATGCCTGTATTCGCCCGTAATGAACGCGATTTCTCTGCGGTTCGGCTCTGCATTGACTATACTTATTTTACACATACAATAAATATAAAAAAAATATTTTTATGAAGAAGTACATATCGCAGCTGCTTGCTCTTTCTTTGTCGGTCATGGTGATTCCGGCGATACCAGTATATATATCCGGACGTGCCGGAAAAAGTGCGGAAAAGCCGGAGACATCGGTCACAGGTGATGTTCCGGAGAAATCAGAAGCTCCGGAAATTCCGGATTCAGGCTCAGAGGCTCCGGAGGAAGTTCCTGCCGCTGAGCTGACAGAGCCGTACAGGGTTCTTGATATGGCATCGGGAGAGATAATTGAAGTTACGGTGCGTGATTACGTTATCGGAGCAGTCTGTGCAGAAATGCCGGCTTCCTTTCATGAGGAGGCTCTAAAGGCTCAGGCGGTGGCGGCTCATACATATGCAGAGCGTCAGCGTATAAGGGAAAGTCGCAATCCTACTGCGGATCTTATGGGAGCAGATTTTTCCAATGATACGTCAAAATATCAGGGATATTTTACGCAGGATCAGGCAAGACAGTTTCTCGGTGAGGCATATGACGAGAGCTATGCGAAGATATCTGCCGCTGTTGACGAGGTTCTGCCGTATATCCTTACATATGAGGATGAACCGATAGTCGCTGCGTTTCATTCTATGTCTGCCGGAAAGACGGAAAGTGCTGAAAATGCGTGGGGAGCTTCAGCTCCGTATCTTATTCCGGTGGAGAGCAGCTACGACACGGCGGCTCCAGGGTACAGGGAGGAAATACGCCTTACAAAGGAGGTTCTCCGCCAGAAGCTTGAAACGGCTTTTGCAGGAATCGTTCTCGGCGAGGATTTTTCATCGTGGATAAGAACAGAGGAAAATTCGGATTCCGGCACGGTGCTGAAGGCGTGGGCGGGAGACAGAATTGTTTCCGGAAATGAACTCCGTCTGGCATTGTCGCTCCGTTCCGCCTGCTTCGATGTACGCTTTGAGGGAGAGGAGGCTGTATTCACGACAAGGGGTTATGGTCACGGCGTCGGAATGAGTCAGTATGGAGCTGATTCCATGGCTGATGAGGGCAGGAGCTGGAAGGAAATCCTCAGGCATTACTATTCCGGAGCAGAGGTGTTCCGGATGGGTTGATACCAGATTTACAGGGGTGCGGCTATTGACACAATCTGGTTTTTGTGGTATGATTATTCACGGACAATGCGTGACATTGTCAGGAAAAATCAAATTAAATGGGGGTTAATTAAGAACATGGAAAAGGTTCTCGAAGTCAAGGGACTTACGAAACAGTACTCAAAGGTTCTTGCTGCCGACAATGTATCGTTCGATATAGGTGAAGGAGAAATATTCGCTCTTATCGGACCTAACGGCGCAGGAAAAACAACAACTATCCGCATGATATCCACCCTTCTCACTCCTACATCCGGAGACGCTCTGGTTATGGGGAACAGTATTATCAGTGCACCGGAAAAAGTAAGGGAAAATATCACATATCTTCCCGATGAGGCAGGTGCCTACAAGAACATGAAGGGTATAAAGTATCTTCAGTTCATGGCAGGACTTTTCAGCTCTGATCTGGAAGAAATCAAGAAATGTGTTGAGCGTGCCAAGGAAATCTGTCAGCTCGGAGATCGTCTTAACGACAAGATCGGCAGTTACAGCCGTGGAATGATAAGAAAGCTTCTGCTTGCCCGTGCCGTTATGACAAAGCCGAAGCTTGCAATCCTCGATGAGCCTACCAGCGGTCTTGACGTTATCAATGCTATTGAAATCAGAAAGACTATCAAACGTCTTGCCAAGGAGGAGGGAATGTCCTTCCTGCTTTCATCGCATAATATGCTGGAAATAGAATTCGTTTCCGACCGTGTGGGAATCATAACAAAGGGACACCTTATGGTGACAGGTGAGGCAGACGAGCTCAAGCAGCGGTACAATGCCGCTAATCTTGAGGAAGTATTTGAAAGGGTGGTGAAGCAGAATGAAGTTCATTAACCTGCTTAAAAAGGAACTTTCCGAGCTTGTGAACCTCCAGATGTTTATCGGTCTTGTTGCAACAGTTGCGATATTTATGGTGCTCGGCGGAGTTATGAAGACAACTGTTGACGAGGCGGTTGACCAGAGCGAAAATGTTACGATAAACATCTGCGACAGGGATAAGACGGAATTTACAGAGAATATCATGGCAGCCATAGAGGAACTGAACAGCGATCCTGATTCGGATGTCAAGACAAAAATCAAGGTCGTTGAGTGCGAGGGCGAGGATTACTCCGCTATCCTTGACAAGAATGATATATCCAGCCTCGTTATTATTCCAGAAGGCTTTACCGCATCTTATGACAAGATGGAACAGCCGGAGCTTATCAGTGTTTCAAGAATGACATCAGCAGCTACAATGTCCAATATGGATATAGGTAAAGAAGCAGCAATCGAGGTTATTGAAGCTTGTATTTCAAGTACTATTGCCGAAGATACAGGCATGAATTCAGAACAGTACAAGCTTATGCAGAAGCCTGTCATCCTGACGGAGAATACTGTTGTTGACGATAAGGAAGCCCGTATTGCTCCTGGAAATATCATGAGTAATATAATGATGCAGAATATGATGCTTCCGATTATCGTATTTGTTCTCATCATGCTGACATCACAGATGCTTATGACATCTATCTCAAACGAAAAGATAGACAAGACTCTTGAAACACTTCTTTCTGCACCGGTTTCAAGACTGTCGGTAATCAGTGCAAAGATGCTTGCAGCTGCTGTTGTTGCTCTTATCAATGCGGCTGTATATATGTTTGCCTTTTCAGTTTTTGTTTCCGGTGCTACGGAAGAGGTCACAGAAACAGTGGCTAACGCAGCCGGTGTAAGTCTTACAGTAGATCAGGCTCTTGAACAGCTCGGACTCAACCTTGTTCTGGGCGATTATCTGCTTATCGGTCTCCAGCTGTTCTTCACAATCATGATCTGTCTGTCAGTTTCAATCATACTCGGAGCACTCATCGACGACGCAAAGAACGTTCAGAATATGCTCATGCCTATCATGATGTGTGCGATGGTTCCGTATATAATTTCAATGTTTGCAGATATCAACGAACTGCCTATGATATTCAGAGTGTTCGTTTATGCAATTCCCTTCACACATACCTTTACAGCTGTTCCTAACCTCATGTTCGGTAACGATCTGCTGTTCTGGGGCGGTCTTGTATACCAGATAATCGTATTCTTTGTGTGTATCTTCTTCTCCCTCAGATTATTCATGTCAGATAAGCTGCTGACAGTTTCACTCAATATGGGACAGAAATCGAAATACAAGAAAAAGAACAGAAAAAACAAGAATCAGGATGATGAAGAATAACCGGTATATTTCCGGATAAAAAGGATGTGCGTCTGTGAGAAAAAAACTGCTGATCTGCAATAAGACTCCTGGTGTGGGAATGGTGATGAAGAGATTCTTCAACGCAACTGAATATACTGTCCTGAATTGTACCATGCACCCGACTGATGTGAGAAATCACCTTGCAAAGCGGGAATATGACGTTGTTGTATTCTTTGCAGCAGACAACAGGCACGATGTGATGTTTTTTAACCGGAAGCTCAAAGAGCTGCATCCTGATACGGAAGTTATCGTTGTAATGCTGCACCGGTGGGAAAATTACGCTGAGGATTACTACGATGACGGAGCTTCTCTCTGCGTGTGGCTTCAGGAGATAACAATGAAGCTTCTTTCAAGCTTTATAAGACTTCTCATTTTCCGGCGGGAGCATCCGGATGTGGATCCGTATATATCAACATTTCTTGCAGATCACGGATTTACAGGCTTCCACAAGGGCTTCTACTATCTCTGCACAGCACTTGAAATGTGTCTGCGTGAGCCTGAACGTCTTAAGCAGATAGTCCAGCAGGTCTACACGGAAACAGCACAGAAATGCGGAGCTTCCGACTATACCGCAGTAGAAAGATCACTGAGGTATTACCTTGATACAATGCTTTCGTCTCCCGATATTGATCCGCTGCTGAAGATAAGATTTCCCCAAAGACCTACGCTCAGGAAATTTATTTCCGGTCTGTGCGATTTGTACAGGGAATGCAATTATTAAGGCGTCTTTGCTTTACTGAGGTTTAATATGACAGATACAAAAAAATATATCGGTTTTGCCGATTTTGAGTTTACCTGCGGAAGTCCGAGATATCGCTTCCGCAGCGAAATGCTGTCCGTAGGCGTGATTATCTGCGACAGCAGTTATAATATTGCTGAAAAATTCTATGCTACGTCAAAGCCGAACCGCTACCCGAAGCTTTCAAAGCAGTGCCGTGAGCTGACGAATCTCAGTCAGGAGGAAATCTCGGCTTCTCCGGACAGCAATGATGTTCTTCAGACTGTTTCGGAGCTTATGAATAGATACGGCGTCGGCGAGCTGTGGGTATGGGGAAACTTCGATAAGCAGGGACTTCAGAGCGACATAAAAATGCACAGACGTTTTGCAAAGGAATGCGGCAGTATATGCGGAATATGCAATGCAATCCGTGATATACAGGACGATATGGTGAACCTCATGAAGCTTCCGCAGGCGATTAATATAAAAGAGCTTGCTTCTTCCCTCGGATATGTTCCGGACAGCGGCAGCTTCCACAACGCCTTGAATGACGCAATGGCACTATATACCATACATAAAGCTGTATTTACTACGGATTTCCGAAAACGTCCGGAATATGCGGCACTCGTTGAGGAAAGACTTGAAAGAATACGTCAGGCAAAAGCAATACAGGAAGAAAAACGTCGTGAAAAGGCTTTTTCTGTCGCACTTTCTGCGGAAGAACAGGAGTATTTAGACAGGCTTGACGACAAAAGTAAAAGCCGATTCATCTACCTTCGTTACAGGATTGTTCTTGCAATGGAAAAAAGTCCGCAGACAGAGGTTTTCGCTTATATTATGTTTGAAAATTCCAGAAAGGCGAAAATTCTTCCAGCGGATAAAATCGGCAGAAGACAGGCGGAAGAAGCAGTGGAATTCCGTACCTTTGAAAAAAAGGATTTCGGAAGGTTTCTTATGGATATGGTGTGATATACCGTTTTTATGAATAATACAAACAGCCGTACATCTGGAGATGTACGGCTGATTTTTTATGTTTCGGGGAGACTTGATATACTGTTAAGGATATACTTCTGAATTGCAAGAGCATCCTTGTTGGTTAAGCCGTCGCCGTTACCGCTTACATCAGCATTTGCCTTAGCTTCATCAGAAAGCGGATAAGCATCAGGATTTCCCAGATACTGAAGGATAAGAATAGCGTCGTTCAGGAGAACTTGTCCATCGCAGTTTGTATCACCGTATAAAATATCCTGAATAACGGGAGGTTCCTCAAAAATAAGTTTTGCATTATTGAGGAATTTATCATTTGCTGATTTTTCTACCTTGTCCCAGTCATCCTTTGTACCATAGAAGGTAATAGTTGCAGAATTTGTTATATCAGAGAAAGCGTAGCTGTCGATAGTTTTAAGCTTGTTCGAGAGCTTGAGACTGCTCAGCTTGTTGCAGTAAGCGAATGCCATGCTTTCGATGGCTGTTGCACCTACTGCCTCAACAGAGGTGAGATTGTCGCAGAAGAAAAATGTATTATCGCTTATTTTGTTGATTGTCGGCGGAAATACAACTGAGGTAATATTGCTGTTTCTTGCAAAAGCACTTGAAGAAACATATTTTACGTCAGAGGGAATAACGATATCGCCCTTTGCAGTTGTTCCATCAAGTAGAGTTCCGTTAATGATTACGAGTGGACCTTCCTTGCGTTTAGCGTCAAGCCACGGAGTTGAATCGAATGCCTTTGAGTGGATTTCAACGGTATGGTCAGGAAATTCTACTGTTTCAAGTTTAGGACACATTTCAAATGCATGAAGCTCGATAACTTCAAGATTTGCTGGAAGCTTGACAGACGTAAGTTCGCTTGACATTCCGAATGAATATCCACCGATTTTTGTTATGGAATCCGGCAGTGAGATACTTGTGAGAGAGCATAATTGGAATGCGTACATCTGGATAGCAGTTACAGGCAGGCCGTCTATTGTATCAGGAATTTCAAGTGACGTTGTTCCATTTGCACATCCTGTGATTTCAATATGGTCAGTATATTTTGCGTAATTGATTGCTCCGAGTGTTCCGGGAGTATAGTTGAAATCAGTGTTAGCGTATGCCGTAAGCTGAGCCGGAGCATCTTCACTGTTTGGTGATCCGAGCGGCATTCCAGCAGTAAGTGTAATAGCTGCTGCAAGTGCAGCGATTTTCATAAATCTTTCCTTAGTCTTGTTCATGACAATTCCTCCGTTCATAAAATATGATGGTATAAACTGATCCGGAGTTATCTGCAATGGCGGCAGATATTTTCAATCCGGTACTATATTATCATTATATCATAAATATATGAATATTTCAACAAGTTTTGTAATTAATAGTTGATAAATCTGAAAAAGCTGTACAGCTAATGCCGTACAGCTTCAGTATGATTGATGTTATTAATCCAGCTCGATATCTGTGCCGTCAACGGTATTGAGGAACAATTCCGGATCAAGACATACACCCATATATCTGACTTCAAAGTGGAGATGTGAGCCGTATGAGTTTCCGGTATCACCCACAGCACCGATAAGCTGACCTTTGGTAACGGTCTGATTCTCAACGGCAAAAACGCTGCTCATGTGGCCATATACAGTCTGGTAGCCGTTAAGGTGGTCGATCTGTACCATATAACCGTAACCGCCCGAATTCCAGCCGGCAGATATAACAACACCGTCAGCGGCGGCATAGATATCTGTACCCTCGTTTGCGGCAATATCAAGTCCCTTGTGGTTTCTGTCGCTGATGAACGTATCACTTATCCATCCACCGTCAAGCGGCCAGCCCATTTCGCCTGAGCCTGTAACGGGACGGCAATTTGGATCGGGACGAGCCGCATAAGTTCCGATGCCTATCTGTTCGATAACGGGTTCTTTTGTTACAACAGAGCGTACTGTTCTGCGTGATCTTTCAATGCCGTCAACGTAGGTAACTTCGGTATTGCTGATTTTTTCACCGACAGCACCTTTTACAAGAACTGATCTCACACCGACATTCAGAGCACTTGTTTCGTATTCGACCGTTTCGTAGTCGAGGAAGGAAAGCGTTTCGAAATCCTTGACGTACTTGATGGGGAGAAAGCTCTCGGTTTCGATAACATTTATGACCTGCCCGTTTTTAAGGGAGGTGCTTGCGTTGTAGGGATTGAGTTTTGTGAAATCTTCAAGACTCATGTTGTACATCTGGCAGACGGAAACGCTTGTATCGCCGGCTTTAGCGATATATACACCTTTTTTTTCAGTAGATGAAGTCAGCATTTCAATTGCCGGTTTTTCTTCCATAACGCTGTCCTGAAGATAGATGCCCTGAGTATATTCAATCTTGTTTTTGTATGATAGGTCGCGGACTTCTCCGTCAACTTTATAGTTCAGGAGTCTTTCCGACAAGGCCTTCTGAATTTTTTCGTTATCTTCGACGGCGGCAATGAATTTTCCGTCGATATAGATTCCCCATGCTTCTGTAAGTTTTTCGTCGGACGCTTCAAGCATTTCGTTTGCAAGCTGGTCATAGCTGAGAATCCTGTCGCTGTCAGAGATGATTTTCAGAGAAAAGTTGGCAGAAAGGTTGAGGGTTTTATCGTTTTCTGCATATGAAATTCTCTGCTGAACCTCACGTTCCGCCTTTTCAAAATCTGCTTCCGCACTGATGATGCCTATTTCCTTTCCGTTAAAGTCTACGGCGATTCCGTATTCAAGACCGGAGCCGTATTTCACTACGGCGACAAGGAAGGCGATAGAGACAATCGGCATGATGTAGTTGAACATCGTGTAGAAAACGCCTTCTTCTCCGAAAAGGAAGGAACCGGCAAATCGTGTGACTGCCTTGGCGTGGGCAGATTTTCCTTCTTTTTTTGCTTTGATGACTTCGTTGTAAAGCTCCTTGTTGCGTTTGGTTCGGAACCTGATGGATTCCGTCATACCTCGCCAGAACCATTTTGCTCCACGCAGTGCAAAGGAAAGGAATCCAAGAAGCTCAGAAAGTATAAGTCCAAAGCCCTTGATTATTCCGAGAGCAGCAATGGCAAGAATCTTTACTGCACATAAGCCAAGCCGTGAAAACAGATTTATAGTATTTTCTGTGGTTTGCATGAAAAAGCTGTCCGGATGTTCCGGATAGTGTTCCTGCTCTTCTATATCCATTCAGACGGCTCCTTTCGTTACAAAGTGGTTACAATGTAATATTATAGCAATTTATCCGTAAAATACAACGAGAATTACCGTGTTTTTTCTGTAATGCAGGATATTTTGTAGAACTTAACAAAACTTAAGCTGGTTATTTGCTATTGTTTGTGAAATGCCACGAATAATCAAGCATCGCAGGAGTGTAATTTTCCAGTACTCCGATAAGCGGAAGAACATCCTTCCGTGCTGATTCGGGATCATGTTCAAGATAATTTCCGCATTCAATCTCTGTACAGCCGGGGATATCGTCGGTATAGTCAGCAATGAAGCGGTAAGCATCCCTTACAAGAGAAATGGCATTCTCATGGGAGAGTCCTCTTGTCAGAAGGTAGAAGCCTGTACGGCATCCCATAGGACCTACATATACAATATTTTTTCCGTATTCGGAATTTCTTGCGTATGTAGCGAAAAGGTGCTCAATTGTATGAAGCGACGGATTTGAAATATAAACTCCGCCGTTTGGCTTTACCATGCGCACATCATATGTGACTATATCATCGTCAATGCGTGAGATGTACATTCCCACGCCGAATTTTGTGTGATCTACCTGAAAGCTTGCAATTTTTTCCATGGTATTATTCTCCTTAAAAAGATTTTTCATATCATCCGGTATTGGCGAGTGTACGGTAAGCTCTTTTCCTGTGACCGGATCGGTAAACGTCATTTCTCCGCAGTGGAGCCCCTGACGTGATATATATTTTCTCAAACCGCCGTAGAGATCATCTCCGGCAAGAGGATGTCCGATATGCGAAAAATGTACTCTGATCTGATGTGTTCTGCCGGTTTCAAGCTCTATCCGCAGAAGCGAGTGTTTTCCGTCAGTCTGAATTCTCCGGTAATGCGTGACAGCTCTCTGACCATCCTCACGGACGCACCGGAGAATTATTGATTCGCACTGACGTGCAATCGGAGCGTCAATCGTACCCTGTTCAGGAGTTACTCCCTGTGCGGCGGCATAGTAGACTTTTTTGCAGCTGTTCTGGAGAATCCTTGCGGAATATGCGTCCTTTGCGACAACGCACAGACCGGAAGTATCTCTGTCAAGACGGTTTACGGCACGGAAGGCAAGCTCCGGATACATAGCGGCAAAGCAGTTGCCGAGGGTATCGCCCTGATGACGTATCGACGGATGAACTGGCATTCCACCGGGCTTGTTGAAAACCACAACAGCATCGTTTTCAAAGGCTATGGGAACATTCAGTGACGGACTTGCTTCCAGCGGAGAGCCGGTATCGGGACGAAGGATAATTTCGTCGCCGTTTTCAACATAGTCAATACTGCGGATAGTTCTGCCGTTTCGTGTAATACCGCCTTCGAGACGTTTCAGTCGTGTAAGAAGCCGTCTTGATACGCCCTGCTTTTCCATGAGGAATTTTTGCAGCGTCATTGGCTGGTTGCAGCTGACTTTCAGTTTTATTTCCTTCATATTCGTCCTCTTTGATATAAATTGAAATGCACAGTGCTGCCGCTGTCATAAGGCGTGTACAGGCAACGGGAAGTCCGATTACCGACATGATTGGCAGAAGATATACAGCTGTCAATCCGGCAAGAGTTTTTTTTCTGCTTTTCATGAATCCTATTGTCATGAAAATTATGCGGAATGGGCTATGTTCCGGAAAATATGCCATAAGAAAAGGTGCTGCGGCAAGGCTTATTTTAAGCGACAGCCACATCAGAATTGAAACAGCTGTCAGCAGGAATGCGTGACAGGTGAGAAACAGCTCTTTTGCGTTCTGGGCGGTTGAAAACAGCGTCCATGCCGTAATTCCGAAGAAAGTCGCCGGTGCAAGAGCAAGAAGTGATACTGCCTTTGACATGATAGAAAGTCCGAGACTTTTCCGAAAATATTTCCGGCTCATAAGGATTCTTGAAACAGGCGTCAGATGCTTTCTGTTGCCGCATATTTCCATAAGACGGTATGCTGCTGCAAAGGTCAGCGGTGCAGCAGTTATTACTCTGAGGATAGTGATTATCAGAGCTGCTGCAAGCTGGATTCTGCTTCTGCCGCTGAAAAGCTCGGCAGGCTGTATCTGTCCGAAATAGAGCAGTAGACTGTATATTGCCGCTTCTGCAAAACGGAAGAAAAGTTCAGACACCAGAGGCAGCAGACAGATTGTCATTGTAACGGCTTTTCTGCCTTTCAGAAGTTTTCCTGAAAATGAAATAAGCTGACTGATTTTCATATCACTATTCCTCCATATCACAGGGATGTTTTGGATAGTGTATGTTATTTATTGGATATTATTCAGTTATGCAAAGAAATCCTCATCAACAGGATCAGGAATCTTGTCGTAGGGACAGTATCCGAGAATCTCAAATGCCTGAGAATTAAGCCACATCTGGGCGGTAACGATTATATCGAAGCCCTCGCCGAAGTCAGCAGTAAGTGTTTTGGGATCGTATTTCGGAAGTCCGAAACAGCTGAGCATATTGGAAATAACGCCGCCGTGAGTTATCATGGCACAATGAGTAAGTCCGTCGTTCATCATATCCATAATGATCTCGTGGAGAGCCTTGAATGTACGGGCGGTCATTTCTTCAAGACTTTCTCCCTGAGGCGGACGTGCATCCATGCTGCCTCTGAGCCAGTCCTTGTAATCATCACGTTCAAGAAGTTCATCAACGCTTTTATTTTCAAATTCTCCGAGATTAAGTTCACGGAGATCGTCTACGGTACATAATTCAGTACAGGGAAAGAGTATTTCTGCTGTTTCAGTACAGCGTCTGAGGGGGGAGGAATATACTCTGTGGACAGAAGGGTAGTCGAATTCGTCCATTTTTGCGGCAAGCTCTGCCGAGCCTTTTCCGGAGAGGGGAAGATCGGTCGAGCCGATATATATGCCGTTTTCGTTAGCCTTTGTCAGACCGTGACGGAGTACGCTTATGCGATATCCTTTCATTTTATCAGTCCTCTCAATAAAAATAACCGCCCTCATCACAAGCCGGCGGTGTTGTCCTTATACTTATTATAACAGGAAACAGAATTTATGTCAATAGTAATTATCATAAAGCAATTCCGGAAAAGTTGCGTCCGTAGATCCGGTGTTGTACTGTTTTTCTTCTGTGTATAGATGTATTTATTCATGATTTTTATGTCAATATGCACAAAAAAATGTAGAAAAAATTTATATCTTATAAAATCCTACAAAAATCAGTGAAAAACTTTTCTATTCTTTCATGAATCAGAGTATTTACAAATTATACATTTTGTATTATAATAATAGTGTCGTAAAAAACTTTTCAGGAGGAACATCTATGAATTCCGATTTTGCACGAATTATAACTTTACAGAGAAAGGAACGCCGCATCAGCCAGAAACAGGCTGCGACGGATCTCGGAATTTCTCAGGCTCTTCTTTCTCACTATGAAAAGGGAATCCGTGAATGTGGTCTTAATTTTCTCGTAAAAATAGCCGATTATTATAATGTGTCATGCGACTATCTCCTCGGAAGAACTCCCGATCCGGAAGGCAAGACAATTACTGTCGGGGATATTCCTGATGATGACGGAAATAACAGCCTCGAAATGCCCTCTCCCGAACTTATCAACTTCAATAGAAGAATCATCAATAACTCGATCAGTCTTCTTTTCAGCTTCGCCCAGAAAGCAAACAGTGTTACACTGATAAAGGAGGTTTCGTCCTATCTGATGCTTTCAGTATATAAGCTGTTCAGAATTATATATAATGCCAATCCGAACAACGACCAGAAGCTTTTCCGTATACCAAAAGTTATCGCAAACGACAGTGCAAATGCTATTGTATCTATGAGTGAAGCGAATATCAAGGCTTCCTCCAGCGGTATGCCCCTTGACGGAAACGACTGCGTTGACAATTTTGATACGCTCTATGTAACTATGTCAACCCTTCAGAAGGATTACGCACAGTATTCATCATCACTGCTTAATCTCATAAAGAGATCTGAGGACAGCATTGCCCGTACCCGTGCAAAGTATCGTCCTGACGGCAAGTGACCGCTGAAAAAGCGAAAACAGGGAATTTACAGAAAATAATCAAGGCAGGGTACAGGAAAGCTCCTGTCCCTGTTTTTTATTAACAGGAGGGCTGAATGAAAATAAGATCAGCGATGATATGCCTGATGACGGTGTGGCTTGCCCTATGGGGTACAGTTCCGGCTTTTGCTGAGGAAATATACACACCATCGGAACAAACGCTTCAGGCTATGGAGGAAGATTATTACAGAATAGAACCGGTCGATCCGGAGCTTCTTTCGTACAGCAGCTACTATGATCTGTACTGCAATGAAGGACATCCGCAAACCGGAATAAAACTGGAAGCCGGAGATTTCTCTTCGCCGGACGGCTCGGCTGTTATCGTCAGCCATTCTGCGGAGAGCATCACGAAAAATACTCTTGTCTGGGAAGAAAGCGGAGGCAGAGCTTCTGCGGAAATTGATGTTCCGGAAACAGGAATATACTGTCTGAGATTTGATTACTGCCCGCTTGCCCAGACAAGCCAGACTATTGAAATTTCTCTTGAAATAGACGGTAAACTGCCGTTTGAACAGGCTTCAAGGCTTACACTCGGCAGAGTCTGGGTTGATGAAAAGGGAATATATGATAATTTCAGAGGAAATCAGATACGCTCTCCGCAGGTACAGCAGGAAAGCTACAAAAGTGTGCTTGCGGGAGATCCGGACGGTCTGTTCGGTGAGCCACTTATATTCTTCCTTGAAAAGGGAAAGCATGAGATATCTGTGTCCTCCGGTGCAGGGCAGCTTGCACTTGCGTCACTGAGCTTTGAGACTTCTCCGGAAATCCCTTCATACGAGGAGTATAAAGCTTCGGTGAAATCTTCGGTTACTCCGGAGACAACTCCCTCACGTCTTTTCAGGATAGAGGGCGAAAGTGCTGCGGTAAAATCTGATGCAACGCTGTGTGCAAATTTCGATAACACAAATTACCTCGTTTCTCCGTCAGATCCCTCAAGAATCGTTTACAATACCTTCGGAGGAAGCGGCTGGGGAAAGCCTCTCCAGACCGTTACATGGAACATCTCAAAAGAAGATGTGGGAAACGACGGCTGGTACAGAATAGGAATAAAATACAGACAAAATTTCCAGCGTGGATTTGTCTCCAACAGGCGTATATATATCGACGGCAGAGTGATCTGTGGGGAAATGAATCAGGTGCGTTTCAGCTACGACAGCGACTGGTCGGTTGCTTCGCCGGATATCCTTGTTTACCTTGATTCAGGCTCGGCTCATACGCTGACTATGGAGGTCGTTCCGGGAGAAACCGGAGAATACCTGCGTCGTCTGGAGGAGGTTCTTGCGGAAATAAACGTGCAGTACCGGAAAATCCTCATGATTACCGGACCTGCCCCCGATAAATATACCGATTATTATGTGCATGAAAAGATTCCTGATCTTACAGAACGTCTGAAGGAACTTTCCGCAGAGCTTAAGGATATTCAGGATGATATGGAAAAGCTTGGCGGTTCCTACGGTTCAGAGGCGGCTGTACTTGAAAATACAGCGGTAATACTTGATAAATGCGTGAAAAAGCCGATTGAGATACCTTCGTATCTTGCCAGAATAAAGGACAGTATAACTTCTCTTTCTGCATGGATGAGAGAATGTCGTGAACAGCCGCTTGAAATCGACTACATTGAATTTGCATCCGCTGACAGGAAGTTCACAAGCTGTGAAAAGAAAATAATAAAATCGGCAGAATTCAGCTTTAAGGCATTTATTTCGTCGTTCTTTCAGGATTATACCACACTTTCAGATATTACTGGAGAGAGTGCAATTGAAGTCTGGGTTGCTCTCGGACGTGATCAGGCAGAAATTGTGCGTGAGATGACGGAAAGCCAGTTCATTCCGGAATATGGAATTCCTGTTTCCGTCAATCTTGTGAATGGCGGTATTGTAGAAGCTGCCCTTGCAGGAAAGGCTCCGGATGCGGCACTTTTTCTTGGCGGTGAATTTCCGGTGAATCTTGCGTCAAGAGGTCTGCTGACCGATTTTTCGCAGTACGATGATTTCAGTGATGTGTCGCAGAAATTTGGTGAAAGTGCTATGGTGCAGTATTCGTGGGATGGCGGATGCTATGGCATACCCATAAGCCGGTCATTCCCGATGATGTTCTACCGGACGGATATTCTTTCCGAGCTTGGATACGATCATCCGCCGGAAACATGGGACGAGCTCATGGAAATTCTTCCGGCGATACAGCGGAATTACATGAACGCAGGACTTGTGCTTCCGCCGAATAATATATCTCCGGCAACAGAAGCCGGTCATACCTTTGCAATGCTTATGCTTCAGAATGGTTGTGGCTACTATAACGATGATCTTACAGCTACGTCCTTTGATTCTGTTGAGGCATACAGGTGCTTTGAGCAGTGGACAGATTTTTACACAAAGTACAGCTTTGAGCAGTCATACGATGCGTTCAGCCGTTTCAGGACAGGCGAATATCCCATAGTTATAGCAAATTACACATTCTTCAATCAGCTTGAAGCGGCTTCGCCTGAAATAAGGGGCTTATGGAACTTCTGTCAGGTGCCGGGAACGCTCAGGGCGGACGGAACTATATCTCATGCCGTTAATTCAAGCGGTTCGGGAGCAGTTGTGTTCAGCAGTGCGGAAAATCAGGATGGTGCATGGGAATTTGTGAAATGGTTCACCAGCACTGAGGTCCAGACGGAACTCGGTATGCGTCTTGAAGGACTCAACGGCGTAATGGGACGTTTTGATACAGCTGATCCTCAGGCACTCCGTCAGCTTTCGTGGTCTGAGGAGGAGCTTTCACGACTTATGGATCAGTACGAGGAGCTTGAGGAAATACCTGTAACTCCGTCGTCTTATGCCGTTACAAGAAATATCATGAACGCCTTCCGTGAAGTTGTGAACGGCGGCGAAAATCCCCGTGATACGCTTTTGTGGTACAACAGGGATATCAATGACGAAATAGAACGAAAAAATGAAGTAATGAACAAGAGAGGTGGATAAGCTATGAAAAAGAAGGCAGGATTGAAACGGACCTTCCGTGAGATACGGAAAAATAAAGCCTGCTATGCCATGCTTGCCCCCTTTATGATTCTGTTTATACTGTTTACGGTGATTCCGGTAGTGATGTCGCTGCCGATAGGCTTCACTGATTTCGACATGGTGCAGAAGCCGGAATTCGTGGGACTTTCCAACTTCCGGACGCTGTTTCTTTCCGATAAAGTATTCATCAGCTCGATAAGGGTAACAATAGTATTTGCACTTCTGACAGGTCCGGTGAGTTATGTGCTGTGCTTTCTTCTTGCATGGTTTATCGACGGAATGCCAAAACGTCTGAAAACCTTTTTCACGCTGATATTCTACATTCCTTCGCTTGCGTCAGTGTATACTGTGTGGCAGCTTATATTCAGCGGCGATATGAACGGTTATCTTAATGCCTTTCTCATTGACCTCGGAATAATCAACTCGCCTGTTCAGTGGCTTACGGATGGCAGATATGTGCTTGCTGTAACGATAATCGTACAGCTGTGGATATCTCTCGGAGCCGGTTTTCTTGCGATAAGAGCCGGATTTCAGAATATTGATCCGGCACTTTACGAGGCGGGAGCTATCGAGGGAATACGCAGCAGGTGGCAGGAGCTTATCTACATCGTGATACCATCAATGGTACCGCAGCTGCTGTTTGCGGCAGTAATGCAGATAGTAGGATCATTTACAGCCGGAACTGTCGCACAGAATCTTGTAGGATTCCCAAGTACGGAAAACAAGGCACATACGATAATGACTCACGCTTACGATTACGGCTGGGTGAGATTTGAAATGGGATATGCTTCTGCGATATGTATGATACTTTTCGTTGTGATGTTTGTACTCAACAGACTTATTTCAAAGGGATTAAGAAAAATACAGGGTGACTGATATCCCTGAAGAACGGAGGTGCGGCAGATGGCTGCGGATATAAAGAAGCTCAGGGCGTCAAGCGGTCCGGCTGGAAGAAAATACGGCGGAACAGCAGCTTCATTTTTGCTTCTGACCGCACTTGGTCTTTTCATGGTGTTTCCGATATATCTGACCGTTGTAATGGCGATAAAGCCGGTGGAGGAGCTTTTTGTCTTTCCGCCGAAACTCTATGCTGTACGACCGACGCTTGATAACTTCCGTGATATGTTTGCTGCCGTGAGACAGAACAGAGTTCCGTTTTCAAGATATGTGTTCAACAGCGTATTCGTGACGGTATCTGTAACGGCTGCTCAGTGCGTATTTGCATCAATGGCGGCATTTGTTCTTGCGAAATGCCGCTTTCCCGGATGCCGCATTATCAACGGCGTTATCGTGACATCGCTCCTTTACCAGAGCAGCGTAATATACATCATGCAGTATATGGTAATGACAAAGCTCAATATAATAGACAGTCCTCTGGCACTTATTCTTCCGGCGGCGGCGTCGCCTATGGGAGTATTCCTCATGCGGCAGTCTATTAGTCAGATTCCAGACGCTATGCTTGACGCCGCAAAGGTGGACGGTGCAGGATTATTCCGTATATGCTGGCAGATAGTTATTCCCAATCAGAAATCGGCACTCATGACGCTGATGATATTTGCTTTTCAGGCGGCATGGAATATTCAGGGCGGAGGAGTTATTTTCCGTGAGCAGTTTAAAACACTTCCGGCGGCAGTAGCACAGGTTTCATCGTCGGGAATGGCAAGAGCCGGAGTTGCTATGGCGGCATCTGTTTTCATGCTTGTTCCGCCGGTGATAGTATTTATCCTTGCACAGAAATACGTTATCCAGACCATGGCTCACTCAGGAATAAAAGAATAGGATTCATAGATAGAACGTTGGTGAATGAATGAAAAAAGCGATTATTTCCGTAATGATGATATGGCTGATTCTTGCTGGTGCGGTATGTCCTGTTTCTGCATGGGCAGCCGAAGCTTATGAATCATACAGCTACGACAGCCGCGGAAATGCTGTTCCGTCGCAGGCTGGATATACTGCTGTAAAAAGCGTTTCAGGCAGTGATATCGGTACAGAAAGTTTTGATTCCCCGTCGGATATCTTTTTATCCGGAGACGGGATGTTCTATATCGCTGATACCGGAAATGACCGTGTAATCGTTGTTGACAGCAATTTTGAAGGCGTCTGCGGAATCTATGAAAGCTTCATTCTTTCCGATGGAAGCAAAACAAATCTCAGCGAACCGACCGGCATATTTGTCTCCGCAGAGAGGGATATGATGTATATTGCTGACAGCGGAAATTCGAGAGTTCTGGTGTGCAGTACGGACGGACAGGTGAAAATGGAAATAACAAAGCCGGATTCTCCTGTATACGACAGCAATAAAACATTCATCCCACGAAAGGTTATCGCAGACAAGGCTGGAAATATCTACGTTCAGCTTGGAAATTTCACTACCGGAGCCGCAATGTTTTCTCCGGACGGCGAGTTTATGGGATTCTACGGCGCAAACCGTACTGAACCGACAGCAGAGGTGGTTCTGAAATATATCAGAAATCTTTTTTCCTCTGAGGAAAAGCGTTCGCAGCGTACAAGAACAGTTCCCGCCGGAATCACAGGCTTTGACATTGACGGCGATTTTATTTTCACCTGTACATCTTCATCAACCCAGAAGCTTGATACGGTAAAGAAGCTCAACGCTGCCGGAAAGAATATCTTTGCCAACAAGGAAATGATTTTCGGAGATCTTACGCCGGTTTACAATGCCGTGCGAAATGAATTCCTTGCTCCGTCGATAATTGATATCGACGTTTCGGAGGAGGGCTTCATTAATTGTCTTGACCTTACAACAGGACGTGTATTTCAGTACGACGAGGATTGTGAGCTTATTTTCATTGCCGGAACAAAGGCGAGTCAGCTTGGCGGCTTCAAGGAGCCGGCGGCTGTGGAATCGGCTGAGGGAAAGCTTTATGTTCTTGATTCCGGTAAGAATACAATAACTGTTTTTGAGGAAACAGAATTCGGCAGAACGGTTCACAGTGCAGTAACTCTCTATAATGACGGCTATTATGAGGAGGCTCTTGAGCCGTGGTATGAGGTTCTGCGCCGTGACGGAAATTACCGCCGTGCATACGTCGGAGTGGCATCTGCACTTCTCAACAAGGGCGATTACAGCGGAGCAATGAAATATGCACGTCTCGGATACGCAACAGATATCTATAATAAAGCTTTTGAAGGTTGGCGAGAGATATTTATCAGAGAGCATTTTGTGCATATCTGCGTGATAATAGCACTTCTGGTGATAGCATATATCTTCCGGCAAAGGCTTCTTTCAGCGGCAGGAAGAATAAAAGTTCGTATTTTCCGGACGGTGGGAAGGCTCCGGAAAAAATATGTCAGACGTAATTCCAGAACAAAAATAACAAAGTATAAAGGGACAATCCTTATACTAATCATGATGTTTTTCGGACAGATAGCCGAAGGCAGATTATACGGATTTCAGTTTGGATATCCCGATGACAGGACGTTCAGTATTGTTCCGTATATCGTCAGAAGCTTCGTGATATTCGCTGCATGGGTGATAGGAAGCAGAGCTGTCAGCACCTTCCTTGACGGAAGCGGTACAGCCGGAAGAATATGCGTCTCCAGTGCCCGTGCACTTGTACCGTATATAGTTCAGCTTTTTGTCTGTACGGGACTTTCACATATCCTCATTCAGGATGAGGTGGTATTCATCCAGATAATACGCATTGCCGGAATAGCAGTTACAGCGGTTATGCTGTTTATTGCCGTTAAGAATGTACATTGCTATTCAGTAGGAAGAACGGCATTTTCCGTTGTGCTGACGATAGCTGCAATGCTTATAATGCTGTTTCTGCTGGTTCTGTTTATGTCGCTTATACAGCAAATATGGCTGTTCATTTGCACGATCTGGACTGAGATAACATACCGCATAAGAATGGGATAAGCTATTACTTTTTCGGAGGGATTCTGTGATAATTGGAAAAATTCGGGCAGTTGTTTTGGGGTTAGTTACGGCATCCTCGCTGTGTATAGGAGGAAATATCTATGCCGGAGGACCGGTTATTCCAGCTGACGGGATTGAGTCGGGTGCTGATCAGGAGGAACGTGCAAAGCGTCGTGAGACAGTAGAAAAGCCTGATTTCGACAGTGTCCGCATGAAGGAGCTTTTTTCCTTTGCAGGAAGCTCTGGCGGACTTGATATATACATCCGCAGCGATGATTCTCTCACGGAGGATGAACTTCGTGAAGCAAAGAAAATAGGCGGTGCTGCCGCTGTTTATTCTGATTCCGGAGAGCCTGCTGCTGTATTTGACGAGCTATCCGACAAGGACGGAACAATTACCTATATCAGCGAAAAGAAAAGGTATATTGCTGTTGTTTTGCCGGAGGGAGTCAACGTGAAATCGGTGATTTCCACTCTGGACGATGAGAATGTGTATCTTTCCGGCAATGGTGATACGCTTGAGCTGATGTCTGATGACAAAAAGAAAACCGAGGCAGTTTTTTATCGTGGAAGTGAAAAGAACGGTATGGTTACATACTCTGAGGAAGGCGGAGAACGCTTTGCGTGGGTATCTGCGGATATGAAGCAGTTTTATGGTATTTACCGTTATGGTGCGGAAAACGAGCATTTCCGTATGCTTGTGGACGACCGCAATGCAGTTTTCGGTCTTGAAAACAAGGAGACAGGATATATCTGGTGGTCGTCGCCGCTCGGAGCAACGCATGACGATTCTGCGACAGATATTCTTGCGGAGGGACTGCGTTCATCGGTAATCCTGAATTACGGAATTCCCCATAAGCGGAGTGATGGAAATACTCTGCGTTCCAATTCCAAAGACTGCCGCATGACTCTTACGGATACAGAAAACGGCGTGAGGGTGGTGTATGATTTTGAATCAGCAGGATTTGAGTTCCCCGTTGAGTATACGCTGGAGGAGGATTATCTCCATGCAGTTCTGAGGGTATCGGACATTGAAGAAAGAAATTCTGAAAATATAATAACTGAGGTAACTCTCATGGAGACCTTCGGGGCGGCATCCTCAGCGGAGGAGGGATATTTTGTTATTCCTGACGGAAGCGGTGCGCTTGTCCGCTTCAATAACGGCAGAACTTCGGAGCTTACTGCCTACAAACAGCCTGTATACGGCAGAGATATCACGGCTGTTCCGCAAGTAAGGGGAGCTTACACACAGCAGATATATCTTCCAGTTTACGGCATTGTCAAGGGCGATAACGCTCTGCTTGCGGTGGCTGAGAAGGGCGATTCAAACGCATCAATATCAGCGAAGATATCGGGACAGTCCAATACAGATTATAATATGTGTTCATTCAGCTTTACGCTGAGGGAGACGGATACATATTATATGTCCGGAAGTGGAAGCAAGCAGCTTACTGTCTTTGAAAGCGGAAAAATAAAATCGGACGATATAGAAGTTCGGTATTATCCTGTATCGGCTGAAAATGCAGGATATGCCGATATAGCTTCACGTTACAGGGAATATCTCGTGGAAGAAAAGGGCGTGACTACAAAAGCAAAGGAAAATAGTGCACCGCTTTATATCGACTTTTACGGCGGAGTTCAGAAGAAACGCTCGATACTTGGTATACCGATTACGATGAAGACAGCAGTGACTTCATACGAACAGGGCGAGGATATCCTCCGCAGCCTCGAAAGCGGCGGAGTCGATGAAATGGTGGTATCCTACAAAAACTGGACTAACGACGGCATAAAGAACAAGGTTGATACTGACGCAAAGCCTTCCGGAACACTGGGCGGCAAAAAGGATTTCAACAGTCTGACGGCTTACATGGAGGAAAGAGGAATTCTGTTCTATCCTGTTTCCGATAATGTAAATTTCATGAATGGCAATGGATATTATTCTTTCACGGATACGGCTGTGAGAGTTTCCGGCAGCTATTCGAGGATAGTAAGCTACGACCGTGCCTATGGTGTTCCCGACGGCAGACAGAAGAATATGTCGCTGCTTTCTCCGGGAAGCTACAAGGGACTTTTCAGCGAGCTTTCAGAGGGATATGATAAGGCTGGTCTGGAGGGAGTATCTCCGGGTGCTCTTACAACGGCACTGTACGGCGACTACGGTAAAAACGGAGCTTCACGCTATGAGGCTATGAAGCAGCTTGTGAGTGGTTATGAAAAAATCTGCGGAACAATGAAAAACGGCATTATGGCAAACGGTGCAAATGCCTATGCTCTGCCTTATGTCAGCCATATAAAGAATGTTCCTGTGACATCAAGCCGTTTTGATATATTCGATGAGGATATCCCGTTCTATCAGATGGTAATACACGGATTGATCCCATATACGACCGAAGCTGTGAATGGTAGTCCTGATACGTCGGATATGCTTCTGTATGCGGCTGAAACGGGTAGCTGTCTCAGGTATGATATGATACACGAACAGCCGGGAATGCTTGAAGATACGGAATTCGATATTTATTACTACGCAGACAGCAGTGGCTGGACTGACGAAGCGGCAGAAGCGTTTGTGCTTCTGAAACCTGTTCTTGCAAAGGTCAGCGGAGAATTCATGACCGGAAGATCATCGGAAAAAAACGGCAGCAGAGTTTCGGTTGAGTACTCTGACGGTTCTGAGATAACAGTCGATTATAACGAACGCTGGATTGAATACGGCGGACGGAGAATATACATCGGCGGCGGGGAGGAATAAAACAGTATGGACGGCAGTAAAAAAAGACGTCTGCTGACTTACGGCAGACGCAGACAGCTTTACGGTTGGGGCTTTATATCGCTATGGCTCATGGGAACTGTGATGTTTTTTCTGATTCCGCTTATTAAATCGCTGTGGTATTCGTTCCATACGGTGACTATCGAGCCGGGAAGAATCAAAACAGAGTGGAAGGGACTTGCAAAATACACCTATGTTCTTGATGACGCAAAATTCACGGAAGCTCTTGGCAGCACAATCGCAGAGACTCTCTGGAAAACGCCGCTGATACTGATATTTTCTATGTTTATTGCGGTTATACTCAATCAGAAATTCAGAGGCAGAGCACTGGCGAGAGCAGTATTCTTTCTGCCGGTAATAATCGTTACGGGACCGGTATTCAAGATAATCAGCGGCGACATTGATTCGACCGGAAGCCGTACAGCAGAGCAGTTCTCCACGATGATGTCCACTGATCTTGTAGACGAACTGATGCAGTTCCTTGGAATATACGGTCTGAGCGACAAAATGAGCGTTATCATCGGCACTGTTGCGGATAATATTTTCGGTATCGTATGGAGCTCCGGTATACAGATAGTACTGTTTCTGGCAGCGATCCAGAATATCCCTCCGTCCGCAAGAGAAGCGGCAATGCTGGAGGGTGCGTCGGCATGGGAGTATTTCTGGAAAATTACATTCCCGTATCTCAGCCCGTTTATTCTGGCTAATCTGATATTCACGGTAATTGATTCCTTTACAAGTCCGATGAATGCAGTCATGGCGAGAATACTCCGCATGAAATCGGAGTTTCTTTACGGCGAAGCTTCAGCGATGGCATGGATATACTTTGCGATAATCCTTGCTATGATAGGAATTGTCTCGTGGATAGTGAATAAATTCATCTACTATGAAAACGACTGATGAAAGAGAGGTGTATGATGGCTAAAGGCAAAGAAAGAGTATGGAGCTTCTTACGGTTTGTGATACTTGCAGGAGTGGGATTTATTGTGATGTATCCTCTTATATATATGGTAAGCTGTGCTTTCAGAGAGCGTGCTGATATGAACGATCCGACAGTAATGTGGATCCCCCGTCATTACACCCTCGATATCATCAAGGAAACGTGGCGTGCAATGGAAATGGGAAAAACGCTGCGGACAACGCTGTTTCTTAATGTCGGATGCTCGTTTGTTCAGGTGATTTCCTGTGCCGTGACAGGATATGGCTTTGCAAGATTCAGTTTCAGAGGAAAGAAGCTTCTTTTCGGAATAGTTATCATGATGATACTTGTACCGCCGCAGCTGATATCGCTTCCTCTGTACACGCAGTTCAGATTTTTCGGAATAAAGGGCGTATTCTCGGTGAATCTCATTGACAGTATGCTCACGATGTATCTTCCGGCGATGACAGCTAACGGAATTCGTTCCGGACTGATGATACTCATTTTCCGTCAGTTTTTCAAGGGGCTTCCGAGAGAACTCGAAGATGCCGCCTGTATTGACGGATGCGGACCTCTCATGACTTTCATAAGGGTAATGGTACCGAATGCGGCGTCGGCGTTTCTGACGGTATTCCTGTTTTCAGTCGTGTGGTACTGGAATGATTATTACGTCAGCACATCATTTTTCAAGAATACTCAGACTGTTTCGACGATGCTGTATGATCTTGACACGATACTCAGCCGTGCATTGTACGGCAGTGCGAATATCAAGGCGAGTGCAAGAGAACTTATCGTCTGGAGGGAAGCAGGCTGCCTGATGTCGATACTCCCTATATTAATAATGTATATATTCCTTCAGAAGCACTTCACGGAAGGAATCGAGAGGTCAGGACTTGCGACATAAATTTAAATAAAACATATAATATATTCAATAAAAATTTACAATTATTTTTATCCCGAATTGTCCGGAAAATATTGCATTTGTAATGAGAGTGTGGTATAATTACATCTGTTGAGTGCGCTGAATGCGTACTGACTGCAGAAGATATGCGTCGAAGCAGAAGGTTGCTGCCGGTATGGCAGGTAATTTCTGTGGAGTATGTCCGATTTTAAACCGGGCGATTGGGATAACGAACACAGTTTGTGGTAATTGATCTGCACAGCTTGCGTGTGTGCGGAACTATGCCCTTTTTGTGCTTAAAATGCTCTGTCACCTGGAAAACATAACAGTTTTTCGGGTTTTTTTATCAGATATAGCATGAAACACACGGGAACGTGTGAATCCCAGATTTGCGTCCCCATCATAATACCTTAAGGAGGCGAAAATAATGGCAGTCAACGAAAAAATCAGATTCAAGATCAAGGGCTACGATCACGCTACTGTTGATATTGCAGCAGCTAAGATCGTTGAGGCAGCTAAGAGAAGCGGTTCAAGAGTTTCAGGACCTATCCCGCTCCCTACTGACAAGGAAGTTGTTACAATTCTCCGTGCGGTTCACAAGTATAAGGACAGCCGTGAGCAGTTCGAAATGAGAACTCACAAGAGACTTGTAGACGTAATCCGTCCTACTGAAAAGACAACAGCAGCTCTTGAAAAGCTTGAAATCCCCGCAGGCGTAGACGTTGTTATGGAGGTTAAGTAATTAACCCTGTTACGCTGAAAATACCGCAGTGGGATGCGGAATGGCGGTAGTCCGCCGGTCATGTTGGTGAAAACTCATCAACCAATAACCTATAAGGAGGAAAACGATATGCAGAAAGGTATTATCGGCAAGAAGATCGGTATGACACAGATCTTCGATCAGGCAACAGGAAAAGTAGTTCCTGTAACTGTTGTTGAAGCCGGCCCGTGCGTTGTTGTACAGAAGAAAACTGTTGAGAACGACGGCTATGCAGCTCTTCAGCTCGGCTTCGGCGATGTAAAGGTTCAGAGAATGAACAAGCCCATGAAGGGTCACTTCGACAAGGCAGACGTTGGTTATAAGGCAGAGCTCAAGGAATTCAGACTTGATGACTGCGATTCACTCAACGTTGGCGATCTGGTAAAGGCTGACACATTTGCAGTAGGCGACTCAATCGACGTCGTTGGTACAAGCAAGGGTAAGGGCTTCCAGGGTGCAATCAAGCGTCACAACCAGCACAGACTTAAGGAAACTCACGGTTCAGGACCGGTTCACAGACAGGCTGGATCAATGGGTGCATGTTCCTCACCTTCAAGAATTTACAAGGGCAAGGGCATGGCTGGTCACATGTGCGCAGAACAGGTTACTGTTCAGAATCTCGAAGTAGTTAAAATAGACGCAGAGAACAATCTCATCGCTATCAAGGGTGCTGTTCCCGGTCCTAAGGGCGGCATCGTATATATCGTTGACAGCGTTAAGGCTTAAGGAAGGAGGAAACGTATATGTCTACAATTTCAGTATTCGATATGGCTGGTAAGCAGGTTTCCGAAACAGAGCTTTCAGACGCAGTTTTCGGAATTACTCCCAACGAGGCAGTAATGCACGCAATGGTAGTAAATTATCTCGCAAATCAGAGACAGGGTACACAGTCCACACTTACAAGAACAGAAGTAAGCGGCGGCGGAAGAAAGCCCTGGAGACAGAAGGGAACAGGTCACGCAAGACAGGGTTCTACACGTGCTCCTCAGTGGGTTCACGGCGGAATCGCTCTTGGTCCGAAACCCAGAGATTACAGATATGCACTTAACAAGAAGGTAAGAAGACTTGCAATGAAGTCTGCACTTTCTACTAAGGTTCTCGATAACAATATGATCGTTCTTGATGATCTCGCACTTGAGACATACAAGACAAAGACAATTGTTGAGATGCTCAAGGCTCTCGGCGTAGACGGTAAGGCTCTTATCGTAACAGCAGAGGCTGATGCAAAGGTAATCAAGAGCGCAGCTAACATCCCTGGTGTTAAGACTGCTGCTGTAAACACTCTTAATGTTTACGACATCCTCAACTACGATAAGTTCATCGTTGTTAAGAATGCCGTTGGAAAGATTGAGGAGGTGTACGCATAATGAAAGCACCACAGGATATCATTCTTAAGCCCGTTATCACTGAAAAGTCAATGGACGAGTTACAGAAGGGCAAGTACACCTTTAAGGTAGCTACTGACGCAAACAAGTCTGAAATCAAGAAGGCAGTAGAAGCTCTCTTCAACGTAAAGGTAGCTAAGGTAAATACTCTCAACTGCAATGGCAAGGAAAAGAGAATGGGAAGATTCGTTGGCAAGACATCCGATTGGAAAAAGGCAATCGTAACTCTTACAGAAGATTCCAAGACAATCGAATTCTTTGAGGGTATGGTATAATTAACCGGATAGTCCGGTAAGTATGGGAGTAATGCTCCCGCAAAAGACGCATTTTTAAGGAGTGAAATAAATGGCTATTAAAAGCTACAAGCCTACGACACCTTCGAGACGTCAGATGACTGTAACTGACTACTCGGTTCTGTCCAAGGTAGAGCCGGAGAAGAGCCTTCTCGAACCTATGAAGAAAAAGTCGGGAAGAAACAGCTACGGCAGAATCACAGTTCGCCACAGAGGCGGCGGTAACAGAAGAAAGTACCGTATTATCGACTTCAAGCGTGATAAGGACAACATGACAGCAACAGTTCTTACACTTGAATATGATCCTAACAGAAGTGCATTTATCGCTCTCGTTCAGTACGAGGACGGAGAGAAGAGATACATTCTCGCTCCCAACGGTCTGAAGGTTGGCGATAAGATTGAGTCCGGCCCTGAGGCTGATATCAAGCCCGGCAACGCACTCAAGCTTGCAGATATCCCCGTTGGTACATTCATCCACGCTATTGAGCTTTATCCTGGCAAGGGTGCACAGCTCGTAAGAAGCGCAGGAAATCAGGCTCAGCTTATGGGTAAGGAAGGTGCATACGCACTTATCAGACTTCCCTCAGGCGAAATGAGAAAGGTTCCGATCGGATGTAAGGCTGCTATCGGTCAGGTTTCAAACATTGATCACGAGAACGTAAACTATGGTAAGGCTGGTAGAGTCCGCAATATGGGCTGGAGACCTACTGTTCGCGGTTCAGTAATGAACCCCTGCGATCACCCCCACGGTGGTGGTGAAGGTAAGTCACCTGTTGGACGTCCCGGACCTGTTACACCATGGGGCAAGCCTGCACTTGGTTACAAGACTCGTAAGACTCACAACAGAACCGATAAGTTTATCGTAAAGCGCCGCAACGGCAAGTAATCTGAAAGGAGGAACTTATTAATGAGTAGAAGCATTAAAAAGGGACCTTATGTCCAGGAGGTTCTTCTGAAGAGAGTTGTGGCTATGAACGAGGCAGGAGAAAAGAAGGTTCTCAAGACATGGAGCCGTTCTTCAACAATTTTCCCTGATTTCGTAGGTCACACATTTGCTGTTCATGACGGACGCAAGCACGTTCCGGTATATGTTACAGAGGATATGGTAGGACACAAGCTCGGTGAGTTTGCACCTACAAGAACTTACAAGGGCCACGCAGGTTCCAAGACATCAAACAACGGTAAGAGATAAGCGGAAGGAGGAGTTCAGATGGAAGCAAGAGCTTATTTAAGAAATGCTCGTATATCACCCAGAAAGGTGCAGATCGTTCTTGACCTTATCAGGAACAAGCCTGTTGACATCGCTTTAGCTACTTTAGATCTTACTCCGAAGGCTGCAAGTCCTATCGTTGCAAAGCTTGTAAAGTCCGCTATGGCTAACGCTGAAAACAACTTCAGCATGAACAAGGATGACCTTTATGTTGCAGAGTGCTTCGTAACACCCGGTCCTATCATGAAGAGAATCATGCCAAGAGCACAGGGCAGAGCATTCAGAATATTAAAGAGAACAT
>JAFXCR010000020.1 GCA_017516465.1 Ruminococcus sp.
AGTGTGCCGTAGGGGCTACCCCATGTGTTCGCTCATGATGTTTCATCGGGAATTATATGGGACGTCGAGGACGCCGTCCCCTACAATTGGTTGTTTGAATTTTGTTTGTAGGGGCGGATGCCTTCATCCGCCCGTCATTGCACGAAAACGTGAACAGGGTGCAGCGTCACGCTGCCCACTGGCATTTATAATTGACTGCCGAGGCAATAGTCTAAGCGAGCGAGCTATTACCGACCATGCCGTACAGAGTGAGTGCGAAGCACGGAAACGTGTATCGGGGGCACCGCTGGTGCCAAAATTTTATAGAAAACAGTTGACTATTTCGCCGAAATAGGGTATTATATAGAGTAGACAAAGAACAAAGGAGATAATATTTTGCATTTGATAAAAAAGATAACCTGTATTGCTTCCGGCGGAATTCTCACCGCAGCGGCAATGATGGCATCCTGCTATTATTCGTCCGCAAGGGTGAACCATGATAAATATCCGGTATTCGGCGTGGATGTTTCCAACTATCAGGGGCTTATCGACTGGCATCAGCTCGAAGCTCAAGATGTGTCGTTTGCATTCATAAAGGCTACCGAAGGAAGCGGTCATGTTGATGAATCAGCCAGAAGGAATCTCGAAAACGCAGCAGCAACAGATATAAAGCTCTCTGCGTATCATTTTTTCAGCTTCGACAGTGCCGGAGAAACTCAGGCGGCTAACTTTATTTCGGTTGTCGGCAGGAATGAAATTGATATTCCGCCTGTGGTCGATATCGAATACTACGCCGACAAGAAAAACAACAAGCCATCTAAAAGCGAAACAAAAGCAATCCTCAGACCTCTGCTTGAACAGCTGGAGGAATACTACGGCGAAAAACCGATAATCTACACCACGCTTCCGGTATACTGCCGATATATCAAGGACGGCTTCAGTGATTATCCCCTCTGGATAAGAAGCGTCAATATGGAGCCTGACCTCATTGACTGGAAGTTCTGGCAGTACTGCGATTCCGGCAGACTTGAAGGCTATGACGGCGACGAGGAATGTATTGATTTCAATGTGTATAACGGATCGCTTGAAGAATTCACAGAAGAATACGGAGGAAAAAATGAAGCCATTTGAACTTATACCGCCGATTAAGGACTACATCTGGGGCGGAACAAGACTGAGAAAGGAATTTGGTAAGGAAAGCAGTCTTGACAGGCTCGCAGAAAGCTGGGAGCTTAGCTGTCACAAGGACGGCATGAGCGTTATATCAGGCGGAGAATTCAGCGGCATGACGCTTGACGCTTTTCTCAGGAAGCATCCCGAAGCATTCAGAACAGACTGCACGGCTTTCGAGGAATTCCCGATTCTCATAAAGCTTATCGACGCAAGAGATAATCTGTCTGTACAGGTTCATCCCGATAACGAATATGCCCGAAAATTCGAGGGCGACAACGGCAAGACCGAAATGTGGTACATCGCTGAGTGCGACGAGGGTGCAGAGCTTATCTACGGATTCAGGGAGAGCATCACAAAGGAAGAATTCCGAAAGGCTATCGAGGAAAATACGCTCCTTGACAAGCTCAATCGTGTGAAGATTCATAAGGGCGATGTATTCTTCATCACGCCGGAACGCTCCATGCAATCGGAAAGGGAATCCTTATCGCTGAGATTCAGCAGAGTTCAAACGTGACGTATCGTGTTTACGATTACGGACGTATCGGTGCAGACGGAAAGCCGAGAGAGCTTCACATTGAAAAGGCTCTTGAAGTCACGAAGCCGGAGCCGCCTTCTGAAAAATACGGACAGCCGGCACCGCTGATTGTTTCCGGTGCGGAATATCGTCCGCTGTGTGACTGCGAATACTTTATTACGACAAAGTATGACATATCAGATGAATTTAAATTCAATGTCTCAGATACCTTCATACACATTCTTGTAATGGACGGAGAAGGCGATATATCTGGGATTCCCGTAAAAAAAGGCTCAAGCGTATTTGTTCCGGCAGGAACAGGTATAATTAATATAAAAGGCGAATGCAGTTTAATTATAACAACAATAAACAGGAGGATTTAAAAATGAAATACTATGTAGGAATTGACCTTGGCGGTACAAATATCGTTGCAGGAGTAGTTGACGAGGAATACAACATCATTGCAAAGGCAAGCACAAAGACAAACTGTCCCCGTCCTGAAAAAGAAATTGCTGACGATATGGCAAAGGTTGCACTTCAGGCAGTAAAGAACGCTGACCTCACTATCGATGACATTGAGTGGATAGGCGTGGGTACTCCCGGAATCGCAAACAGTGCAACAGGAATCATCGAGTACTCAAACAATCTCGGCTTCAAGAATACTCCCATGGTGAAGTACATTCAGGAGACAATTGACAAGCCGGTATTCATCGAGAACGACGCAAATGCAGCTGCATACGGCGAATACGTTGCAGGTGCGGCAAAGGGTGCGAAGAATGCAGTATGTATTACGCTCGGAACAGGCGTAGGCGGCGGAATCATCGTTGACGGAAAGATTTATTCCGGCTCAAACTTTGCCGGTGCTGAGATAGGTCACACAGTAATCGAAGTTGACGGAGCACAGTGCTCATGCGGAAGAAAGGGCTGCTTTGAGGCATATTCCTCTGCAACAGGACTTATCAGAATGACAAAGGAAGCTATTGAGATGTTCCCCGACTGCACAATGGCAGAAATGGCTGCTGAGAAGAACAAGGTGACTGCAAGAACATCCTTCGACGCAATGAGAGCCGGCGACAAGGCTGCAAAGGATGTCGTTGACAAGTACATAAAGTATCTTGCGGCAGGAATCACAAATACAATCAACATCTTCCAGCCTGATGTACTCTGCATCGGCGGCGGCGTGTGCAACGAGGGCGATCCTCTGCTTCTCCCTGTAAAGGCTCTTGTAAAGGAAGAAGTATACACAAGAAATTCCGAGAAGAACGCTGAAATTGTCATTGCAAAGCTCGGCAACGACGCAGGTATCATTGGTGCGGCATTCCTCGGAAAGGCAAACGCTTAAGTCAACACCTCACAAAGCCCGCCTGACGGCTTTGCACAAAATCTGCTTGAATCTTTTGCGCAAGCTCTGTGCGGTGTCGCCTTAATTCACGACTTTTTCGGCTATATGTACAATTCTCCGTGTAGTATTTTGTGCATATAGCCGATTTTTTATCTGCTGATTGTCAATTTGTCCCGTTTCTGACACTATATTCATGAATCGATTCAAAGGAGGGAATTGTAATGAATGATTTCTCCGCAGATGTCCGTCTTGCACAGCAGGGCAGCAGTGAAGCCTTCTCAAGACTATACGCAAAGGTCTACAAGGATATGTACCATATCGCACTGTATAGCCTGAGAAGCTCCCACGACGCCTCAGACGCCGTGAGCGAAACTGTACTGGACGCCTTCTGCTCAATAAAGAAACTGAAAAAACCAGAAAGCTTCCGCGGCTGGATAATGAAGATACTTTCTGCGAAAATAAAGAAGATCCAGCGGAATTATTTTGAAGTTCCTGACGAACTTAAAGAGGATACATCCATAAACGAATTTGACTTCGAGTCAGTCGAGCTGAGAGAGTCGATTGAAAAGCTTGATACAGGCTCCAGACTGCTGCTGTCGATGTCCGTTTTAGGAGGATATTCAAGTGATGAAATATCAGAAATATGCAATATAAAGGCAAGTACGGTAAGGGCACGGCTGTCAGCGATAAAAAAGGTACTGCGTCTTCAGCTGACGCCGGATGTGCCGTGAAAGGAGTTTGCAATATGAGTACAAACGATGAGAAAATCAGAGAGACACTCAACAACAAGCCGATTCCGGTTGAGCTTGAGCCGGAGAATATAAAGATTATGCTGGACGAAAAGGCTCCGGCGAAAAAGAGAAAAAATATAAAGAAAACCGCCACAAGAATTACGGCAGGTGCAGCAGCATGTGCGGTAATCTGCGGAACATCGGTTTATTTTGCAGGACAAAGGGATTCATTTAATAAAGGAAAAAATACATCAGATGTTGAAACCACAACTGACAAGAAGCTTCCGGAGCTGCCTGTTTTCAATCTCGGTGACGATGATGATCTCACCGTAAACGTTCAGGCTTCTTACATGAGCGGAGCTTCCGGTTACAAGGAAGTATACCAGCTGTATAAGAAGGCTGAGGAGAAGTACTCCGAAAATCACAAGTTCACAAATTACGACGATATGGTTGATGAGGAGATATACTTATCAACCAATGATACAGCAGTAGGAACGGGCGGAACTGTAACAAACGGTACGTCAGACGCTGTCGTTAGGGGTGACTACTCTGCTTCCGATGGTGCGGCAGAAGCTCCTCAGCCAGAAACCGTTCCGGCGGCAGAATATGAAGATCTGATACAGGACGCACCGGAAACTGCTCCCGAAGAACCGGCAACAGAGATAGCTCCCGAAGAACCTCCGGTTGAAACTGTTCCAGAAGAACCGCCGGTTGAACCCGCTACTGACGCTGCTACTGAAACAATACCGGAAGATGAGCCTCCTGTATCAGATGACGAAGAAGAAGCTCCTGAGCATTCCGAAACTCACAATCAGGAGGAGGGCGTTCTTGAAGCTGATATCGTAAAGACAGACGGAAAGCACATCTACTATCTGTATAACAGCGAAAATGGATCTCTTGAATACCGTCTTGGTCTCAGCTCCTACTATAACGGAACATCCGCAAAGCTGAATATCGCCGCTGTTGATGACGGAGAGTTCACTTCTGCGGAGGCTATTGACATTGAGGTTACTTCCGACTACGCTTTCGGAGAGGGCTACACCGAAAATAGCCTTTACGTCAACGATATGTATCTCTACAACGATATGCTTCTCGTTGTGGGAACTGTTTCCGGCAGCAAAGAGGAAGAATATAACAGCGGAAATATTATATTTGATACGCTCATTGGTGACAGGATCAAGACGCCTGAATCAACTTATTTCAGCACAAAGAGTGCGGTTTTCGTGTCAGTATACACAACAGGCGAATCTCCGGAGCTTATCGACACATACTATCAGGAAGGCTCCTACGATGACGTGAGAATTGCTCCTGACGGATTTATGTATCTCGTTTCCGACTACACAACACAGCAGTTCAGCCACATTGACGACGAGGAACAGCTTGACAGCTACGTTCCCAAGTGCGGTGTGAGCAAGTCTGCGACATTCCTTGCACCTGAGGATATCCTCATGCCGGAGGAGGAGCTTGAAGAAGCAACATCGTTCAGCTGTACCGTTATCGGCAGTATCGACCTCAACACTTCCGGCGAAATTACAGCTGTTGACTCAAAGGCTCTTGCCGGATATACAGGCGAAATTTACAGCTCTGCCGGAAATCTCTACACCACGATCGGCTGGGATGATACAGAAATCACAAGAATTGCTATCGGCGGCGGAAGCATTACTCCTGCGGCAAACGGCAAGGTAGAGGGCAGAATCAAGGATCAGTTCTCAATGAGCGAATACGGCGGATACTTCCGCATTGCGACCACAAAGGATTCCTACGAGGACAAGGAACAGGAATACACATGGTACGATGAAAACGGAGAAGCCCACACTGAGAGCTATGTATCGCACAGCCGTACAAAGCGTGACAACCGTGTTTACGTTCTTGATATGGACATGAATATCGTGGGAAGTCTTACTGATTTCGGCGTTGACGAGGAGATAAAGTCCGTTAATTTCAGCGGAAATACAGCCTATGTAGTAACTTATGAGCAGACAGATCCTCTCTTTGCGATTGACCTCAGCGATCCGGCAAACCCGACAATCATGGACGAATTCAAGATTCTCGGATACAGCACCTATATGCAGCAGTGGGAGGAAGGAATGCTTCTCGGCTTTGGTATAGCCGCTGACGAGGACGGCATCGAAACAGGCATAAAGCTGACAATGTTCGACAACTCTGATCCGTATAACCTTGATGCTCTCGACACATACGAGATACTTCAGGACGACAACAGCTGGATAAATTCTGTGGCTGTATGGGAGAGAAAGGCTCTGCTTATCGCTCCGGAGAAGAATCTCATCGGTGTGCCGATAATGAAGGAAACATGGGCTTACGATTACAAATATCCGGAGTATGAAAGCGGCTATGCGTTCTTCAATTTCGTGGACGGAGAATTCGTGTACAGAGGAACTATTGACAGTGAGATTGAAGAATACAGCGAAAATGATATTTTCTGCCGCTCTGTATATGTAGGGGATTATGCGTATATTCTCTGCGGAAGCAAATTTATTTCATTTGACATTGAAACAATGCAGGTTATGGATGAAGCTGTATTTTAATTCGTAATGCGTAATTAGCACCAACGAATTCAAATATTATTCCTGAAAGAGCGTGATTGTATGAAAAATATTATAGCATTAATTCTGGTATTGGTCTGTATGTTTTCAGTTGTGGGATGCAGCTCAGAAGCAGACGGAAGTACATCTCAGAATAGCATTGAAAATAAAATCAGCGATGCGAAACCAAACCAGTGGGGTATCACCCTGAAAGCGGAAAATGTAACTTCAAAAGGCATGACGATTGTCTGTACCCATTCGGGCGGAGAAAATACAGCAAAATTAAACACCGGAAGCTATTATGTCATTCAGAAATCAGGAAAATCAGGCTGGGCGGATGTTGAATATCTTCCTCAGGAATACCAACTTGTATGGACTTCTGAAGCATGGATTATTCAGAAAGAGGGTACCACTCAATGGGATGTAAACTGGGAATGGCTTTATGATGAATTATCTGCCGGTAAATATCGTATTGGAAAAGAAATTTATAATTTCAGAGATTCTGGCGATTTTGACACAGAAATGGTGTATGCTGAATTCATAATCAAGTAAAAAACGTATGGCGACCACAAAATGGTCGCCATTATTTTTTCTGATATTTTGCGTTGTTTTATGTAGGGGCGGATATCATCCGCCAGTCAAAAATTACGGTTTGTTTTGTGGGACTTCGTGGACGCCGTCCCCTACTACCTTGTAACAACTAAAACTTTATGAAAAATATAATTGTGTAGGGTGCGATGCCCACATCGCACCGTTGATATGCCGTTTAATTAACGGGACGTCGAGGACGCCGTCCCCTACAATCCGTTATTTTCGGTAATATTATGTAGGGGCTACCCCATGTGTTCGCTCATGATGTTTCATCGGGAATTATATGGGACGTCGAGGACGCTGTCCCCTACATATTTCTGTTTACGAATGATAAAAGGGCGGACACATGGGTCCGCCCCTACTACCTTGGATCAACTAAAACTTTATGAAAAATATAATTGTGTAGGGTGCGATGCCCACATCGCACCGTTGATATGCCGTTTAATTA
>JAFXCR010000021.1 GCA_017516465.1 Ruminococcus sp.
CACAGAGGAATGTGCGTCAGCACATGGGTACGTGAACTGGGTGCAGCGTCACGCTGCCTGCCGAGGTAATAGTCTAAGCGAGCGAGCTTTTACTGACCATGCCGCACAGAAGAATGTGCGTCAGCACATGGGAACGTGAACTGGGTGCAGCGTCACGCTGCCTGCCGAGGTAATAATTTAAGCGAGCGAGCTTTTACTGACCATGCCGCACAGAGGAATGTGCGTCAGCACATGGGAACGTGTATCGGTGGCACCGCTGGTGCCAATTACGCATTATGAATTACGAATTAATTTTGACCTTTCTGTAATCTGAGACGTATTAAGGGTGAAGGTGGTGATAATATGAAAAATATCAACGCAGAACAGGCAGTCCGGACTTATGGCGATATGCTGTACAGAATCAGTATCGTCATGCTGAAAAATCATGCAGATTCCGAGGATGCTGTTCAGGAAACTTTTATAAAATATATGCTGAAATCACCGGATTTCGAGAACGAAAATCACGAAAAAGCATGGCTGATAACGGTCTGCACGAACAAATGCCGTGACATTCTGCGTAAGCGTTCACGAACAGCGGAGGACGGCGAGGAAATTCTCAGGAATATAGCCGCAGACGATGAATCGCACGAAATCCTTGAAGCACTGCTTGAACTGCCGGAAAAATTTCGTATCGTTATGACGCTTCACTACGTTGAGGGCTACAAGGTGGATGAAATTGCAAAAATCATCGGGAAAACCTCGTCCGCAGTGAAAATGCGTCTCAGCAAGGGGAGAAAACTTCTCAGTGAATTATACAGAAAGGAGTATTTGTAATGGATAAAAACAAGCTTGAAAAGGCTGTCAAGGGGATAAGAATGCCCGAAGAAACAGCACAGAAAATTATTTCAGAATGTAAGAAATACGAGGGAAATCCTGTCACCGATGAAGATTTTTCTCAGCAGGTAAGCGGTGTTGAAACAGTGAAAAGCAATCGTATTCTGCGATATACAGCGATTGCCGCTTCTCTCGTGCTTGTGGCTGGAGGAGTAGGTCTTGCCGCACATCTGGCAGGTCGCCCGGAGAAAAACAGGAATCATCTTGACGAGTTTGAGGTTGATTCCACAGATATACAGCAGTCTACACAGAGTATAACTGCAACGGAGGCTCCTACGATAATAGATATTCCGGAAAGCCTGAAACCCGACAGCACAACCACCGAAAGCATAAACTACAAGGAAATCTATTACAGCTACATCGATGAAAAGCTGATTCCGCAGTACGGCATGGCGAGTCTGGAGAATTTCAAGGTTACAGAATCTGCTGAAACCCATTTGAATTTTGTAATTCCTTCGCAGGCGTTAGGTATTGTAAGTGCCGATATTTCGGACTATACCGGTGACGGTATGCCGGATATGCTTGCAGTTATATATGACGAAAGCGAGGGAAGCTACGATTGGAGACTCCAGCTTTACTCCTGCAAAGATGAGGATGTTTATATGATGAGTGAGTATGTAGCTTATTACGACAAGATTTGCGTATTCAACGATTCATATTTCAGCCTTCAGAAGGTCAGCGGAAAATTAGTGATTCATACTGAATTTACTCCGATTGACGGAGGTGTTTCTGATTATACGATTCTTGGAATATATGAAAACGATTTTTCAGAAGAAGTGAAGTTAAACACTTATAGCTATGGCGGTATTGAATTCTATATGTCAGGGGAGAAAATTGAATTTGACGCTCCGGAAGGTCTGACAGAAAAAGAATATGAAACAGCGTATATTGACTACGGATGTGCTGAAATTAAAAAGAAATTGAACGAACTCCAGTTGAATTACACCTCTATAAATTGTACTTCTCACGAGCTTACGATAAATTTTGACAATACAGAACAGATAACGCTGTACACGGAAAACGACTACATTGTCACTCCGAAGGACTTCACAAATCTCCGCGCTTACTGGGATGTTTACCCGCCGTTCGGGAATTTCGAGAAAATGAGTTCCGGGCCGTACAAGGTAACAGGATTCTGCGGAGAGGAGAAGATTCATGAATCAGAGGTTGCCGGCAATGTGCTTCATCATGCGTTTTATGGCTATAAATGGACAATCTGCGAGGTTCCGGAGATAGATGTTGTTTCGGAGGATATAAATTTTTTCAGAATTGAATTTCAGAAGGCATCCGGTTATGAGACGGTGACCGTAGACCAGAACGGCTATGTGACGTGGTACATCAATTGTGATGATACCGTCAGATATTATAAGCTTAACGATACAAGAGCATTTGAGATGATAAAGAGCAACGTTTAATGGCACCAGCGGTTTTAATGCGTAAGTAATTATGGTGTCCCTTTGGGACGGATAAAAAATGTCAATTATTTTAAATGACCGATTGTAGGGGACGGCGTCTCGACGTCCCAAAACAAAACGAAATTTTTCAAGGCGGATGAAGGTATCCGCCCATACAGGAATCAGCGGTGCAAAAACAAAGGGAGCAGAAAATCTGCTCCCTTAAATAGTTTTAGGATTAGAAATCAAAATCTTCGTAGTCAAAATCTTCGTAATCTTCGTAGTCGAAGTCTTCGTAGTCGAAGTCATCGTAGTCTTCATCGTAGTCGTTATCGAAGGCACTGCCCATCATTGATGCACCAAGGAGATCAGTTGCGAGACCAGACCAGTCACCGAGGGAATCCTTATCGAAGTAAGGTGCTATATACCAGCCGCTTGAACCCTTGTACTTAACAACGTAGATGTGAAGAGTTGTGCTTGCGGACATCTTTTCCTTCTTGTATTTGATTTTGCCTTCAAGCTCAACCTTGACTCTGTAAGCCTTCTTGACCTCAACCTCGTCAAGTCCCATATCCTCAAAGAATTCAGTTGCAGCTTCCTCAATAGCCTTCTTTGTCTTGTTGCTTACCTTCTTCTTGTTCTTGAAATCAACCTTTACCTTGTGGTCAATCTTGTTATCCTTGATTACATCCTTGATTTCGTCCTCGGAATCTTTGATGTAGTCCTTGTAATCTTCGTTGTAGTCATCCTCGATCATTTCCTCGAAATCATCGAACTGATCCTTGGGGATGACAGCGTGTGCGATTTTGTCAACGTCAATCTTGTTGATACCCTTTACAACGTTCTTGATAGGCTTTTTGTAGCCTGCAAAGAGAAGATTGAAAAGGAAGATTCCGGCAGCGACAAGAACGATAACAGCAGCCGCTGCGATGATAAGAGTCTTTTTGGAACCCTTTTTGTCTGCTGTCATTTCAGGAGAATCCAAGCCTCCTATTGGTGTGAAGCTGCCTGTAACAGGTTCTGAGTTGTTAGCCTCTGAAGATGTGCAGTTAGCACACTGATTCATTCCGTCAGGAATCTGAGCACCACAGGTTTTACAAAATGCCATAATAAACCTCCATTAAATAAATATAGTTATGTATCATCCTGAATCCGGAAAAACATCTATATTTCCGCATTTGCATTATCAGAATGTATGCTTATAATATCATATTTTCCGATTATTGTCAATAAAATTTCCAATTTTTCACCATTATATTCAATTTGTAATAAATTAAATGCGTAATGCGTAATTATGGTGTTCCTGACGGGACAAATTAAAACATAGTACCGAAGATTTATATGTCACTGGATGTAGGGATGACCATTGGTCACCCGCATAACGGAAAATATCCAATCCTATTAACAGCTAAAAGCTAACAGTTTAATAATAATTACAACCGCAATAAATTTCAGCAGAGAGATACACCGGCGGAGAACATATTCGTTAGTTCTTCCGGTGACGAGGATTTCCAGTACGGCACCGCCGTCAAGGAAGGAAAACGGCAGCAGATTGTATACGCATAGTGCAAGATTTACCGCCGAAAAGTAGGGATTTTTGCCGGCAAGGAAAAATATTACGGCACAGAAAAGATTCACAGCTGGTCCTGCCATAAGCACAAAAAAGCTGTATTTCGTGGGTACAGCGATATTCTTGTCCGCAGTCATGATAATTCCTGTACCGGTGAGGGATACCCTCTGCACGGAGATTCCGGTATATCCAGCGACGAGGATGTGTCCCAGTTCGTGGAGGATACAGCCGCCGTAAAAGCAGAGGATTGTTTGATTTTCACGCAGAAGGAAAAGCACGGCATTGAACAGCAGAAAGGAAAAGTGAATATCCGTGCGTATTCCCGATATTCTCAGGCTAATCAAGAAAAAAACGGAGCAGTCCGGCGGGATCAGGCAGAATCTCCGATGTGTCAGAGGAAAATTCAGTTATCATGCTGACGATATCTGCGGCAGTACCGGAAAGGACGGTATCAAGCAAAAAAATGACTGCCGCAAGAACAGCACAGACAGCCGCCTGCATTGCCGGAGCGTCATCGGAACGGCTCCGGATTTTTGTTTCGTATTGTTCAAGAAGCTCCTGCGTGCTGTCCTTTTCCGGAATATTCTCGGTCATTTTATCAGCTCCCTTCGGTAAATGATATGCAGAAAACAACCTTATAATGCGTAATTGGCACCAGCGGTGCCGCAGCGTGACGCTGCAACCTTTTTAATGCGTAATTCATAATGCGTAATGCGTAATTATAGTGTCCCTTCGGGACGGATAAAAAATGTCAATAATTTTAAATGACCGATTGTAGGGGCGGATGCCTACATCCGCCCGTCAGTATCCTCGACGTCCCACATAATTCCCGATGAAACATCATGGGTGAACACATGGGGTAGCCCCTACGGCACACTAGGGAACAAATTTTTATGCTGGACAGTTTTTAATATCTGGTATAACATTTCAATCCGTCGGCGAATGCCGACACCACAATTACGAATTACGAATTACGAATTACGCATTAAAAACAACATTCCGTGTGCGCAAATATGGGACGTCGGGGACGCCGTCCCCTACATTCGTTTTCGTAAATTAATTTAATTTACCGGCGGATGTCGGCACCATAATCAAGCATTGAAAAGTAAGCATATTGCACAGATAAAAGAACAAAAACAGATGATTTTCCACAAAAATCGGAATAGGCAGTTGCTTTTATCAGCCGGAAATGGTATAATTGAAATATTATCATATATTGAAGGGAATATAAAAGTTTTATGAAGAACAACAGCACAAAAACGCCTTCAAAAGGCGGCTTCGGCTCACGTCTCGGCTTTATACTTGCCGCCGCAGGTTCGGCGGTAGGTCTCGGAAATATCTGGCGTTTTCCATATCTTGCGGCTAAGTACGGCGGAGGAATTTTTCTGCTTATCTACCTGATATTCGCCGTAACATTCGGATTTGCACTCATGCTCACAGAAATCGCAATCGGCAGACGTACAGGCAAAAGCGTTGTCGGAGCATTTCCGGCAGTAAACAAGAAATTCAAGCCGCTCGGCTGGCTTTCGGCGATAGTTCCGGCACTGATTCTCCCGTATTACTGCGTTATCGGCGGCTGGGTACTCAAATTCATGACGGTGTTCATAACGGGCGGAGGCTCTGAAATTGCAACGAAGTCATACGGCACAGCAGAGGGTGGAGGAGATATTTCGTTCTTTGATCATTTTATAGGGCTTGTCGCACAGCCGACTGTATTCTTCCTGATATATGCCATTGCCGGAGCAGTTATTGTATGTCTCGGCGTTGACAAGGGAATCGAGAAATTCAGCAAGCTTCTCATGCCGGTTCTTCTTGTGCTTATCATTGGAATCAGCATTTATACGCTCACTCTTGACGGTGCAGGCGAGGGACTTAAATACTACATTCTTCCAGATTTTGACGGCTTTACCGGTACAAAGCTCATGAAGACAATTGCCGCAGCCGTGGGACAGCTTTTCTATTCGATGTCGCTTGCAATGGGAATCATGGTTACATACGGCTCCTATATGCGTAAGGAGGATTCAATCGAAGGCTCTGTAAGACATATTGAGGTTTTCGACACACTCGTTGCATTTCTCTCCGGACTTATCATCGTTCCGGCAGTATTCGTATTTTCCGGCGGAGATCCCGACGCTCTTAACAAGGGACCGGGACTTATGTTTGTAACTCTCCCCAAGGTATTTGATTCAATGCCAGCAGGACAGTTTATCGGTGCACTGTTCTTCGTGCTCGTTGCACTTGCCGCCCTGACTTCCTCGATATCCCTGACAGAGACGGTTACAGCTGTCGTCATGGAGAAAACGAAACTCAGCCGTGTAAAGAGCTGCGGAATTGTAATCGTATTCACAATCGCAGTGGGAATGCTCTCCGTACTCGGATACAGTGCATGGTCAGACTTCACGCTGTTCGGAATGCAGATGCTCGACTTCTTCGACTTTACGACGAACAACCTCATGATGCCTGTTGCGGCATTGTTCACCTGTATTCTCGTGGGCTATGTTGTAAAGACAAAGTACGTTGAGGACGAGGTTATGTACGGCGAAAGAAACTTCCGTTCAAAGATGCTTTACAGGGTGATGATAAAGTATATCTGCCCTGTCTGCATGGTAATAATTCTTGTTACGCCTTTCGTAACAGAAATTTAAGGAAAAGAGGTATTTTTATGAATTGCAGAAACTGCGGAGCTCCCGTAAAGGACGGAGCAAAATTCTGTGCCGGATGCGGTCAGACTATCAAGGAGCCTTCACCGGCACCCGTACAGCAAGCATATTCACAGCCTGTTCAGCAGAATCCATTCCAGCAGAATCAATATCAGCCGCAGCCGCAGAATCAGCAGATGTACGGCGGCGGATATGCTCAGAATCAGCAGAATTACGGCTATCAGGGACAGCAGGGCGGCTATGGCGGAGAATACATTCAGCAGGGCGGATTCGGCGGCTACATTGCACCTCCGGTATCTCACGGATCATCTTCCGGAATAAAGACGATACTGCTTCTTTTCATGGCGGCGGCGATAATTCTTTCGTCACTCGGAATGCTTTATTTCCCGTTTGTAAAGTCAGCAGACGATGATCTGCATTATTCATCGACAAACAGAGCAGAACTTGATGCCTTCATGACTATGCTTGAATACAATGATGGAGATCTCGGTGAAACACTTGAAAAAATGTTTGAGGACGAGGATGCGCTGATGGTGAACATAGGCTTCATTGCTTCGGTTGTCCTGCTTGGAATTACAGTTCTTTTCTGTATTATCGGACTTATCTGCGGTCTTGCCGGAAGCCATTCCGCATCGGCGGCAATAATGGGCATAGGCTCGCTTATAACGGCTGTGGGATATCTCTTTGTGTTCATTGAGGGTATATCCGGTGCGTCGAACACTGATGACAGTATTATGGAATTCAGTGTCAGCCTTGCACCGCTGATTATGATTTTTGTATCTGCGGCGATGTTCATTCTTGCCTGTGTTTCGGCTGGAAAAATGCGTAATTCGTAATAACGTAAGGGGCGGATATTTCCGCCCTTTTTAATGCGTAATTGGCACCAGCGGTGCCCCCGAAACACGTTCCCATGTGCTGACGCACATTCCTCTGTACGGAGCGATACTTGCCATTCGCTCGAGGGAACAAATTTTTATGCCGGACATTTTATATTAAACCAGCGGTGCCGCAGCGTGACGC
>JAFXCR010000022.1 GCA_017516465.1 Ruminococcus sp.
CGCTGATTTGCCACCTTATCAGGAATATTTTCTTCCGGATTAAAACGTATAATTTCTATATTTCTGTCTGCCATAATAGAATCAACACCGTAGTGAAAATCCTCTGGAAGGAAAATAGTTTTACCAGAATTTTTGGGGAGGTGTGTAAAAGCAAGTACAAGCTTATCGTATGAAATAAATCCATGCTCCGAAGAATAGGCGTTTACCTTTCTGCCGTCGTCAGAAATCTGAAAAACAAGATTATCATCGCTTCCGGTAAAAAATTCAAGCCATAATGAACGGGTAGAATAGTTTCCACAACTGACTCCGGCTGATATCGCAGAAAGCGTATTATCAAGTGAATCAGCAATATTGTTGATATATATATCACGAAATGATCCTGATGAGATAAGCTTTCCAGACTTCTTTGCAGGTTCCGGCGGTTCAGAATTCAATATCTGCGTCAGTAATTTATCACTGACCGGAAAACGTTTTCCGTTAAACACCGAAATCTTCACAGAGCCTCCTGTATTGCTTACGTATATGCCGCAGTCTGATGAAATCAGAGGATATCCGAACAAAAAAGATGACAGATCTGTATTTTCACAGACATACGCATCCTTTCCTCCCTCAGATATCCCGCAGCATAGAGCGTAAAGAATGTGATTATAGCCGAAACCATCACATCCAACGCTGAAACGTAGAAAAAATCGGGATATAATACGTCCGAATTGCGAAGCAGCTGCCGATGTAAGTGTTGTTCCCGGCAATGTTTCACAATAACCGTCACGAAAACTGAAAAAATTGTTTTCTCCGCAATAACTCATATTTTCACCTCAACAAAAAGTATATCTTAGTTATTGACTGAGAACTGATATTTATTCTTTTTTCACTTTTTTTATAAGCAGAATAAGTCCTAAAAGATTAGGAAAAGCCATAAGTCCATTGAAAATATCTGAAATAATCCAGATAGTATTCAGGGAAATAACAGCTCCGAGAGAAGCAAAAGCTGAAAAAAAAGCAGAAAATCCTTTTCCGGCACTTCTTCCGGAAAGAAAGCTCCATGCAGTCTCACCGCAGTAGTACCATCCGATTATGGTACAAAATGCAAAAACAGCCATAACCGCAGAGAGAAGAATTTCGGAAAAATCTCCTATAACTGCGGAAAATGCTCCTGATGCAGAACCATCTCCGAAAGAACATATTACAACAAGTGCAGTGAGGGTACAACAGATAATTGTATCAAAAAAGACTTCAAACATACTCCACATTCCCTGTAAATACGGTGAATCGCTCTCAGCAGCACTATGCAGAACAGGTGAGCTTCCGAGTCCAGCTTCGTTTGAGAATATACCACGTCTTATTCCGATTGAAATCGCATAGCCGATACCACCTGAAGCGGCCTGTTCGTAACCCAAAGCCTGAGCAAAGATCATACGGAAGGCTTCCGGAATCCGGCTGCGGCAGCATATAAGAACCCAGACACACATTACGGCATAGATTATCGATGCTGCCGGAAGAAGAGCCTGTGCTGCCGAACCTATTCTTTTTGCTCCGCCGCTTGTAACAATAAATATCATAAGAAAGATTATAACAGCCGCCGGTATGCTGCTTACGTCTGATGTACTTTTTACGCTGTCCATAAGAGAGCTTACCTGAATCATTCCGCCCATACCAACAGATGCAGCAAGACACATGACAGCAAAGACACCTGCAAGAATCGGAGAACCGAGTCCGTTTTTAAGATAGCCCATAGGTCCGCGACATTCTTTAGTACTATATGTTACTGATAAACTGTTTTCTGCATATACAAGAGCCATTCCAAGCAGAGCAGAAATCCACATCCAGAAAATTGCACCTGCTCCTCCCAATGTAACAGCTGCGGCAACACCGGTAATATTACCTGTACCCATAGCAGTTCCCAGTGACATACATACTGTTTTCCATTGAGACATTCCTTTATTGCTTTCCAGATTTTTTTTTGCATTTTTCATCAGAAAGGGGATAATTCTGAATTGTATGAATCTGAGTTTTACCGTATAAATCGTACCGGTAAAAAGTAAAATAAATATTAGTCCACTGCCCCAAACAAAGGAGTTCATTTTTTCAAGAAAATTTTCCATTACGTTCCTCCACTATTCTGTATTACCTTAAAAATGTGGTATACAATACAGGATATTGGCGGTATAATAGGATTAGAACACGGAATTGGAGGAAAACATGAGACATTTTTATCCTGATAAAAAAAGTATGGATATATTGCAAATAATAACAGCAATTGTCGGATTCGTGATTTATATGGTAACAAATTACTTTGTTCAAAAAGAAAAAATTATATTGATTTGTGGATTTTTCATTCTATCAATCTGTGCAGTTATCATATTTATACATCTGCCGATGTATTTCGCTAATCTGGAATATACAGCGACCGATAAGGAAATAATAAGAAAATCCGGTGCTATCTTTAAAAAGCATCAATCCATACGATATTCGTCAATACAATATACTTTGGTTATAAGAACATTTCTTTCAGGATATACTGGTTTTAACTTCATAATTTTCTTTGTTTTCGGCGGAAGATGCAGTCTTATGTTTCTCAGTCAGAAAGATACTGATGAAATTCTGAAATTATCCGGAAGCATATACGGAGGCGAAAAATAACCTTGTATCACGAACATCCACTGCGTATTCTGAGATATTCAGTAAAGAATATATGGCTTCTGATTTTTCCGCTTATCAGGAATTTCAATATATACACTCATAATAAAGAGTGGTTCTACAACTGGTTAAGTGGAGCATGGTTTGACATACTTATCATTGGACTTATTCTCCTTATCGGATATATCAGATGGTACTTTGCAGGAATAGAGATTACTGAATCCTCTGTAATTTATAAAAAGGGGATTATCTTCCGTATACAGAAAGCCATTCCTTTTGTAAATATAAGCTCTGTTACAGCAATCCGCAAGCTTCATCTGCGACCATTCAGGGCAGTAAACGTCCGCTGTGATACGAGAGCTGGATTTTTTGATACAGCCGATATGAAATTCATGGTATCAGAAGATGTGTATCTGAGAATAACTGAAAAAATTCCTGTCGTAAGTAATAGGGAAGGTATGGATTCTGTTCCGAGACCTACTATTCTTTCAGTAATTTTATTCTCATTCTTTTTTTCAAGCGGGCTTTCAGGAGTAATCTACATTGCCGCTTTTTTCTTTCAGGGTGGAAATATCGCAAGGGAAATCATTACAGCTTCTTTGTCAAAAATATCTGAGGAATCTGAAAAAATCAGTCGGAGTCCACTTCTTAAGATTCCCGATACAGCTGTTCTTATCGGAATAATCTTTATTGCCGCATGGTTTCTGTCGTTTATTATAAATATTTTCACATATTCGGGATTCAGGATCGAGTGTGATCATAGATGTTATTACACATCATACGGAACAATAAACAGGAAAGAACACCGAATTAATGCCGGACACATTAATTATGTTAATCTTCGTCAGAATCTCATAATGAAATTTTCAGAAGCTGTTGCTGTTCACATAAGCTGTGCAGGATATGGTACAGGAAAAAGAAGTATTCCTGTTCTGCTTCCTGTCAGAAAAGAAAAAAACATAAGAAAGGATCTCGAAGCAATAGGAGTACTTGGTAGCTTACGAACAGAATTCCGGCCCAAGAAAACAGGTTTGTGGAATTATGTATGGATTCCGGTTATACTTTCTGTGTCAGTATTTCCAGTACATTTGATAATTTCTCATTATTTTCCATTGTTTTATTCGCTTACTTTCTTTGTAGCGATTATGATTGAAATTCCATCCGCATGGTTTATAATTGTGAAATCAGTCGCTTTTATCACAAGCGGAATATCGGTATATGATGATAAAATAATGGTGAAATGCTGTAAATGGTCTGGATTTCATACTGTTATTTCAGATCGTAAGAAGATTGTGAAATTTGGAACTGAACAGACAATATTCCAGAAAATCGGCGGACGTTGTAATATTATATTGTGGTTGGAAGGGGAGGAAGCATCAAAATTCAGAGTTAAATCCATTGGATATAATGATGCTGACAGTATTTTACAGCTGCTTGACTGCAAATTAATTTGAAATTCGATTCCGGAGGAATGATTTATTATGAACTTTTTATCTATTAACAGCAGAAGGGTGGGTGTAAAAAAATCTTTTTTTTATTGCTAAAAATCTTCTGAAAAAAAATGAAAAAACAGTGGAAATTTTTATTATAATGTGATATAATTATTTAGAATGGTGTAATTTGCGAAAAATTACATATTCACTTATAGTAAAGTACTGTCTGATTATAAAAATGCGGACAGATATATAATTTGAGGAGGCCTGTACATGAAAAAAGTACAACTTACAGAAACCGTACTGCGTGACGCAAATCAGTCACTGATGGCAACACGACTTCCATATTCGGATTATGAGGATATCCTCGCCGATATGGATAAAGCGGGGTATTATTCAATCGAATGCTGGGGAGGAGCTACATTTGATTCCTGTCTCCGCTATCTCAACGAAGACCCATGGGAGAGACTTCGTAATCTGAGAAAACTTCTTCCCAACACAAGACTTCAGATGCTTCTCAGAGGTCAAAATCTTCTTGGCTACAAGCACTATCATGATGATGTTGTAGAGAAGTTCATCGAGCTTTCTATCAAGAACGGTATTGACGTTATCCGTATCTTTGACGCTCTTAACGATTTCAGAAACATCGAGACAGCTCTTAACGCTACAAAGAAATATGCAACAAAGAGAACTGTTGCTTCTGGCTGTATCTCCTATACACAGAGCCCTGTACATACTGTGGACAAGTATATCGAAATGTGTAAGGATCTCAAAAAAATGGGATTTGATACAATCTGTCTTAAGGATATGGCGGGAACTATGTCACCTTATGAAGCAGAGCACCTTATCAAGGGAATCAAGGACGCTATCGGTGATATGACTCTCGTTCTCCATACTCACTGTACAACAGGTATGGCTTATATGACAATCATGAAGGCTATCGAGTCCGGAATTGATGTTATCGACACTGCTTGTTCTTCATTCTCAGGCGGTACATCACAGCCTTCAACCGAGACAATGTTCTATGCTCTCCAGCAGTACGGAATTGATACAGGACTCAACGAAGATATCATTAATAAGGTAAACGACTACTTCAAGCCTGTAAAGCAGAAGTATGTTGACAACGGTCAGCTTAACCCCAAAAGCCTTAATACAGATGCTCAGGCACTTGTTTATAAGGTTCCCGGCGGTATGCTTTCAAATATGATCGCTAACCTTACTGATATGCACGCAATGGACAAGTTCGATGAAGCTCTTGCTGAAATCCCGAAGGTTCGTGCTGATCTCGGATATCCTCCGCTTGTAACTCCTCTTTCACAGATGGTTGGAAATCAGGCTGTAACAAACGTACTTATCGGCGAGCGTTACAAGAATATTTCCAAGGAAGTTAAGAACTACATCAAGGGTGAGTACGGTATTGCTCCTGCTCCTATTGATGCAGAGCTTTCCAAGAAGGTTCTCGGCGATGCAAAGCCTGTTGACTGCCGTGACGAGGACAAGAAGCGCACAGGCGAGGACTTCAAGGCAGCGAAGGAAGCACTTGGCGATCTCTGCCGCTGTGAGGAAGATGTAATGAGCTACATCTGCTATCCTGATCAGACAATAAACTTCCTTAAAAACCGCAAGGCTCAGGAGGAAAATGAAGCAGTTTATACCATCGAGGAAATGTAAGGAGGCTGCTTTATGGAATTAGAAAACACCACGCTTGATGTTGCAATTATCGGCGGTGCTGACGAACCGACAGCAATTTTCCTCAATGAAGCAATACAGGAAACAACTGAAATGACTACAAAAGAGTCAGAAAATGAAGCTAAGGATATCAGCATTGCTGATGCCGGAATTACAGCCGTTTTCGGTTATTCTGTCGTATTTTTCGGTATCCTCATTCTCATGATTGTGCTCTACTGTACCGGAGCTATCTTCAAAGCAAAAGACGCAAAAGAAAAGGCTGCAAAGGAAGCTGAGAACAAATCAACAAAGAATACTCCTGCTCCTGTCGCAGAAAAGCCGCTTGCACCCGGTTCAGCCGGTCATGTGAAGCTTTTTGACGTTCCCGATAAGGAAGCTGCAATGATTATGGCTATCGTTGCTGACAAAATGCAGAAGCCACTTAATGAGCTTCACTTTATTTCAATTAAGGAGGTTAAATAACCATGAAGTATAAAGTAACACTTAACGGTAAAACATACGAAGTTGAGGTTGAGCACGGTAAGGCAGTCCTCCTTGACGAATACGAGGCACTTGCTCCTGCACCGGCTGCTGCCGCTCCCGCAGCTGCTCCTGTTGCTGCTGCACCAACTGCTGCTCCCGCACCGGCTGCTCCTGTAAATCTTGCAGCTGGCGAAACAGTTGCTGCTCCAATGCCTGGAAACATCCTCAGAGTTGAGGTTAATCAGGGTGATACAGTCAAGGCTGGTCAGCTCCTCGTTGTTCTTGAAGCTATGAAAATGGAAAACGAAATCGTTGCTCCCAAGGACGGTACAATTGCACAGGTTGTAACAAGCAAGGGTGCCGTTGTTGATACAGGCTCTCCGCTTATCATAATCGCATAAGGAGGGCAATTTATGGATATTCTTGAAACCCTCAAAACCTTGTGGAACGATTCCGGTTTCCACAGCTTTCTTGTTGACGGGGGATGGAAGAATCTTATCATGATTGCAGTTTCATGTGTTCTTCTCTATCTCGGTATCAAGAAACAGTTCGAACCGCTTCTTCTCGTAGGAATTGCGTTCGGATGTCTCCTTGTAAACCTTTCATATTTCAGTCCTGCATCAGCTGATGCTCTCTATCATCTTGATCTCTGGGATAACTTCCTTGACTCTGAGCATCCTGATTACCACAGCTATGGAGCTATTCTCCGTAATGGCGGACTTCTTGACATTCTTTACATAGGCGTCAAGGCTGGTGTATATCCTTCACTTATCTTTATGGGTATCGGTGCTATGACAGACTTCGGTCCACTTATCTCAAATCCAAAGAGCCTGCTTCTCGGAGCCGCTGCACAGATGGGTGTATTCCTTGCATTCTTCGGTGCTGTATGTCTTGGATTTGACGGAAACGCTGCTGCTTCTATCGGTATCATCGGTGGTGCTGACGGTCCTACTGCTATCTTCCTTACATCAAAGCTGAAGCCTGAGCTTCTCGGACCTATTGCAATTGCCGCATATTCATACATGGCTCTTATTCCTATGATTCAGCCGCCTATTATGAGACTTCTCACAACAGAGAAGGAGCGTAAGGTTAAGATGGAACAGTCCCGTATGGTATCAAAGACAGAGAAGATTCTCTTCCCTATCATTGTTGCTTTGTTTGTAATTCTTCTTCTGCCTTCAACAGCTCCTCTCGTAGGCTGTCTTATGCTCGGAAATCTCTGGAGAGAATGCGGAGTTACTGAAAGACTTTCAGATACAGTACAGAATGGTCTTATGAATATTGTTACTGTATTCCTCGGAATTTCAGTTGGTGCAACAACAGTTGCTTCACGTTTCCTTTCACTGGAAACAATCAAGATTGTTGGTCTCGGACTTACAGCATTCTGTTTCTCAACTATCGGCGGACTTCTTGTCGGTAAGCTTATGTACAAGCTTACAGGCGGAAAGGTAAATCCTCTTATCGGTTCTGCCGGAGTTTCAGCCGTTCCTATGGCTGCCCGTGTAGCACAATCAGAAGGACAGAAGGCTAATCCTTCAAACTTCCTTCTCATGCACGCAATGGGACCAAACGTTGCCGGAGTTATCGGTTCAGCAATTGCTGCCGGATTCCTTCTCGCAGTATTCAAGTAATAACAATAAAACGGATTCCGTACTGGAATCCGTTTTTTTATTAAATAAAAGTTACTTGCTGATACCATATGTATTGCGGTATTCAATCATTTTGTCAAGGTATTCCTTACCGGGAACGATCTCATTTCTGATAGCGTCGATGATATCCTCCATAGTAACAATAGGATAAACAGTCACGCCAAAATCACGTTTTACTTCCTGAACAGCAGAAAGTTCGCCTGTACCTTTTTCCATACGGTCAACAGTGATTACCATTCCGGTAACATTAACCTTAGCAGCAGATTCAAGCTTAGGCATGGATTCACGGAGTGCCTTTCCGGAAGTCATAACATCATCAATGATAACAACCTTTTCGCCATCAGTGAGAGTCTTACCGACGAACATACCGCCTTCGCCGTGATCCTTAGCTTCCTTGCGGTCAAAGCAATATGAAACGTCAATACCAAACTTGTTGCTGAGAGCTACAACAGCTGATACTGCAAGTGGAATTCCCTTGTAAGCAGGTCCGAAAAGAGTTTCAACAGGGATATTATTCTCATGGATACATTCTGCATAGTATTCACCGAGCTTGGCAAGCTGGGCACCTGTCTTGTAGTTTCCGCAATTTATAAAGTAAGGAGCCTTTCTGCCGCTTTTAAGTGTAAATTCTCCGAATGTAAGAACACCGCAGTCCACCATGAATTTAATAAAGCTTTCTTTGTAAGTCATATTTATACCTCCATGAATTTCATATTAATTATATTATACTCCATTTTATATGATTTTGCAAGTGAAAAATAAAATTATACAAAAAAAGAAAAAAGCCTTGCAAAATCCGTAGAAAAGAGGTATAATAAATATATACGAAAATTACGATATTTTTGGATAAGGATGAGGAGAAAATATGGCGAAAAAAAGAACTGTAAGACATATTTCAAGTAAAAAACGAAGCCGCCCGAAAGTAAAGTTCAACTTCGGAATGCTTATTGTAATATTTATACTTTCATTTGCATTGTGCTTTGGATTATATATGATCGCCGCTAATACACAGGATGATTTTCTCAAAGATGAAAAAACTAAGAAATCAGTTGTTCAGGAGCAGCCTGATGGTAATACGGAAAATAATCCTGAAACTGAAATTCCCGAAGTAGCAACTCAGTCTGCACCGGCTGCACAGGTAAATCCGATTCCTCAATCTGAAGCTGTTGACGCTACGTATTTTGACAGCTGCTGCCTTGTTACTGATTCAACTCTTCTTGCAATGGGTGATTATACTTCGCTCAACGATATTATCGGCAGTACTGAGCTTAACGCAGCAGGATGTCTTAATACTCAGGTTGTTTCGGACTATGGCACAATCAAGGTTTACGAAATAATCCAGTTCAAGAAACCGCATATTCTTTATCTGATGCTTGGCAGTGATATCGGTACTTCTTCAGTTGACGACATGATCAGCAGCTACTCTGCTCTTGTTGATGATCTTCATGATTATCTGCCGGATATGAGAATATATATCATGCAGCTGCCACCGGTTATTTACGATACTGAAACTGTAACAAATGATCTTATTAATCAGTATAACAGCAAGCTTCTTGATATCGCAAAGAAAACGGGAGTTTACTGTATTGATACTAATACTGCTCTCAAGGCAACAGCAGAAGGCAGACTTGCCGATGAATACTGGAATTCTGAAACGGGCACTCTTTCAGAAGCAGCATACAAAAAAATCAGTGATTATATCAGAACTCATACAGTTCCATAAAAACAACTGCCCTACTATATATAGTAGGGCAGTTGTTTATAAAATCAGAAATAAAAATTAACGTAATATAGCTAAAATCGTTTTAATTAAAAGATATTTAATGCAAAATACAAGAAATATTAGTTAATTACAGTTAGTTTATCGTTATAATATACAATTGACATATCTATTTTTATGGGTTATACTTATATAGAAACAAAGAAAGCGAGATACTATATATAGTATAGGAGGTAAAAGTAAAATGATAATTCATATTATAAAAAGAGACGGCAGAAAAGTCCCCTTCAATATAGAAAAAATCGCAAATGCTATCTTTAAAGCTGCTCAGTCATGTGGCGGAACTGATCTTAACACCGCTATGGATGTAGCTGCTAAGGTGTGCAGGATTTTTGAAGAAGAAAATCCCGGATGTGTTCCTACGGTTGAGGAGATTCAGGATCTTGTAGAAAAAACTCTTATCGAAAATGGTCATGCAAAGACAGCTAAGGCTTATATCCTTTATCGTTACGAGCGCACACGCTCACGAGAAATGAAAACAAATCTTATGTCTGTCCTCAATGAACTTACATTCAGTTCCGCTAAAGACAGTGATATAAAGCGTGAGAATGCAAATATCGATGGCGATACCGCTATGGGTACTATGCTCAAATATGGTTCTGTTTCTGCTAAGGAATATTATGAAATGTATGTACTTAATCCCAAACACGCTAAGGCTCACCGTGAGGGTGATATACATATTCACGATCTTGATTTCTACACACTTACAACTACCTGTGCTCAGATTGATCTCAAAAAGCTCTTTACAAACGGTTTCTCAACAGGTCATGGCTACCTCAGAGAACCCAACGATATTTCAAGCTACTCCGCACTTGCCTGCATAGCTATCCAGTCAAACCAGAATGATCAGCATGGTGGTCAGAGTATCCCTACCTTTGATTACGCTATGGCTGACGGAATCAAGAAAACCTATAAGGCACGTTATTCTCAGAATATCGCAAGAGCACTTTCACTTATATGTGGTCTGGAAAATGAACAGGAGATCGCAAAAAATATCCTCAATGAGATAAGTGAAAAGTACGATCTTATCCCGATACTTGCCGGCGACAACGGATATCAGGAAAAAGAAGCTGAACTTCTTTCACAGTACGCTGATGCAGAAACTATCGCGAAAATTCAGGCTTTCGCAATAAAAAATGCTGAAAAGGAAACCGATCGTGCTGCATATCAGGCAATGGAAGCACTTATCCATAACCTTAACACAATGAACAGCCGTGCCGGTGCACAGACTCCGTTCAGCTCCATCAACTATGGTACAGATACCTCACCTGAGGGCAGAATGATTATCAAGAATGTTCTTCTTGCTCAGGAAAAAGGTCTCGGAAACGGCGAAACACCTATATTCCCAATCCATATCTTTAAGATCAAGGAAGGTATAAATTATAACCCTACTGATCCGAACTATGATCTCTTCAAGCTCGCCTGCCGAGTTTCTGCAAAGAGACTTTTCCCTAACTTCTCATTTATTGATGCACCTTACAATCTGAAATACTACAAGGACGGTAATCCTGATACAGAAATTGCTTACATGGGATGCCGTACAAGAGTTATCGGCAACACATATGATCCGTCCAGAGAAATTGTTACTGGCAGAGGAAATCTCAGCTTTACATCTATTAATCTTCCTCGTCTTGCTATTAAGGCTGACCATAATGTCGGACATTTCTTTGATATGCTTGAAAACATGATGGATCTCGCAATAGATCAGCTTAAGCATCGTTTCCAGATTCAGTGTCAGAAGCGTGTGAGAAACTTTCCGTTCCTTATGGGACAAGGTATCTGGATAGATTCCGATAAGCTTTCTCCCGATGATACAGTTGGTGAGATACTGAAGCACGGAACTCTTTCTGTCGGATTTATCGGTCTTGCAGAATGTCTTAAGGCTTTGATAGGATCGCATCACGGCGAGAACGATGACGCCCGTGAGCTTGGTATTGAAATTATCACTGCCATGAGAAACCGAATCGACGAAGAATCCAAGAGAACAGGTCTGAATTTCTCACTTCTTGCCACTCCTGCCGAAGGACTTTCCGGTCGTTTCATCCGCATGGATGCCAAGAAATATGGTGTTATCGAGGGTGTTACTGATCGTGATTACTATACAAATTCCTTCCATGTACCTGTTTACTATCCCATCAGTGCATATGACAAGATAAAGATTGAAGCCCCCTACCATGAGCTTACGAACGCCGGTCACATTAGTTACATTGAACTTGACGGTGATCCGCTTGAAAATCTCACAGCATTTGAAAAAATTGTTCGCTGTATGAAGGAATCTGGTATAGGATATGGTGCAATCAACCATCCTGTTGACCGAGATCCCTGCTGTGGATATACAGGTATAATTGGTGATACCTGTCCCTGCTGCGGCAGAAAAGAGCATACAGACACGGTTGCTTTTGATAGAATCAGACGTATTACAGGATATCTTGTAGGAACTCTCGATAGATTCAACAATGCAAAAAGAACTGAAGAATCCGACAGGGTAAAGCACGATGTATAAGGTGATCAAATGGAATTAAGAATTGCCGGAACCGTCAACGACTCAATAGTTGATGGTCCCGGAATAAGGTTTACAATATTTACTCAGGGATGTCCTCATCACTGCGAGGGTTGTCACAATACCCACACTCATGATTTCAACGGAGGCACAGTGATTAACACTGACGAACTGCTTGAAAAAATCAAAAAAAATCCGCTATTGGACGGAGTGACATTCAGTGGGGGAGAGCCTTTCTGTCAGGCAGAAGCACTGGCACATCTCGGAAAGAAAATCAGGTCAATGGGACTGAACATAATCACGTATACTGGATATACATTTGAAAAGCTTTGGTCTGAACGTAAAACAAATCACTGGAAGGATCTGCTTGAAGTGACTGATTTTCTTATCGACGGTCCTTTTATCATTGAACAGAAGGACTGGAATATCCGTTTCAGAGGAAGCTCTAATCAGCGATATCTTGATTGTCAGGAAAGTCTCCGAACAGGCACTGCAATCGATTGTGAACCATAAAATACAGGCTGACGTATTTGTTACGTCAGCCTATTTCATTATGTAATGCTTTCAAGCTTTACACGAAGCTTTTTAATTATCTTTTTTTCAAGCCGTGAAATATACGACTGTGAAATTCCTATCTGATCTGCTACTTCCTTCTGAGTAAGCTCTTTGCCGTTTATTAGTCCGAAACGCATTTCCATGATTTCACGTTCACGATCACAAAGACCTGCTACTGCCTCACGTAGAATTTCACGTTCCGCTTCTGTTTCTATTCCTTTGTTGACGATATCCTCCTCAGTTCCGAGGACATCAGACAACAAGAGTTCATTTCCGTCGTAATCTATATTAAGTGGCTCGTCAATGGAAAGATCATTGCGGTATTGTGAGGATTTACGCAGAAACATTAGAATTTCATTTTCTATACAGCGTGAAGCGTATGTTGCAAGCTTGATATTTTTAGTTGTACAGAATGTGTTTACCGCCTTGATAAGACCTATTGTTCCAATAGATACAAGATCCTCCAGACCAACTCCGGTTGATTCAAACTTTTTTGCTATATATACGACAAGACGTAAGTTATGAACAATAAGTGTATCACGAGCAGACTGATCGTTTTCTGTTAGTCGAATAAAAATCTTTTCTTCTTCCTGCTTTGAAAGAGGAGGAGGAAGAGTATCCGGTCCGTTTATATAAAAAACACTTCCGGTAAAAATACTGATAAGCTTTGATTTGATACTTTTGATGACTTTCATAATGTTCTCCTTACTTTTTTAAAATATCCGGATTAAATATTGCTTTACCACTGCTTTTTCCCAGACCTATCATAACATTTACCAATTTTTTCTCACCGCTGATGCTGTCTGAAATGATAACTTCATCCGGACGAAATACCGGCAGCATTCCATTACCGCTGACGGTACCGCATGGAAGAAGCCTGAATCCTTTGGGAATCTTATCAGGCATAACAGATATGTCCGGAAAACTGTCAGAATCACATACAACAACGGGAACTCCTGTAAACAGATCAGTCAGAACATTTCCTGTATCGGCAAGTCCGGAAAGCTGTATAAACTTGTCTCTGTAACGTATAGATACCCGATATTCTCCGGATTCAGAATTAATCCTGAAAGAAAACCGTCTTATAAGTAAAATTGCCAGATACATTATGGCAGTAGTAACAAGAAGTATGGTTATCGAAAAATCAATATAAAAATAGGAATTTTCCATGTGTATAAACTCAGGAGAAAACCATGAATATACAGCATATACTGTTCCGGCAAGAATAAAATTTGCAGAAAAGAAAGCTGCTGTATTGAGCAAAAGACGTTTTTTTCCATGTATGCCAAAAGCGATCATAATAATAGTCACAGCAGCTGCAAGCTTTATAATAGTCACAATTGTTTCGCTTATGTCCGGAATAAGAATCAAAAGCGAATATATACTTCCATAGAAGGATGAAGTAATACATCTCCATGTTTTAAGTGGGAAATGAGTAAAAGAAGAAGTAATTTTCAGCAGAAAAAAGTTGACATATACATTCAGGATTATCAGTACGTCTATGTATATTGTCTGCATGATTACACCTTCTTCATTCATTAAATAAGTATTGCCTTAATACTATTATAATGCGGACATCCTGAAAAATATGTCAGAAAGAGTCGGGCATAAAAAAACAGGGCATAAGCCCTGTTTTGAATTATGAAATAAACGGAAGTATCAATACGCTCAGCAGCATAAGGAAAGCAATAAACAGCATAACTATTCTGAGCCATAATTTGTTTCCATTTTCTGAATTTTTACCGGATTTTTTATCCTTAGCCATATTTACATCTCCTTAATGTCTTTTTTTGGTTCTTTTTTTTCGGTTTGGTATGTAATCAGAAAATACATCTTGTTTTTTTCTGTTTCCATAAGCAGATTTCCGACGGTCAAAAGCAGGCTTCTGAGCCTTTATCTCTCTGATATTATCTTCTTTCAGAAGCTTTACTTCTACCTTATGACCATTTATCCTCATGGGATTTGTACTGTCGATAATATATTCAGATTCAGCTTCCGGAACTTCAACTGTTGTGTGAGTATCGTAGATATCAATTTTACCAAAATCACGTCCGGACATACCAGTTGCATCTGTAAGAGCACCTATGATAAAATTAGGAGCAATTCGTTTGTTTCTTCCAATATTGATATCCACCCTGACTGTTTTGCAGTCCTTTCTTCTTCCACGCTTAAGAGGTACAGGTATCTTGAATTCCGGAAGATTTTCAGTAGCTTCCTTGATTTTGCAGCTTATAAGACGTGCTGATGCTTCTCTGCTGTCGATTCCAAGAGCTGCAAGTCTGTCAAGAATCATATATGCCTGATGTACTGACTCAGCTCCAGCGATTTCTTTGATGATGGATTCCATTTTCATCGCTGTAATTTCATCCTTGTCAGGTAATGGAAGCTGATTTATCTCTGCACGGATGAATTTTTCAATAGTTCTTAGATCATAGAGCTGACGTCTTCCGCTTATAATCGTGTATGCTGCACCCTTTTTTCCTGCACGTCCTGTACGTCCGATTCGGTGGATGTAATACTCATTATCCTGTGGAAGATCATAATTGAAAACAGCATCAATGTCATTGACATCAATTCCTCTTGCAGCGACATCAGTTGCAACAAGAATCTCTGTGGTTTTACTTTTAAAACCGTTCATAACTTGGGTACGCTGAACCTGCTTCATATCACCATGAATACCGGCTGCACGGAAGCCGCTTTTTATAAGTTCTTCAGTAAGCTGATCAACCATTGCCTTTGTATTGCAGAATATCATAGCCGAGGATGGAGAATATGCGGCAAGAAGAAGCTTCAGAGCGTCAGTTTTTCTGCCCATAGGAACTTCAAAATAGAACTGCTGGATTGATTCCACAGTTTTCTGAGCTGATTTTATTTTCACTTTAACAGGATTATTCTGGTATTTTTTTGTTATTGCCAGAATCTCAGGCGGCATGGTTGCTGAAAAAAGAACAGTCTGTCTTTCTTCAGGTGATTCAGCAAGTACAGATTCAATATCTTCACGGAATCCCATGTTCAGCATTTCATCAGCTTCATCAAGAATAAGACATCTGAGATTATCAAGTTTAAGGGTACGACGACGGATGTGATCAAGAACACGTCCTGGAGTACCAATAACGATATTTGCACCTCTTTTAAGTTCATGTATCTGTTTTTCCATGCTTGCACCGCCAAAAACAGCACATATTCTTACACATTTTTTGAATTTAGCATATTTTCGCATTTCGTCTGCCGCCTGCATTGCAGGCTCGCGGGTAGGGCAGAGTATAAGAACCGCAACACGTTTTCTATCAGCTTCAGTTATGCTTTCCACAGCCGGGATACCAAAAGCAGCTGTTTTACCTGTTCCGGTATTTGAAAGACCTACAACATCTGAGCCTTCCAGCAGAAGTGGAATACTCTGCTGCTGAATTTCTGTCATTTCCTGATAACCAAGTTCATCGACAGCGTCAAGAAGCTCCTGAGACAAATTAAGTTCATTAAACTGCATAATATTTCCTTTCATTTTAAATGTCAACACACCTATAATATCATAAAATAGAAAAAAGGTCAAGTATTTTCAAGATATAAAAATCTCACACTGCATAAGCAGTGTGAGACTGGTGCAGATGTTATATATTGTAGATCATTGCGGTATATGTTGGAATTGGCCACTTATCGCATGGCATATTCATTTCAACTTCATCAGCAATGTTTCTCATAATAGTCATTTCTGCAAGAACATAATCATGGAAATACTCAGCTCTCTTTTGAATATTGCTAATCTTACAAGCTGATTCAAGCTGTGTTTCAAGTCTTTCAATCGAATCGTAGAAGCTGTCAGCAAGAATATTGAGCTTTGAAGCAATTTTTTCTTCTGAAATGCAGCTCATACCAATCTGTTTTTTCAGTGAGATCGAACTGCATACATGCTGAATATAATCAAATGTAGCTGGAAGAAGTTTCTTTCTTGCCATTTCAACCATAGTGCGTGCCTCAATATTTATTGTCTTGGAATAAGTTTCAAGAAGCACTTCCGTTCTTGCTTTAAGCTCATTCGGTGTATAGATGTTGAATTTACGGAATATCTTTATATTTTTCTCGTCTGTATAGTGAGGGAGACAGTCAACAGTAGATGTATAATTTGGAAGGCCTCGGCGTTCAGCTTCTTTTACCCATTCTGGAGAATATCCATCGCCGTTAAAGATTATACGTCTGTGTTTTTTAAGTACTTTTTTAAGAAGATTTTTGACTTCCGACTCAAAGTTATCACTGCCCATAAATGGTTCAAGAGCGTCTGCAAACCAGCTTAATTCCTCGGCCACGATTGTATTAAGGAGTGCATTGGGGCAGGCGATATTATCAGATGAACCAACCATACGGAATTCAAAACGATTTCCTGTAAATGCAAAAGGAGAGGTTCTGTTTCTGTCAGTTGAATCCTTAGGGAAGGAAGGCAGTGCATTTACACCGATTTCAAATGTACTTGTCTGTGTCTTGTATACTCCGTCTTCTTCGATAGCCTGTAATACAGCATCGAGTTCTTCACCAAGAAACATTGAAACTATTGCAGGAGGTGCTTCATCTGCACCAAGACGATGATCATTTCCGGCAGATGCGGCAGAAATTCTCATAAGATCAGCATATTCATCAACACCCTTGATAAGAGCACAGAGAATTGTTAGGAACTGAAGATTCTCCATAGGTGTATCGCCGGGATCAAGAAGATTCTGTCCGTCATCAGAAGACATAGACCAGTTGTTATGCTTACCTGAACCATTCACGCCCTCAAACGGCTTTTCATGAAGGAGGCATACAAGATTATGCCTCAGAGCAACCTTTTTCATAACCTCCATTGTAAGTTCATTCTGATCAGTTCCAAGATTTGATGTTGTGAATATCGGTGCCATTTCATGCTGTGCAGGAGCTACTTCATTGTGCTTTGTTTTTGAGTATATACCAAGCTTCCATAATTCCATATCAAGATCAGCCATATATGCCGCAACTCTCGGTTTGAGATTTGCGAAATATTGGTCGTCAAGCTCCTGTCCTTTAGGAGGATTTGCACCAAAGAGAGTTCTGTCTGTAAGGATAAGATCCTCACGCTGATCGTACATATTTTTATCAATAAGGAAATATTCCTGTTCAGCACCAACAGTGGATGTTACTCTTGTAACCCTGTCATTACCGAATATTTTCATGAATCGTACGGCTGATCTGCTGAGTGCGTCCATAGAACGCAGAAGGGGAGTTTTTTTATCAAGAATTTCTCCGGTATATGAAACAAAAACGGTAGGAATATAAAGGCTGCCTTCTTTTACGAAGCAGTATGATGTAGGATCCCAAGCTGTATATCCTCTTGCGGTGCTTGTTTGTCTGAGTCCGCCAGAAGGAAACGAGGAAGCGTCAGGTTCACCTTTGACAAGCTCTTTTCCAGAAAACTCCATAATTGCGTTACCATACGGAGTTGTATTGATAAACGAATCATGCTTTTCGGCAGTAGATCCCGTCAGCGGCTGGAACCAGTGAGTATAATGTGTTGCCCCTTTTTCGATAGCCCAGTCTTTAATGGTATTTGCAACGATATCAGCGGTAGTCATATCCAGAGTGATACCGTTATTTATGGTTTTTAAAAGAGCTTTATAAATATTTTTAGGAAGTCTTGTTTTCATAACCTCGTCATTAAAAACATTTTCCGCAAAAATTTCGGGTATATTCATATAAATTCCTCCTGCAAGCAGATTGCTGTATTTTTATATTTTACCACATCCCGACAGATATGTCAATTGTGAAAACGTTAAACTTTTCACACAACCGCAGAGATTATTGTATCTATATACTATAATATGAAAAATATATTATCCTGACAATATTGTTCCCCAAACTAAACCTTGCCATCAAATACTCGGCATGATTGGTAAAGCAATAAAAAAGTGAACCCTGAAACGGATTCACCTTAATCATCAATTCATTCAAAGGGATAAATGATACCCCATTTTTTTCGGAGACTATCCATCAGCTCAAGGATAAAAAGCGTCTCACTATGAGTCATTTCCGGACATTCTGTTTTTCCTTCAGCAACAGCACGGCAGGCAGCAGTTACTTCATATTCATATCCAGATATCTGCTGCGGAGTAATATATTCTTTCCTCTTTCCGTTATTATGTATAACTGTTATGCCTTCACAATTATTGATATTCCTGAATTCGATGCGACCTTTATCGCCATATATAATTCCCATAAGATCGGTATCTGCACATACTGTGCTATGAAGCAGAGCTGTTCTTGATTTATCAAATGTAAGAATTATACTGTTCTGTATATCCACACCGAATTCATTCTTTATACATGAAGACTGAATATCCGTTATATTATGTCCGAAAACCATAACTGCAAAATTAATAGGATAAATACCAATATCAAGGAGTGCTCCGCCGGCAAGTTCAGGATTTTTTATGCGTTCTATTCCGGAGATTGAATATCCTGTATTCGCAGTAACAGAGATAATTTCGCCAATCGTTTTTTCAGACAGTATTTTATCAAGTATAAATTGCATAGGCATAAAACGTGTCCACATAGCTTCACCGGCGAAAAGACCTTTTTCTTCTGCAAGTAAGAATACTTTTTCCGCCTGAGCTTTATTTATGGTGAAAGGCTTCTCGCAGAGTATGTTGCGTCCTTTTTCAAGGCACATAACTGCATCCTCATAGTGTCGTGAATGCGGTGTTGCAATATACACAAGATCAACATTCTCATCTTCAGCAAGGGATTCATAGCTGCCATAATACATTGGAATACAATATTTATCTGCGAATTCACCTGCTTTATTTACATTTCTTGAAGCAACCGCATAGAGCTGTACACCTTTCATCTGATTGATAGTTTCAGCCATTTTTCCAGCAATTATTCCGGTTCCTAAAATTCCAATTTTCAATAAACCACCCTCTATGTGTAATTTTTTGCATCTCTGTAATTATTCGGAGTAAATCCGGTAATCTGGCGGAATTGTCTCATAAAGTATTTTTCATCGTCATAACCACACTTATAGGCAATAGTTGAAAGGCTGACTGATGTTGTAATAAGAAGGTATTTAGCGTATGTGATTCTGCTTGCTATAAGATCCTTGTGGAAGCTTGTTCCGAAAAAATCTTTATATGTGGCACGGAAATGCCCATAGCTGAGATGATAATCACGGCATAGTTTCTGAGCGTCCCAATCCTCATTTGGGTTAAGATACATCATACTTCGTGTGTTCAGGAAAGCACAGTACTGAGAGTTTTCACGCTTCACAGACAAGATTCTTATTTTTTCTGTAAGATCATCACTGAGTTTCTTGATAAGCCTATCCACATCAACACCAACATATGGAACAACTGATGCAGCACATACATAAGAATCTATTCCGCATTTCTGGATATATAAAGGGGAATGACAAATTACAGCATTAATTTTATCAATTATTAGTTCTGAAATATCGTCATTATAATTACCGATAGCAGCAAAAGCATAAAGCTTATCGGAAATTTTGGCAAGAAACTCTTTTGAATTATATGTAAGTCGCCTGAAATTATCCGAAAGTTCGGTATCAATTCTTACGGCAGAATGTTGTTCGTCTATTCTGATATCATTATTGAAAAGACTGGTACGGATAAGAATAATCAGCAGATTATCATTCTCAGAAGAATGTTTTGATACCATATCAAGCTCATGGATAAGACCAGCTTTATTGTACAGACCAGTTGCTGAATCATGAAATTCAGAAAGATTGCGGCATTCCAGAAGAAGATTGATATCATTTCTCATCTGTAAGCTACATAGAGCGTTTATAGCCGCCTGATGCCAGTCAATAAAAATAGGATCAAAAACGTCAGGATGGGTATACTGAAGAATAATATGACCAAGATCTGTTCCTGCTGAAAAAATAGAAACAAAATAATAAAACCCTTTTCCGCCGCTTCCGGGTAGCTCTGATGGACACAGTGAACCTCTTGTGAAAAATAAAGGCTTATCGTCGACTTTCTCCGGACTAATGATTCTGTAACACACCATTGTTTCAGAATTTGAGTTTTCCTCCAGCGAAGTAGTTCTTCCCTGTGAACACCAGTTTTCGTAGAGACAGAGGTATATTCCATCAACATCTCTTATAAGGAAAGAAAACTCTCTGAGGACATTTATATATTCATCAAGTGAACGGCATGATGAAGATCTCTGTTCAAAATTTCCGCTGAAATTCATATTATAATAAAACTGTGTACGTCTTATTATATTAAGTTCATTTCCGAGGAAATTACGATTTACTCCGCAGGTGCAAGTATCACCACATATCATACATCCGTTTACTGGAATATCTTCCATTGGTGTACCAGTTATTTCGCTGAAAACCATGTTGACTGCCTTTTGACCAAGTGCATATCGATTACGACGGTAAGTAGTCAGAATAGGGGAGTGATATATTCTGTCACCGATATGCTCGTATCCGATAACAGCAATATCTTTCGGAGGATATATATTATGCTCAAAGAATGTGTCTATTATTCCGAAAGCCATATAATCATTTGCACATACAACAGCTTCCGGAATCGGACGGGTGCCATTAATATATTCCATAGCAAGCTTTTCTCCGGAATCCGTCCAGTAATTACCATATATTACGTTATTTTCATCGAATAAAACACCGTTTTCATTAAGAACACTGCACATTCCTTCTATTCTCAGCTTATTTGAATCATGCCACTCGTAGCCGGCAAGCATATCAATTTTAGTAAAGCCATGAACATCGGTAAGATGATGAGCGATATCAATGAAATCTGATTTCACATCGTTATCAATGCAGGTAAATCCCTCAATCTCAGCACCAGTTACAACAACAGGGATTTTTGTACGATTTTTTATATGTTTGAGTATTGTCTGTGTAAGAGCTTCATTGTTAATAGATTCAGCCGTAAAGATAAGACCGTCAAGTTTTTCAGAGGAGATAAGCTCATATATCTTGTTTTCAATCTCAATTTCAGTATAATACTGATAATAATCATAAATATTAGTCAGAATAACAACATCAGCACCAATTTTTTCAGCCTGTGTCAGAATTCCGCTGAGTATTTGCTTTTGTTCTGAGTCTGTTGCTTTTGCAGTAATAACTCCAATAGTCGGTCTTTTTCCGTGTAACAAATCGCTTCCCTCCCAAACTTATTTTATAATATTATATCATAGTTAACAGAAATTTTCAATAGTTTCATATAATTTGTTATCAGACAGGCATTTTTTGTGATTTTTTGGATATCTGTTGCATTAATATTTTTGATATGTTATAATATATACATTCCCTAAATAAAAAGGAGAAAAAGCAATGTCTGAAAGACTTAAAAGGAAGATACTTCATATTTTCTTCCCTGCAAGATGTCCTGTATGTGGTGAGGTTATCGGATATATGGACAGATTCTGCAGCGAGTGTAGTGATAAGTTGGAAAATATTGTTGATTCCGAAGAAATCAAAGGTGCCAAAAGCTTTACAACGGCTTTTGCTTATGATGAGAACACCAGACCTGCCATAATGCTTCTTAAAGACGGTATATGCGGAAATGCGGATTATGCGATGGGAAACGAGCTTGCAGACTGTCTTGCTGATCGGGGAGTTCTGGAAAGAATTGATATGATAATTCCTGTGCCGATGTATAAAAGTGATCAATCATTAAGGGGATTCAATCAGGCAGAGCTGATTGCAAAAGTCATAGGCAGAAGGTTTCATATTCCCGTTTCTGTGGGAACTGTAATTAAAAATCGTAAAACAAAACAACAGAAATCTCTTGACCGTGAAATGCGTAAAAAGAATCTTGCCGGAGCGTACAGTATCCGTAAACCGCAAAATATTGCAGGAAAACGTGTTCTGCTTGTTGACGATGTATCAACTACCGGAAGTACGCTTACGGAACTGACATCGCTTCTTCTTTTAGCTGGAGCCTCTGAGGTAAGCTGTGCAGCCTGCTGTAAGACAGTGATGAATAATAATTTCTGATATAGCTATTGACAAATCGGGAAAAATATGTTAATATGTATTCACCAACTTAATCACCTGTGAGGGAGTAGTGGCGCGTAAGCGTGACAAATCAACATACTGACAAGATTTAATTGTCTGGTTTGTCTTAAATAACGAGACTCATGTACTGCTTTTAGCTGTGCCTGCGTCTTTTTTATACCGTGTACAGCAAAGGCTGTATGCGGTTTTTTCGTTGATAGTACTCGTGGACTTCATTGTCCGGAAAGGTTGTTATTATGTTTCTTGAAATCAACGGTATCAGAAAAAGCTTTGGCGAAGGAGAAAGCAGAACAGAAGTGCTGAAAGGTATTGATGTCACTATTGAAAAAGGGGAGATATGTGTTCTTCTGGGACCGTCAGGCTCTGGTAAATCGACACTTCTGAATATTATTGGTGGAATTGACAATGCCGATAGCGGATACATCTCAATAAATGGAGAAAAAACTGCTGATATGAATGAAAAGTCATTATCCATCTACCGCAGAAAGCACCTTGGATATATCTTCCAAATGTATAATCTTATTCCAAATCTTAATATTAAGGAGAACATTGAGGTTGGTGCATATCTGAGTGATAATCCACTTGATGTTGACGATATTCTTCGTACACTCGGACTTTACGAACATCGTCACAAGCTTCCAAATCAGCTTTCAGGCGGTCAGCAGCAGCGTACCGCAATCGGACGAGCAATAGTGAAAAATCCGGATATTCTCCTTTGTGACGAGCCGACAGGAGCACTTGATTATAAGACCTCCAAAGAAATACTGAAGCTTATTGAGGATGTAAACAAAAAATATGGCAATACAGTTGTTATGGTTACACATAACGATGCTATCAAAAATATGGCTGACAGAGTCATAACGCTCCATGACGGCATGATAAGGAAAAACTATGTAAATAAAGAAAAAATATCCGCACAGAGCTTGACTGGTAAGGGGGGAGAAATATGAAGAATCCGCTTATCAGAAGGCTTCCCCGTGAGCTTAAAAGTGACGCAGGAAAATACCTGATAATTTTTACTTTTATGATTATTCTGATAGGATTTGTTTCTGGATTTCTTGTAGCTTCAGGAAGCCTTATGAAAATTTATAATGAAAGCTTCGAAAAGTACAATATTGAGGACGGAAACTTTGAATTCTATTTTGAAGCTGATGAAACTACTCTTGAAAAAATTGAAACAGACGGTGATATCAGGATTTACGAGAATTTTTATATAGAGTGCGAAACCGGAGAGGTTGACAGCACGCTCCGTATATATAAAAAACGTGAGGAAATCAACAAAATCTGTATTCATGAAGGAAAGCTTCCTGCAAACATAAATGAAATTGCAATTGACAGAATGTATGCAGATAATAATTCTCTTGAAGTAGGGGATAGTTTAACCGTCGATGGTAAGAAACTGAAAATTACTGCACTTGTAGCACTTTCTGATTACAGTGCCCTATATGAAAATCCGTCAGACATGATGTTCGATGCAATAAAATTCGGTGTTGCCGTAATGAATGATAACGGTTTTAATGAAATGGACAAAACAGATTTCCATTATAACTATTCGTGGAAATACAATAATCCTCCTGCTGATGATGACGAGGCAAAGAAAATGTCAGAGGAACTGCTTGAGATTATTTCTTCAAACGGAATTATAACAGAATATATTCCCATGTATATCAATCAGGCAATCCGGTTTGTGGGAGAAGATACCGGTAATGACAGAGTATCCATTACTGCATTTATGTATCTTGTAATAGCGATTCTTGCCTTTATAATGGCAATCACCACTAATAACACAATTGCAAAGGAATCTACTGTTATCGGAACGCTTCGTGCTTCCGGCTACACAAGAGGGGAGATTCTCCGTCATTATATTGCAATGCCGATGCTTGTTGTAATTGTATCAGCGATTATCGGAAATATTCTCGGATATACTGTTTTTGAAGATATTGCAAAAAATATTTATTATGCAAATTACAGTGTACCGGTTTATAAAACTGAGCCGAGTGCAGAAGCATTTATAAAAACAACGATTGTTCCCGCTGCAATTATGTTTGTCATCAATCTCGCGATTATTTCATACAAGCTGAGACTTTCTCCTTTGAAGTTCATCCGACGTGATCTTAAGACAAGACAGCGTAAAAAGGCATTGAAGCTTAGTTCACGAATCGGTATAATGCACCGTTTCAGAATAAGGATAATTCTCCAGAATATTCCGAATTATGTTACTATTGTTATAGGAATATTCCTTGCAAATGTGATTTTCCTCTTTGGTATGGGATTTCCGGAGTTGCTTGACACAAACAGCAGGCTTATTTCAGAGAATATCATCAGTAATTATCAGTATGTGCTTAAAGTACCGATTGAAACTGATAACACAGACGCAGAAAAATATTGTGCCGGAACTCTGAGTACATTCGGTGGAAAGGTCAAAAGCGAAAGAGTGACTGTTTACGGTCTTATTCCGGATAGTAAATACATCGACATTGATACTGAAGAAGGCATTTATATTTCAGAGGGCTATTCACAGAAATTCAGAGTCAATAAAGGTGATAAAATTACCCTGAAGGAAGAATATGGTACAAAGAAATTCAGCTTTAAGGTTGCAGGTATTTACGATAACCCGACTACAATTGCTGTTTATATGGATAAGAGCTTCTTCAATGAAACTTTTGGCTACGAAGCGGATTATTTTAACGGCTATCTTTCCGATAAGAAGCTTGACGATATCAATAAATTATACGTTGCAACAATTGTTACAGAAGATGATATGGATAAGGTCGGACATCAGATCAATCATTCTCTGGGTGGGATTTTTGATATGTTCTATGTATTCGGAATTGTAATGTTCATGCTGATAATTTACCTGCTTTCCAAAATTGTAATTGAAAAGAACACACAGTCTATTTCCATGACTAAGATTTTAGGATACAGCAACAGAGAAATAGGTGGACTGTATGTTGTTTCTACAAGTATTGTTGTAATTATTTCGTTTATTCTTACGATGCCACTTGCAAATATTATCATGAAATATATCTGCGTATTGGTTTTCTCTGAATTTTCTGGCTGGATTCCATATGAATTATCTTTCTCTGTATTTGTGAAAATCATTGTTTCCGGTATTATTGCTTATTCGGTAATTGCATTTGCACAGTTCAGACGTGTAAAGAAAATTCCAATGGATACAGCACTTAAGAATGTAGAATAAGCTTTTAAGTCAATACCGCATTATGTACGCATTTAGGCTTTATGCAATGTTGTCTTAAATTTAAATGAAAAAGTCGTATGTATTTTCTGCATACGACTTTTTGAATATTGGTTTTGTACTGATGCTGCTTACAGTTATAATAATATATTCTGATTGGCAGAAAGCATAAATATTAGGAATTATTTTCTTATTGATCATTGCTATCGTTGACAATGTATTTATCAATTTTATATCATATACATTAAAAATACCGTTAAATGAAATATATCAGGAATTTTCGCTGTGTCGTGTGTTGGCGATAATAAGCTCAAAGACGGTACTTATACTGATTGTAATTCTTATCAATAAATTACTTGCAAAGAAAAGAACGCTTCAGAGGAAATATCTTTTTATTCTGTTCGGAATTACATCTATAATGTTTTTTTGTCACTGTGTTGATAACCTTTAACGAAATTAAAGATAAAGCGACAAATTCGACTATTTCAATTCTATTCTTCTCAGTTATGCTGATACTGCTTATGACCGTCTTTTTTCGGGACGTTCAAGCTTGCAGAATATTATGAAAATCAACAGGAACTAAAACTTACAACGCTTAAAAATCAGATGCTGGAAAAGTCGATCAGTGAAACAGAACACACATTTATGCTCTGGAAGAAAAGTTTGCATGATTATAAACATAATATTGCGGATCTGATGACACTTGCGAATAATAATAATAACGTAGAGGGGATAAAAAACTTTCTTAAAAACGAAAATGAGCTGTTGAACAGAAAATTTTTTTATTACAAGACAGGAAATGATACAGTTGATACAATTCTAAATATCAAGCAGTATTCCTCCGAAGAAAAGGAGATTACTTTTATAATTAATGCCGAAATTCCCGAGGAATGTCCCGTTGCTTCAGCACATTTTGCCTCTATTCTCGGAAACCTTCTGGATAATGTCATAGAAGCATCAGAAAAAGAGGATGCACCTTTTATAGAGGTTAAGATCAAGCCTGTAAAAAGTTACCTGATGAAAGTTATTTCAAATAAATGTACAAGGAAACATATTGATTTTGAAACGAGAAAATCAGAACGCTTTTTTTTAAAAATGACAATTCGCACATAAAAAACGACAATTCAAGCAAGATTTAATACAAATTATAATTTATATGTTATACTGAAGTTATAAGGAAAACCGACGATTTTATTCAGAATAATCTTGTAAAAAACATTCTGTAAAAATTACGACTATATTACAGTAATAATTCCTGATTGCTGTAACAATAAATTAAAAAGGAAGGACAAAAATGAATAATCACCTTACAACTTCAAATGCAAATAACAAATATCTGATTGAGTATATCTCAGAATTTCTCATTGATCTGGGGATAGATCCTGAACTTAAAGGATTTAATTACATCGGAGAAGCCGCAGTCATGTTTCCAGATATAATTCGCTCCAATAAATCCGTCAAGGATTTATATCGCATTATTGGTGAAATTTACGATACTTCGCCTAAAAGAGTTGAACGTTTGATAAGAATGTCACTTGAAGCTGCATGGTACAGTGATAAAATTAATTTATCGAACAAAATATTTGATTCTCAGTATTTCAATGAACAAAATATTCCCTCAAATGCCCGATTCATCGCTGCTGTATCTGAAATTATCAGAATGAAGTTTATATGTATTTAAGGAAAAAATAGAGTGGATAATTCATAAAAAGTGCAGGATGATGTAAGATTATTCGACATTTTTCGCACACAATATACAATTTACGCATAAAAAATGACAATTCGTGCATGATCTGACACAAAGCAATTTATTTATGATATAATAAAGTTGTAAGGTCAACCAATAGTATTTCCATAATGACAGGAAGTAAATTCGGAATAGAAATAATTTTGATGTTTCAGAAAAGAGAGGAAAGTTATGAAAGCAAAATTATCTGATGTTATTAAAAAGACTTTCAAGAACCTTGCGGTTTCATCAAGCGAAACTACTTCTGTTTTTGCACTTTATCAGCCCATTACTTCTAAGACACTTGTTAAATCTGAAAAGAAGTGAGGTATGGTAAATGTTTCATAATTTTGCGATGGATATTATATTTTGGTTAATCAGAAACAAAATAGTAGATGTCGAAAACAGAAACATTTATATATATGCTCCTGAAATCATTCTGCTGAACGGAGGACTTCTGATCACTTTTCTGATAATCAGTCTGCTGTGCGGAGAAATTAAAAATTTCTTTGCATACTTGATGTTTTTCTACCGTTGAGATCGTTTTCAGGAGGATACCACGCTGAAACAAGTGAAAGCTGTTTCATTTTGTCAACAATTATGTTCGGAGCATCAATTGCAGCTTCAAAGCTTATTCCGCGTTGTTTGTTTCAAATGCTGGAATAATAAACGGTACTTATAATATTAACCTTTGCACCGCTTATAAATGAGAATAATCACTTGAACAGATCTCAGCGGAACCGCAACAGAATTATTGTTTGCACACTGATATTCCTTGACCTTGTGTTTTTCATCATATTGCTATAATTATGCTTGGACAATAGCGACGAATGAGTTGATTTTCATTGCTATGAATGCTTTGCTTCTTCTGGTCGGATAGCTGAAGAGCATAATTCGTGGCTCGTATCATAGATCTGAATTAATTTAAATATTGATGTAATCAATAATTACATCTCCTTTAAATAAAAAACGCACATAACCGATCGACGGATTATGTGCGTTTTTTATTAGCATAAGTAATAGGCAGAGCAATTGTAAGGATTATTTTGATAAATTTTTTCAAAAAAAATCAGGGGCAAGATTCTTATAGTAAAATACAGCAAGCTGTGTGCGATCACGAAGCTTAAGTTTTTCAAGGATTGTACTGAGGTAATTGCGGACAGTACCTTCGCTAAGATAAAGGTTTGAAGCAATTTCCTTATTGTTGAGACCTTCTGCTACAAGACCTATAAGCTGCATTTCCTTTTCATTCAGATCATACATTGAGCCATCGGGAATTATCTGTTCTCGTTTCATCTGTTGCTGCATATGACTGACAACGGTTTCTCCCAAAACAGTCTGACCTCCCATAACAGTTTCAAGAGCAGGAGCGATTCCTTCAAAATCCTGTTTGAGTATGTAGCCTTTTGCACCGATTTCAAGCGCGTTCTTTATATATTCGTCATCTGTGAAGGTGGTAAGAAACAAGATTTTTGCCGACTTATCCTCAGAAAGAATAATTCTGCCTGCATCAATACCTGTCATGCCATCCATTCTTATATCCATAAGAACGACATCAGGATTGTGAAGACGATACAGGTCAATAGCTTCTTCTCCGCTGTGTCCGAGTGCGGCAACAGTGATTTTGCCTGTTGCTTCAAGGATTGTTTTAAGTGATACAGTAACTATGTTATCATCATCTATAATTATTATTTTCATGATTAATCTTTCCTTATCGAAATAAATATTCTGAATCCATTTTTATCGGAATTGATGTTGAAAATACCGCCGAGTTCCTCGATGCGGGTACGCATATTGAAAATACCTATGCCATTTTCATGTATGTCTTTGGAACAGCTTCCGTTATCTTCGATTTTAAGCTGCCAGAAGGCGGGATGTTCCGTAAAGATTATTGATGCACGATTTCCGCTGCTGTGCTTGATTATATTTGAAACAGATTCTTTTACAATAGAAATCAGCGAAAGCCTGACTCTTACCGGAACATTTTCAGAGCAGCAGCATTGATATTCGACGTCAAATCCTTTTTCGTACAGGGGCTCGACAGCTTCTCTTATTGCATAATCAAGTTCAAGTGAATTATCATGCAGATTATGTACGCTTTGTCTGATGGAATCCATAGCACTTCCGAGCGTTCCTGCGAGATCATTCAGACCATCCTTCCTGACATTTTCATCGTTAATAAGCTTGAGTGCCTGAACATGAAGAATTGAACGTGAAAGCAGGTGACCTACATTGTCATGGATTTCACGGGCAATTCGGTTTCTTTCGTTGAGCGTTGCAAGGTGTACTTCATAGTTTTTGCTTTCAGTAAGTCTGAGATTATTTTCCTTGAGATGACGTGTAACTTCAGTAGAATGATCGACAGTGCTTATATAGCTTTTAAACAGATTTTCAAATGTAGAGGTTCTGTGAGCCAGATAAACAGCAATAGTATAAATCATCAGAATAGGAATGGGGATAAGTGAAGGATCTGATGCCAGAATGAATACAGTAATTCCACCTGCTATGGCAATATGTGGAAAAAGTTTATAGTTGTAAAGATCATATATTATAGGCGGAAGTGCCAAAGCAAAAGACGGAAAGACTGTACACATAATAATATACAATAATCCTGCGGCAAATGTAAATTTTTTGCTATCAGTATATTGAAACAGCGCCGAAAGTGCAGTAGCAACAAGAATAGCGATAATTTCCGGAGTTGTTCTTCCGCAGAATATACAACAGAATATAATGAGAATAAGCTTATCCGTAATTTTTTTCAAAAAAAGCTCCGCCTCCTTATTAGTCGTTAATCATATTATATCATAAGCTAAAATGATTGTCCAGTATAATGTGACATTTGTCATTTTAAAACTGTGACATTATACACTTACAAATGCTTATGAAATATGTTAGAATATATTCAGAAACGTAGGGAGGTATCTGAAATGTCAGAAACAGTTGTTAAAATTGAAAATCTTGTCAAGCGTTACAAGGAGCTTGTTGCACTTGACCACCTTAATCTTGAAATAAAAAAAGGCGAAATCTTCGGTCTTCTCGGACCAAACGGAAGCGGAAAGACAACGGCAATAAACTGTCTTTTGTCACTTCTTTCTTATGATAAGGGAGATATTGAAATTTTTGGTGAAAAAATGACGCCTACATCATACGTTCTTAAGAAACGTATCGGTGTAATTATGCAGAATGTTGCTGTTCTTGAGGAGCTTACCGTATACGAGAACATAGATTTTTTTTGCGGACTTTATGTTAATGACAAGGTGGCAAGAAAGAAATATGTTCAGGAAGCGATTGAGTTCACGGGACTTGAGGAGTTCGTAAAATTCTATCCTAAAAAACTTTCGGGCGGACTTCTCAGGCGTCTTAATATAGCTTGCGGAATAGCACATAAGCCTGATCTTATTATTCTTGATGAGCCCACTGTTGCCGTAGATCCCCAGAGCAGAAACAAGATTCTTGAAGGTATACAGAAGCTCAACAGCGAAGGTGCTACAGTTATCTACACATCGCATTACATGGAAGAAGTAGAGCAGATATGTACACGCATTGCTATTATTGATAAAGGACACAGTATTGCTGTCGGAACAAAGGATGAACTTAAAAATATGATACACAATACTGAAACCATAAAAATTGAGGTAATGGAGCTTTCCGACGAAGCACTGAAACGTATAAGAGAGCTTGAATATGTCTATAAGACAACTATTGAGAATAACCTGCTTGAAGTTTACTGCAGCGGAGGAACTCATAATCTAATGGATATTCTCAATATACTTAACGATTACGGAACGCTTCTCGGCAGAATTTATTCAGAGCAGCCTACGCTTAATGATGTGTTCCTTGAAATCACCGGTAAAGAGCTGAGAGATACGGAGGGACAATAATGTTTCTGCATAATCTTAAATATGAATTGCTGAGTAACATCCGCATGAAGGATTTTATCTTCTGGATGATGTGCTTTCCGATAGCTTTGGGTACATTTTTCTATCTTGGTTTCGGAAAGGTTTATAATAACGAAATTGTTTTTTCAAAGATTCCCGTTGCCGTAGTTGAAGTAAATGAAGATGAAGTGTTCAATACGACTGTAAAAAGTATCGAAGCCGAGAAAGATCCCCTTTTCAGTTTCACCTATACCGACAAAGCAGAAGCGGAAAAGCTTCTCAAAGAGGGAGACGTCGAAGGAATCATTACCGTTGACGATGATTTATCACTTACATTCTTCAAGAGTGAAATCGACCAGACAATTATCAAATCGTTTGTTGAACAGTTCGTTTCACAGAAAGCCGTTATAACTGATATAGCTATGAACGCTCCAGAAAAGCTTCCGGAGGTTACGGAGAAGCTTAATGCTGTTCCGGACGCAATAGAAAATAAATCGCCTTCCGGTGGAAACATGAATCCGTACGATTCATATTTCCAGAATCTCTTGACAATGACAGCTTTGTTCGGGATGATAACAGGAGTGCTTTGTGCAACAAGAAATCAGGGAAATCTTTCAGCTATCGGTGCAAGAAAGTCTATATCTCCGAATTATGGCTTAGTCAGACTGATATCGTCTCTGACAGCGGCATTTATTACTCAGATTATATCTGTAATTGCTGCAACAACCTTTGTGCTTTTCATTCTGAAAATAAATTTAGGTGACAATATTGCTATGGTTTATTTATCAGGAGCTATCGGAGCATTAGTGGGAATATCAATAGGATTTTTTATCGGAGCCATCGGAAGAAGTTCGGAAAGAACAAAAGGAGCTGTGTCTACTACTGTTATGATGTTCCTTTGTTTCCTCAGCGGACTCATGGTGGGCGATATGAAAAACACCGTAGAGGAGCATTTCCCTATTATCAACAGAATCAATCCTGCGGCACTTACAAGCAATCTTTTCTATTGTCTGTCATTATATGACGATTATAACAGATACATGGAAAATTTATTATCGCTCATGATAATTTCGATACTGTTTATTACAGGAGGATTTCTGCTCACAAGGAGAAAAATATATGAAAATCTTTGAGACATTCATGAAAATAATGCGTAAGCATCTTAAATTGTCGCTTATATATATATCAGTATTTATGGTTGTTGGAATTATGATGACAAAGTCAAGCTCTGATAGTGAAGACGGCTACAAAGCCCGTCGTCTGAGAGTCAGCGTCACCGACCTTGACGATACTGAGGCGAGCCGTGCCGTTGTTGATTTTATTGCAAAGAATCATGATATAGTTAAGGTCAGTGATGACATGAACAAACAGCTTGATTCGCTGTACTATTCAAAAACGCACATTATACTTACAATTGAGAACGGATATTCCGAAAAGCTTGAACACGGCGAAACAACCGGACTTTTCAATGAACTCAGTGTTCCCGGCACGAATATGACTCAGCTTTTTGATTCACAGCTCAATCGTTATATCGGTCTTGTCAGTGCTACAATCGCAGGAGGCAATACGCCTGCTGAAGCTTCTGCAAAAGCGTCTGAAGTACTTTCTCAGGAAATAGAAACAGTAATGTTAAATGATTCTGGAAAGGGCTCCGAAAAGGAAGATGTTCAGAATCACTACTTCCTGTATCTGGCTTATATTTTCATATCTGTTCTGATAAATACACTCTGTCAGATACATCTTTCATTAAAGAATAAAGACATAAATAACAGAATCAACTGTTCAGGAGTATCTTCGTATTCACAGCTCCTGCAGGTAATGCTCGGAACATTCGTGTTTGTCATCGGGGTATATGTATTACTTATCGGAGCAGGTGTAGTACTCTTTGGCGGAAGTATGTTTACAGAAAAAGGTATGCTTTCAATGTTGAATGCGTTTGTGTTCATAATAGTTGTTATGATGATATGTCTCTTTATATCGTCGTTTTCACCGTCAATGGATGTTATAAGCTTAATTGCAAATGTTATCGGTCTTGGAATGAGCTTTCTTTGCGGAGTTTTCGTTCCGCAGCAATATCTCGGAGATGTAGCATTAAGTATCGGAAAGTTTCTTCCGGTTTACTGGTATGTAAAAGGATGTAACACTGTAATGGAAAAGGAAGGGGAGATATTCTCTGTAAGCGGATTTTTAATCTGTATCGGAGTACAGATTGCATTTGCAGCAGCATTCTTCTGCCTGACGATGCTGATTTCCAAAAATAGAAGACAAACAGAATCATAACCTTAAGACATCCCTGTACAAAGTCGTCAGTCGTGCTTTGTACGGGGATGTCTTAATGATATGTCCGGATGTATCTATAATGTATTATTTACTTCACTTTACACAGAATATAGTAATATTGTTTGTTTTTATGTATGTGCATCATCTGCTGCCATATCTTCGTTAAGATCGGTGATTACATCACCCTTACTCTGGAAGTATGTTGCAGTAAATGGTGCACCAGATGCAGCTATCGGATATAATCCGGTAGTGTGATCAACAAAATAAGTGTCAAAGCCCTGTGCCTTTATTTCGTCAATTGTAAGATCCTTGGTCAGTTGATAAAGGATCGCTGAGATCATCTCAACGTGCGCGAGTTCTTCGGTGCCGATATCCGTCAGAATACCTTTGACCTCACCGTAGGGCATAACATAACGCTGATTAAGATATCTGAGAGAAGCAGCGAGTTCGCCATCTGGACCTCCAAGCTGTGAAATTATTGCCTTAGCCAGTTTAGCATTGGGATTTTTTATATTTACGGGATACTGTAATTTTTTTTCATACTGCCACATAAGTTATCTCCTTTCCCACGGCCACGGATCTCCGATCCATGACCAATACTGATCGTCATTGCTTTGTTCGGGAGAAATTGGACCGAACTGCGAGATATATTCATCGACAGCTTTTTTTCTCAGATCCTTGTATTTTTTGAACAGAGCAAGTGCTCTGCGGCAGTTTGGATGAGTGTCAAGGTAAAGATTAAGTTCTTTGAGAGCGAAATCATATTCCTTGATTTTTCTCATAAGACGTACTTTTTCATTCATTTTGAAGCACCTCCTGAAAACGGAAAATCGAGTTCCGGAAAGAGCGTTCCCTTACTGAGAGCTTCTGATTCATCATTAACCTGTCCCCACTGCTGGTAGGGAACATACGCCATTGCAAGTGGAGTATTAGCCGGAAAGCGTGTTGTCAGTTCAGGTGATGGATTATTTTTAGAATAAGAATCCGGACGGCTGATCAACAGACCGTCAAATTCATCGAATACATTAAGATTCATGAAATTCCTCCTTTCGTTGGAAACTGCGTTTGCAGTGCAGTGTGAAGAATTCTTCACACATTTTATATTATTCTCCAGAGGAGGAAAGTGTTACTTCCGGCAAAAAGGAAAGGCTCCCGTAAAAGGGAGCCTGCTGATATTTGAGATTATTCAAGTCCGTCAAATCCGAGGAGGAACTGCTGAATTTTGAGAGCGTCCTTATTAGTAAGACCGCTGCCGGGATTATCAACATCTCCGTTTATCTTTGCCTGTTCTGTAAGCGGATAATCATCGGGATTTCCGAGGTGCTGGAGGATAAGAACAGCATCATTCAGAAGCACATCACCTTCACCGGTTACATCACCTAAAACAGTTTCTTCTGGATTAGTGGAAGGTGTAGTTGGTACTGTATTCGGTTTCCAATCAATGGGTTCTTCATTCTCATCAGCTATACGAACTAAATAAAGGTCGTCTAACCAGATTTCATCGCCGGCAACAGCATTGCCTCCGAAACCATTTGTATCGTTAGCATAATGGAAGCTCCAGTCAAGATTTTCTGCGCTGTCAGTCATAGTGAAAGTACATTCGAAATACTTGTATTCTGTATCAAGAGCAGCGCCTTTGCCAAATTCACCGCCGAGTATAGGACCTATGGCCATTTTATCTTCAAGGAGATTAACGTATACTTTATCACCCTTGCGTGAGCTGATTTGACTGCAAAGTTCTAAGCCTTTTCTGTTTGCTTTAGCTTTGAAGCCAATCTTGTATGTCTCACCAGCCTTGAGATAAATCTTTCTTGTTAATGTCTGGAGATCCCACTTTGATGTGTCTGCACCTGTACCTTCAAGAATATTAATGTGGAGAGCACCATCTTCAACAGCTGCTTTCTGATCAGCAGGAGAAGCTGTTATCTGTTCCCAGAGAGAATCTTCCTTATCAAATCTGGAATCGACGAGTATCTCTGCATAAGCTTCTTCTTTTTCCTCAACGTCGTCATCATCGTAGTCAACGCTTGGAGGCGGAAGCGGATCGCTGTCATCGTCGTCATCAACAGGAGGTGTGCTGGGTGGTCTGTTGTCATCATCGCTTGGGATGTCAGGCTCAATGTCGAGACAATCTGTGCAAAGGATGGACATATCATCAAACCAGATTTCGTCACCATCCACAGCATTTCCGCCGTAGCCATTGTTATCATTTGCATAATAGAATGACCAAACAGCATTCTCTATATCTTCTGTAGGAGTGAAGATTCCCTGATATGTAATGTATTTGTCAGATAATTCAGCCCATTTGCCAAACTGACCGCCCATAGCAGGTCCAATAATCCATTCTGTATCATTAAGAACAAAATACTGTTTATCGCCGGAAGCGTCAGTAATCTGGCTGCAAAGCTCTAAGCCCTTTCTGCTAGCTTTAGCCCTGAAGCTTACCCAATAGCTGTGACCTTTTTTGAAGCTGAGATCTTTATTTACGATCTGAAGGTCAGTGTTTGAATTGCCTTTTTCGCCACGGATTATAGTGTGAAGAGCGCCGGCTTCAATGTCAAGATTCTGAATTTCAAGATTCTGATATGCGGGTTTTACCTCAATTCCTTCCCATGGAAGAATAACATTATTATCAAAGTTGGAGTCGACAATTGTTGAAGCGCAGTCATTCGTTTCCGGTACTTCAGTGTTGGGTTTCCAATCAATGGGTTCTTCATTCTCATCAGCTATACGAACTAAATAAAGGTCGTCTAACCAGATTTCATCGCCGGCAACAGCATTGCCTCCGAAACCATTTGTATCGTTAGCATA
>JAFXCR010000023.1 GCA_017516465.1 Ruminococcus sp.
AACCTGCAAAGAAGTCTGGAAAGCTTATCTCATCAGGATCATTTCGTGATATATATATCAACAATATTGCTGATTCACTTGATAATACGCTTTCTGTGATATCTGCCGGAGTCAGTTGTGGAAACTATTCTACCCGTTCATTATGGCTTGAATTTTTTACCGGAAGCGATGATAATCTTGTTTTTCAGATTTCCGATGACGGCAGAAAGGTAAATGCCTATTCTTCGGAGCTTGGATTTATTTCATACGATAAACTTATACTTGTTTTTGCATATCTTCTTGCAAATTCCGGTAAAAGTATTTTCCTTCCAGAGGATTTTCACTACGGTGTTGATTCTATTATGGCAGACAGAAATATAGAAATTATACGTTTTAATCCGGAAGAAAATATTCCTGATAAGGTGGCAAATCAGCGATTTCTTTGGGATCCACTATATATGTGTACGCATCTTACTTCAGACCGTAACACGTTTTTAAAAATGATCAAAGAGATTCCATCAATTGTTTCGGTAAGACGGGAAGTAACCACCTTGTTTCCAGAGAAAATTTATGAAAAACGCTGTATAATGGAAAAAGATGGTCGGATTCTGATATCACAGAGTGGAAAAAACAGAGCTTTTCTTACAGTACAGTCGTTCAAAACGGAAACGGCATCGGAAATCTGCGGTCGCTGGACTGACAAAATACAAAAAAGCGATTTCTGATTTTTCAGGAATTATCACTATGATACTGCAAGAATCATTCAAAGATCCCCTTAATATTCTTTCTTTGATATTTATTATAAATTTTTTTATGCAAAACCACAATAATTCTTCCCGTTTTTCTATTGACATTTACTGAAAAATTCTGTATAATTATATTGTATATGTTATGGTGCAGGGCAATATCTCCGCCAGATGAATTTAGTGTCAGACTGCCCTGAAAATCGCTTTAATGCATGAGATTAATACTGTTTATATAATACTTATTATCTGTTCTCCGCATTATCCATTAAACATTGTAACCACTGATCTAAAGAGTACCTCCGCCTATGGACGTTCTGGTACGGAGACTCTGCATTTATAAGAAAGAGAGGTCAAAAAGTGAACGAAAAAGAAATAAACAAAACAACAAGAAAAAAAACTACTGCTGCCTCAGTTACTAAAAGAACTTACAAAAAAAGAACAGCAGACGCTACTGTCGATGGATCCGAATTGAAAATTACAACGATTGCTCCAAGAACAAGGCAACCCAAGGAGATTAAAAGAACTCCTGTAAAAATTATTCCGCTTGGCGGTCTGAATGAAATAGGCAAGAATATGACCGTTTTCATGTGCTCCAACGATATGTTTATTCTTGATTGCGGACTTACATTCCCTGACGCTGATATGCCTGGCGTTGATATCGTTATTCCTGATTTCACCTTCGTTGAACGTAATAGAGAAAAAATCAGAGGCGTTGTCATTACTCATGGTCACGAAGATCATATCGGCGGTCTTGCATATCTTCTTAAGAAGGTTAATGTTCCAGTTTACGGAACAAGACTTACCATCGGACTTATCGAAGGGAAACTCAAGGAACAGGGACTCTACGGAAAAGTTTCACTTAACGTGATACAGCCCAAAAAAACTGTAAAAATGGGATGTATGGCTGTGGAATTTATTAAAGTAAACCACTCCATTCCCGACTCAGTCGGAATGGCTATTCATACACCGGCAGGTATCATTGTCCATACAGGCGACTTCAAGGTTGATTACTCCCCTATCGACGGTGAGATTATTGATTTGGCACGATTCGGAGAACTCGGAAACAGAGGTGTTCTTGCTCTTATGGCAGATTCCACAAACGCAGAGCGTCCTGGATATACTCATTCTGAAAGAATGGTCGGAGAATCCTTTGACAAGCTTTTCAAAAGTGCTGAAGGAAAACGTATCATTATTGCGACATTTTCTTCCAATATACACCGTGTACAGCAGATCATCAACTGTGCGGAAAGATACGGCAGAAAGGTTGCTGTATTCGGCAGAAGCATGATCAATGTTATCAATACTGCTATTGATCTTGGATACTTAAAGGTTCCGGACGGTCTTATAATCGATATCGAAATGATGAATCGTTATGAAAGTGAACGTATTGTTCTTATAACTACCGGAAGTCAGGGAGAACCAATGTCAGCTCTTACGAGAATGGCAATGAACGACCATAAAAAAGTGAATATTACTCCCCTTGATTTCATTATTATATCTGCTACTCCCATTCCGGGAAACGAAAAATTCGTTACACGTGTTGTGAATGAGCTTATGAAATCCGGTGCTGAGGTTGTTTATGAGGCTATGTATGAAGTTCACGTTTCCGGTCATGCCTGTCAGGAAGAATTAAAGCTTATACAGGCTCTCACAAAACCGAAGTTCTTTATCCCTGTTCACGGTGAATATAAGCACCTCAAGAAGCATGCTGATCTTGCTGTGGAGATGGGAATTCCGAGAGAAAACGTTATTATTGCAGAAATCGGAAACGTTATTGAAACAGACGGCAATAAAATGAGTATCGTTTCTCAGGTCCCGTCTGGACGTGTTCTTGTCGATGGTCTTGGCGTCGGTGATGTAGGATCTATCGTTCTTCGCGACAGAAAGCATCTTGCTCAGGATGGACTTATTATAATAGTTATAGGCATAGAACGTGCTACAAATGAAATTGTTGCCGGTCCTGATATAATTTCCCGCGGATTTGTTTATGTAAGAGAATCGGAAGAACTTATGGTAGAGGCAAAACTGCTTCTAAGCAATACTCTCAATGCCTGTTCTGCGGCTGAACTTAGAGAATGGAATGCTTTAAAGGGTAAGATGAGAGATGCTCTTTCTGATTATATTTACCAGAAAACAAAAAGAAGTCCGATGATTCTGCCTATAATAATGGAAACCTGAATGTTTCCGGAAGGAGCGGAAAATTGAAAAATAAATTTCCGGCGGCATTATTTGTTGTTCAGCTTCTGCTGCTCGCTGATGTTGCTGCTTCAGCTGTTTTGCTTAATAAATACAACGACCGATTCGGAATTGTATGTCTCGCTTCATCTATTTTCTTGATTATTCTGTATCTGTTAATATATGCTGTTTTTACGAAAAATTCCATTCGTCATATATCAAAAATGAATAATCATCTTGAAAATTCAGCTGCTGAATATATGAATACTCTTCCTGCACCAGTTGCTGTTATTGATAAAAACAGAAACTTTGTCTGGTACAATCAGATTTTTACAGAAAAAATCAGTCTTGGTCAGGATGTATATGGCCTCGACTTCGAAGAATTTGTCAGTATAGACATGAAAAAACTCCTGTCCGAAGGCTCGGTAGTATGCAGTATAAATGGATGTGTATATAACATATCAGCTGAAAAATATGATAAGATGAATATGAGTTTTCATGTTCTGTATTTCCATGATCAGACAGATTATTACACTATAAAGAAAAAATCTGAGGATTCACATCAGAATGTTGTTATCATTACAATCGACAACTACGACGAAATTTTACAGAACGCCAAGGAAAGTGTAATATCGCAGACTTCCCTTGAAACAGAAAAAATTATCGAAGATTTTATGATGAGTACAAAAGGTCTTGTGAAAAAGACAGCCTCAAATACTTTTTATGCTGTTATTGAAAACTGCAATATAAAAAAAGTGATTGATGAGAAATTCAGGATCCTTGACGAAGCCCGTAATATTAAAATTTCAGATAAGTATCCCCTAACCTTCTCAATAGGCGTCGGTCTCGGAGCAGAATCACTTCAGGAAAGTGAAAGGATTGCAAAGCAATGTATTGATATGGCTCTTGGCAGAGGCGGCGATCAGGCAGTTATCAAGACTGAAAACGGCTACCGTTTCTTTGGAGGTGTTTCAAAGGGAATTGAAAAAAGATCCTACGCAAAAACAAGAATTATTGCCAATGCTCTTCAGGATATTATCAACGATTCCGGTAAAGTGTTTATTATGGGACATAGATTCGGGGATCTTGATTCTGTCGGAGCTTCGTGCGGTATAGCTGGTGCAATAAAACTTCTCGGGAAAAAAGCTTATGTTGCAGTTGACAGATCAAAAAATCTTGCTTCACATCTTATTGATGAAATTGAAAAACAAACTGATGATCAGTTTTTTATTACCCCAGGTGAGGCGGAAAGCTATATAGAAGACAGGGATCTTCTTATAGTCGTTGATACTCACAATAAGGATTTTCTTGAAAGTCGTAGTCTCTATGACAAGGCGAAATCTGTCGTTGTAATAGATCATCACCGAAAAACAGTGAACTTCATTGATAATGCTGTTATTTTTCATCATGAACCGTATGCCTCATCTGCATCTGAAATGGTAACGGAAATTATTCAGTATTTCCGTTACGATACGGATCAGCGTTTTAATAGTTGTTACGCAGATGCACTTCTTTCAGGCATCATGCTTGATACTAAAAATTTTGTTATGCGGACAGGCGTCCGTACATTTGAGGCTGCAGCATACCTTAAAAAGCTTGGTGCCGATACAGTTGCTGTAAAGCTTCTGTTCTCAAATTCAATTGAATCATACAAAAGAAAATCTCAGATTGTCTCAGCTGCCAAGATTCACAGGAATTGTGCTATCGCAGCTGCTGAGTTCAAGTCTGATGATATTCGTCTTGTTGCACCTCAGGCTGCCGATGAATTACTCTCTATCACAGGTGTAGACGCTTCATTTGTACTTTACAAGACAGGCGGAGTCATGAATATTTCTGCAAGATCTCTTGGTGCCGTAAATGTACAGGTGATTATGGAGGAATTGGGCGGCGGTGGTCATCAGACAATGGCTGCGACACAGATTGATGGCATTACTGTTCAGGAGGCTGTAAAGGCTCTTATCCATGCAATAGACGCTCGTCTGGCAGATAAATAATAATACATAAAGAGAAAGGTTGATAAAAATGAAAGTTATTTTTTTACAGGATGTTAAAGGCTCTGGAAAAAAAGGTGAAATAAAGAATGTTGCTGACGGTTATGCACGCAATATGCTTTTTCCGAAGGGATATGCCGTTGAAGCTACTCCTACAAATATGAGCAAGCTTAAGGGACAGCAGTCCTCTGCACAGCATAAAATTGACCTTGAAATTCAGGCTGCTAACGAAGCTGCTGCAAAATTGAAGGGAAAAAGAATTAATATCAAGGCAAAAGCTGGTTCAAACGGAAAACTTTTTGGTTCTGTTACAGCTGCGAACATCGCTGATGCAATTGCTGAGCAGATCGGCATAAAGGTTGACAAGAAGAAGGTTGTTCTTGCTGCTGATATAAAGAATTTCGGATCATACAATGCAGTTATCAAGCTTTATAACGGAATTTCAGAAAAGATCGATATTGAAGTTGATGAAAGCTGATGACTATGGACAACAATAATTTTATCATCTCCGCCCGCGAGCTGCCCCACAGCATCGAGGCGGAGCAGTCCGTTATAGGAGCTGTAATTTCTGATCCTTCTATTCTCCCTGTCGTTATAGAACTGGTCAAGGCTGAATATTTCTATAACGAACAGCATAAGGCAATCTTTGCTATTATTGTCAGAATGTTTTCTTCCGGATCACCGGTGGATATTGTTACTGTTCTCAATGAAGCGGAAAAACTTCACATTTTTGAAACTTCTGCTGAAGGCAGACGATATCTTTCGGAAATCGGCGAAACGCTCCCCTCTACATCAAACATTGAAAGTTACTGCAAAATTGTTGCAGATAAATATTTTATACGCAGTCTTGGATATGCTGCAAGATCTATCCTCGAAAACATACAATCCGGAGAACACGATGCTCAGCTTCTTCTTGATTCTGCCGAGCAGAAGATCTACGATATTCGTCAGGGGCGTGATGTCCGTGGCCTTGTACCTATCTCTGAGGCAATTGCTGAAGCTTACGACAGATTGGGTAAAATATCCGGTCCCGATAAAGACAAATACGTTGGTGCAAGAACAGGTTTCACACTTCTTGACAGCATAACTTCTGGACTGAATAAGTCTGATCTTATTATTCTTGCGGCACGTCCTGGTATGGGTAAGACTTCATTTGCTATGAATATTGCTACAAATGTAGCAAGACATTCTGAAAAGGACGTTGTAACATTTAATCTCGAAATGTCAAAAGAACAGCTTGCTACTCGTATTCTGTCCACAGAAGCTCTTGTCGATTCAAATTCGTTGCGTAACGGACGTATTTCCGGTGATGATTGGGTAAAGCTTGCCACAAGTGCAGGATATCTGAGCACGCTTCCCCTTTATATTGATGATACCGCCAGCATGACTGTTCAGCAAATGAAAGCAAAGCTTCGTCGTGTGAAAAATCTTGGACTTGTTATTATCGACTACCTTCAGCTTATGGGGAGTACATCTCGTTCAGATAACAGAGTTCTTGTAATTTCTGAAATCACAAGAGAACTTAAGGTTATGGCAAAAGAGCTTAATGTTCCTGTCATTCTTTTATCTCAGCTGTCTCGAGCTGTTGAAGGAAGAACTGATAAAAGACCTTTGCTTTCGGATCTTCGTGAATCAGGTTCAATCGAGCAGGATGCTGATATTGTACTGTTTCTTTATCGTGACGCCTATTATAATAAGGAAAGCCAGAATCAGAATATTTCTGAGTGTATAATTGCAAAGAATCGTCATGGTGAAACTGGCTCTGTGAATCTGATATGGGATGGACAGTATACACGTTTCTCCAATCCGGAATACAATGCTCCTCCAGGTGAATGATCATGCTTGACAGAATTTGCAGATTCATTGCGAATAACAATATGCTCAGCAACGGTGAAGCTGTTGTATGCGGACTCTCCGGAGGTGCTGACAGTGTTTGTCTCCTCCTTGTACTGAATGAACTGAGTGAGCAGATCGGATTTTCAGTCGAAGCTTTGCATATCAATCACTCCCTCAGAAATGATGAAAGTGATAGGGATGAAGAATTCTGCCGAATTCTTTGTGAAAAGCTGGATATTCCTTTTTCAGCAGAACGTGTGGATGTCAATGCCTTTGCACAGAAACATTCCTTATCGTGCGAAGAAGCGGCACGAAAACTCAGATATGAAATATTTTCAGCCTATTCTCAGGGAAAAAAAATCGCAACAGCTCACAATGCTAATGATAATCTTGAAACTATAATTCTCAATCTTACAAGAGGATCAGGTCTGAGGGGGCTGATGGGAATACCACCTGTCCGAGGAAATATTATAAGACCTCTTCTTGAAGTAAGCCGCAGTGAAATTGAGGATTTCCTTGAATCAAGGAATCAGAAATTTGTTACCGACAGTACAAATCTCACTGATGATTATACAAGAAATAAGATTAGACACAGAATCATTCCCATGCTTGAGGACATTAACAGTTCTGTTGTAAAAACTACGGTAAAGACTTCTGAAACGCTCAGGGATGAGAACAAATTTATCAGCAATGCTGTCAGAAAAGCTTCCGGAATGTGCCGCAGCGAAAATTCCTTTACTGGTCTTGAAAAATATGATAAGGTTATAAGAAGACGATGTATCGCTGAGCTTCTCAGTGAAAATGGACTCCCCTATTCAAACGAAAGGCTAAAGGAATGCGACAGAATCCTTTGCAGCAACGGAAAAATTGATCTAAATCGCAAAGTTTATTTTATTTCCGACGGAAAAACAGCTGGAATTACTGTAACCGACACCGAAAAGTCACATTCTGAGATTTCATCAGAGCTTATTATTGGCGAAAACAATATTTTTCAGGATATTATTCTGGAGTGCCGTATCATCAATTGTGATAATTTGCGGAAAATTAAAAAAGTTCATAAAAACTTAACATTTTATTATCTTGATTATGATAAAATATCAGGTAGAGCCATTATCCGTAACAGACGTTATGGCGATAAAATTCAGCTCTGCGGAAGAAATTTTACCTCATCGGTAAAAAAGCTTATCAATGAAAACGTACCGCCTGAGCTTCGCAGTACCCAGCATTTCATTGAAGATGAAAAGGGTACTATATTTGCAGAAGCAATAGGAATAGCAGACAGAGTGAAGCCGGATGAAAATACGGTACGTCTTCTTGAAATTAACATAAAGCGGATAACATCAGCCGCTGATTCAGAATGGAGTGGATTAATTGACACCAAAAAAGAATAAAGGCATATTTACCTATCTGTTAATAATTTTTATAGCAATTGGATGTATCTGGTTCGTAAGTTCAAGATTATCAAAAAATGCTGATAAAAAAGATTACAGCGAGATCATGGTTGAATTCGATAACTATAACGTTTCTGAATACGAAATTGATCTCGGTACCGGTAAATTGACTTACAAGCTCAGAGGCGAAGATAAGGAATACAAATACGAGGTACCTAATGTATCTATCTTCATGGAGGATATCAAGGATTACCGTGCTACCTATAACAGAATTCATACTGATGAACCTATCAAGGAAAATCTTATAAAAATTACAGACAGATCATGGATCTATTCATTGATTCCTGTGATAGTAACAGTTCTTCTGGGTTGTGCAATACTATATTTTATGATGAAGCAGAGCGGCGGCGGCGGAAAGTATTCTTCCTTTGGAAAGGCAAATCTTAAAAATCAGGCAAATGCCCGTAAAGCTACATTCAACGATGTTGCAGGTGCTGACGAAGAAAAGCAGGAGCTTGAAGAAATTGTAGATTTTCTTAAGAATCCTGCCAAATACAAAGAAATTGGTGCTAAAGTTCCTAAGGGTGTGCTTCTTCTTGGACCTCCCGGAACAGGTAAAACGCTTCTTGCAAGAGCTGTTGCAGGTGAGGCAGGATGTCCGTTCTTCCCGATCTCTGGTTCTGACTTTGTAGAAATGTTCGTTGGCGTCGGTGCATCCCGTGTAAGAGATCTTTTTGAACAGGCTAAAAAACACGCCCCAGCTATTATCTTCATAGATGAAATTGATGCCGTAGGACGTCACAGAGGTGCAGGTCTCGGGGGCGGTCATGATGAACGTGAACAGACTCTCAACCAGCTTCTCGTTGAAATGGACGGTTTTACAGGCAATGAAAATGTAATTATTATTGCGGCTACTAACAGACGTGATATCCTTGATCCGGCACTTCTCAGACCGGGACGCTTTGACAGACAGATTGTTGTAGGTTATCCTGATGTAAAGGGACGTGAGGAAATCCTCAAAGTTCATGCAAAAAATAAGCCTCTCTCCCCTGACGTTGATCTTAAGATAATCGCTCAGACAACACAGGGATTTACCGGAGCTGATCTGGAAAATCTTCTCAATGAAGCTGCACTTCTTGCCGCAAGAAACGGAAAGATGGCTATTACTGAAAAGGACATCGAGGAAGCTACAATGAAGGTTATTGCAGGTCCTGAAAAGAAATCGAGGATCGTCTCAGAGCACGACAGACGTGTTACGGCTTATCACGAAGCAGGCCACGCAGTTGCAGCATACAATCTTCCCACTCAGGATAAGGTACATCAGGTAACAATAATCCAGCGTGGAATGGCTGCCGGACTTACAGTTACCAGACCTGATTCAAATGATCAGCATGTTTCAAGAAATCAGATGAGAGAAAATATTGTTATGCTTCTTGGCGGACGCGTTGCTGAAGAACTTATACTCGACGATATCTGTACTGGTGCTTCCAATGATATCGAAAGAGCTACAAATACAGCTCGTAATATGGTCACAAAATACGGATTTTCCAAAAAACTTGGTACAGTCGTATATGGCTCAGATAATGACGAAGTATTCCTTGGCAAGGATTATGGTCATACAAGAAATTACAGTGAATCTGTTGCTGCTCAGATTGACGAAGAGGTAAAGCAGATTATTGAAAAAGCGTATAATGATTGTGCTGATATTCTTAGAAACAACATAGATAAACTTCATTTTCTTGCAAAATATCTGCTTAAATTTGAAAAGATCAACAGTTCTGATTTTGAAAAGCTTATGAAAGGTGAAATCACAGAAGATATTCTTGTTGACGCTCAGCAAAATACCGATGGCGATGCCACTGATGATACACAGATCTAATCTGAAATATTTACCGGAGAGTAACATCTCCGGTATTTTATTACTCAAACGTGACAATTAGTTGAATAACTTACCTCAAAGGTTGCATAAATTTCATGAATATGGTATAATTGAAATCAGATTGAATATGGAGGTATACAATTGGATTCACTTAATCTTGTTTTGTGTGCAGTTGCAGCTGCTTCTCTTGATATATGTGCACTTGTTCTCATACTTACTGCTTATCAGGAACGCTCAACCGGAAAAAAGCGCTGGGGAAGAATGACAAGTTTCATGGAACTTGCTGATTACAGTGTAAGCTATCCGCTTGACTGTGATGAAATACTTATCGGAAGACACGCATCAGCAGATATAAGATTGCCTGATCTTTCAGTTTCGAGATATCATGCAATTCTGACTGTCTCAAATGGTGTTTGGACAATATCGGATATAGGCTCGAAATCGGGCATATATGTAAATGGTAATCTGATAAAGACAGCTCAGCTGAAAGAAAATGATGTAATCAAACTTGGAAACAGAAGGCTTGTTTTCAGGCGGAAAGGAGTATACCGATATGAGCAATAAGTTAACCTATGTATTTTCAGCTATATTTGTACTTTTAGCTCATGGAGGAATGCTTCTGAATGTATTCTTCAACGGAAATTATTCAAGCGTCAGCAGTGTTATTATTCTGTCAGCCGCTGTACTTTTTCTTGATATTGCATACTTTACTGCAATGTTGTTTTTTAAGCAGAATACATACGCAATTGATTTTCTTATGATACTTCTTCTTAATATGAGTGTTATTTTTCAATCGTGTTTCGGAAAAGTACACCTTTCTATAAAACATTATATAACCTGTATAATTGCTCTCATTGCCTGTCGTGCAGGATATATGCTTTGTCGAAATCACAAATGGCTTCAGGAACAGAAAAAATTCTTCTATATCGGTATAGTAATTCTTATGGTAGTAATCATTACACTTACCGGATCAAGAAGTATGTGGATTTCACTCGGACCGATTACTATACAGCCTTCAGAATTTATCAAGCCGTTGTTTGTTCTTGCCTGTGCTACGTCAATTGCTGAACAGCAGAAGAAACGTAAAGTATTTATTTTTCATGTAGTTTACGAAAATTTAGCACTATTCGGTCTTATGGCGATGATATTTCTGCTCCAGTGGTGGTGCCGTGATCTCGGAAGTCTCCCCACCTTTGTTGCAATATATGCCTGTGGCTTTCTTCTCAGAATATGCTATCCAAAGGCAAAATTTTCCAAAAACAAGCTTATCGCCGCAGGAACCGTCCTTCTTATTGTTGCAATTATCGGTATAAAATTTGCTCCTTCTTATGTTCAGGACAGACTTCACGTTGATATCTGGGGCGATCAATCCGGTGACGGATATCAGCAGTCACAGGCTCTTATCGGAATTGCAAACGGTGGTTGGTTCGGAAAAGGTCCGGGACATGGATATCTTCACAATGTATTTGCTCATAATAATGATATTGTCTTTGCAACGATCTCAGAAGAATGGGGTCTCCTTTATGCTCTTATGATGGTATTTGTAATTCTTATCATTGTCATGATACCACTAATAAATCCGCCGAGATCATATTTTCATGCCACAATGGCAACAGGAATATGTGCTTCATTTGCAGTACAGATGGCTTTGAATATCTTTGGTTCCTGTAATATGATTCCTTTTACCGGTGTAACTATCCCCTTCATTTCGTCCGGCGGAAGTTCACTTATGGTCAGCGGTCTGATGGCTGGAATGCTTATTGCCTGTCAGTCTCCTGTTTTCGTACAGAGTAACAAAACAAAAAAGAAAAAGCCCGTTCAGTCTGTCAATTATCCGCAGCAGCAGTACAGTCCGAGGAGGGAATCATATTGAAAAGTATTAAAAGATGTCAGAGACTGATGAGTCTCGTTCTGATCCTTTTTATTATCGGAATGGTAGCTCTCGTTGTAAAAATTTATCGTGAATCATCTTTTTATATGATAAATTCCGACGATCTGAGTCTCGGTAAAGTATATGACAGAAACGGCGATGTTCTTTTTGACGGTTCGGGAAAAACCAAATTTGAGGACAATTATCTGATAGATGTCGGAAATCTTATCGGTGATGACAATGGCCAGATGACCAATACTCTTGTATCAAGGAATATCAAACGCCTTAATAACTACAGCTTTAACAGCGGTCTTGTAAGCAGCGGCGGAAAGGCTTCGATTCATACAACTCTTGATCATGAAGCAAATCGTAAAGTATATGATGCGTTCAGCGGTCAGGATGGGTGTGCTGTTGCTTATGATTATAAAACAGGTGAGATTCTTGTATGCACAAGTCTGCCATCAATTGATGTTACTAAGGGTTACGAAAATATTGAAGAATTACGTTCAGGAACGCTTATGTCAAAAGCAATGTACAGAACCGTTCCGGGATCTACTCAGAAGATTTCGACCGTTGTTGCGGCACTCGAAATAATGGGACCTGAAAAACTTTTTTCAAAAAGCTTCTCATGTTCAGGAACTTATGAAAATCAAGGCGGCAACAATATCGACTGTCACAATACCTACGGACATGGAACACAGAACATTCAGCAAGCTGTGGAAAACAGCTGTAACCCGTTCTTTGCACAGCTTGTAGAAGATGAAGATTTCCCCTTGAAAAAAATCAAGAGTATATATAAGGAAATGGGGTATACTATCAATGACGACAGCTGCGGTTATATTGATATTGATGGTATCAAATGTGAAAAGGCGTCAACTACACTGAATGATCCTTATGAATTCAAGACACAGTGGGGATGTATTGGTCAGGGAGATACGCTCGTGAGTCCCGTACAGCTTATGATGTGGCAGAGTGCTATCGCTAACGAAACAGGCAAAATGACCATGCCTTATCTTATCAGCTATACGACAGATGTAAACGGCAAGGAAAACTACTCGGTTGAAACTGAATTCAGCGACAGGATCTTCTCTCCTGATACGGCAGATACTACAAAACAGATTCTTCTTACGAATGGTGAGAATAATTACAGTAATCTGATAGGTGGTTATAAAATTGGTGTCAAAAGCGGAACAGCACAGGTGAACGAGGGTAAAAATGAGAATTCCCTGTTGGTTGGTTTTGTAGATGATGAAGAATTCCCGATAGCTTTTTGTATTCTTCTTGAGGATAAAAACAGTACTCATATAAAGACAGAGTATATTACTAAGGTTCTTCTTGATTCCCTTAACGAAACATATAGTAAATAATTAGTTAGTACAAATAAACAAATATATATTATCTAATTATACAAATTAAACAAAGTTGCTAAAAAAGCTTGTAAAATGTTTCTATATATGGTATAATATAAACACAAAGACAGATGGTTATAAATAAATATCTATTTTAACATCTGTCCTGAATAAGGAGGACGATTTATGAAAACAATTATCACAGCTAAAAAAATGCAGATTCCGCAGAACTTTTCTGAACAAGCACCACTGAGAATTGATTCAAGACTGAGTAAATTCTTCGGCGATGACGCTGACGCAAAGATTGTTATTACTGAACACAAAAACCTTATCCAGCTTGAACTTACAGTAAAATATAACAGTATAATCTTCCGTGCAGAATGTAAATCTGAGGATAAGATGGTCGCTCTTGATGACGCGATTGATAAGATTGTAAGACAGATCCGTAAGAACAAGACGAGAATTGAAAAGAAGCTTAAAGATACAGCTTTCAAGGAGGCTTTTGCAGAACCAGTTACAGAAATTTCGGATTATGAGGTAATCAAGCATAAGAAATTCAAGATGAAACCAATGGATATCAATGAGGCTATTCTTCAGATGAATATGCTTGGTCATAAGTTCTTTATGTTTATTAATGCAGAAACAGGTGAAACAAACGTTGTATATAAACGTGATGACGAAAACTACGCTGTTCTCGAACCCGATAACGATTAAACAAAAAATTACTGCGGGACTCCTTAAGTCCCGCAGATTTTAAATATTCAGTAAAATTCAGGAGGATACCAATGGATATCAATAAACAGATAATTATAGAAAAACGTATTAACAAAGTCGGCGAAAATCTTAAGAAAAATAACATGGAATTCTACTTTGCAAAGAAGAAAGAAGATGTTCCGGAAATCGTCAAAGCACTGATAAAAAAAGGTGATGTTATTTCTCATGGAGGTTCAGTTTCTATGTCTGAATGTGGCATAAGGGACCTTATCTCCTCCCCTGATTACAAATATCTTGACCGTTCAAAGGCTCAGACACCTGAAGAAATCAAAGAAATATACAGAGCTGCTTTTTCGGCAGATGTATATATTTCAAGTGCTAATGCAATAACTGAGGATGGTGTTCTTTACAATGTAGATGGAAACAGCAACAGAATTGCTGCAATTGCTTTCGGACCCGATTCTGTTATCATTATAGCTGGATACAACAAGATCGTTTCCGACCTTAAAGAAGCTGAACTTCGTGTAAAAACTGAGGCGGCTCCTCCAAATTGTGTGCGTCTTGACTGCCTTACTTACTGCAAGGAAACAGGTAATTGTATTTCTCTTTCAAAGCCTGATCATCAGATGAGCGACGGTTGTTCCAGTGACGGAAGAATCTGCTGTAATTATCTTATCTCTGCTCAGCAGCGTCACAAGGGACGTATAAAAGTAATAATCGTTGCAGAAGAACTTGGATATTAATATATCAAACAATGAGAGCCGGTCACTTGATTGTGATCGGCTCTTTTTGCGGTTATGACCCTGTGCCGCTGTATTTCATTGCTCCGTACATCCAGAATTTATAACTAAGCCAGAAGAATAAGCATCCGAACAGCGGTGAAAGCCATGAAAGAAGCGGTATCTCATCCGGTCGGAGTATAACAAGGCTTGGATAATAAGCTATGAATGCGATAGGCATTACGAATGTAAAAATAAATCTGAAAACAGGACTAAATATTGTTATCGGGTACCTTGCGTAATCTTTGAATTTAAGTGCAAGATCCATTACATAGAATGAATTTGTGATCCAGAAACAAGTTGCCGCAGCGGCATTCATGACGGCAATCATTATAAGTGACGCTGTAATGAGGAATATTATCATTTTTATTACCATCAGGAACGTCAGCGGAAGTCCGATTTTATTCCATGAATAAATGATAGTTCCAATTCCGAAAGCAAACTGTCCTAATCCCTTGACATCAAAGACCTCCGATTGGTAATAGAAAAACAGATTTATCGGACGGAAGCAGTATTTGATGAAATCGCCGGAATATACATACATTCTTAGACTCCAGTTATTGTCAAAGAAGCATTGTACAGGCGTCAGGGAAACAAGTGAAAATCCGTATAAAAACAATATTTCATAATAGCTCCAGCCGTTTACCTCCGGAAAACTTCTGAATAATATCCAGAAACTTATAAATCCAGCAATGTTTGTACATATCATTCCTATTGTAGATATGATGAAATCAGCACGGTAGCTCATTTTGCTTTTGAGATCCTGTGCAAGAATCTTTCTGTATATTCTGAAATAAAATCGCAGATTTTTCCTCTTCATAACTCAACCTCCGTTCACAGTGATCTTTTTGAGAGAAATTTTCCAAAAAAGGCTGCTGAGAATAAGCAGTGCTATACACCAGAAAAGCTGTATTCCCAGTGCTTCGGCAACTACTGTAATATCAGGATTTTTCTCCAGAAGTATTGTTAATGGCGTATTGTATATCGACTTGAACGGTAGATATCCGACAATTGTTTTCATCGTATCCGGAAAAAATGCAATGGGTATATTTGCTCCGGAAAGCAGAAGAACTATAACCTGCTTCATGATGTTGATTCCCCATATTGATTCTGTGTAAAGACAGATAGTACCTGTCATGAAGTCGATTGCATAGTTGATAATGACAGCCATGACTACGGATACTGCGAAATACAGGAGATTTATTCCGAGCGGAACAGCTCCGTTTGTGACTATGCAGACAATGATGAATGTCGGCAGGAATGTAAAGAAAAACTGTGTCACAAATGTTCCGGAATATGACCAGAATAGAAAACTGCGGAACCTCATCGGTTTGAGTAGATCAAGCACGATTTTTCCTGACTGGATATTGCGCCCTATTTCCCATACTGTGTACATCTCCATGAAATTGAACAGAGCAGTTGCAAGTACAAGATAAATCAGTGTGTCGGAAAATGTCATGCCATTTACAACGCTGGTTCCGGCTGACGCATATACAGCCTTCCAGAAGAAGTAAACTACTGTCAGGTACAGCAGATTTCCGGCAACCATTACGAGCATTGCCATACGGTATTGAAACGACTCCAGAATACCGGCACGGGTAAGGGCAAGGTATTTTTTCAGCTTCATTCTACGCCCTCCTCGTATATCTTTTTTATAACCTCCTCAGTTGAAATTTCTTCAAGCTTCATATCACGGATGTCATGCGTTTTCTGTATTGTTCCGAGAACCTCCATCACTTTTGATTTTTCTTCATTTACAAGAATTGAAATCCATTCTTCATCGGCAGTAATTGATACGGACAGATTTTTTAATTCCTTTTCAAGTTCCTCTGCCTGTTTTCCGATATCTCCAGCAGGACGCACCTTGAGAGTACGGTATGAACCGAAAAATCCTTTCAGATGCTCAATATCGTTGTCATAAAGCATTTTTCCTTTATCAATTATAACAATACGCTGGCAAAGAGCATCAACATCTCCCATATCATGTGTTGTAAGGATAACAGTAGTATTCTTTTCCTTATTAAGAGCATGAATGAGCGTTCTTATTTTGCTTTTCATGGAAACATCAAGACCGATAGTAGGCTCGTCAAGGAATACGATCTTCGGGTTATGCAGAAAAGCTGCAAGTATATCACTGAGCGTTCTTTGTCCCAGAGACATCTGACGGACAGGCTTATGCAGCAGATCTTCAATATCAACGAGTGATTTGTAAAGCGATATCATATTGTTATAGTTATCATCAGGAATCTGATATATATCTTTAAGAAGTCTGAATGATTCTATCAGCGGAAGTGCCCACCACAGCTGTGATCTCTGACCGAAAACAACACCAATTTCCTGTGCATTTTTTGTTCTGTCCTTGTATGGAACATTTCCATTCACGAGTATTTCTCCGGATGTTGGCTCAAGAACTCCTGTCATCATTTTGATAGTGGTGGATTTACCGGCTCCGTTTGGTCCCAAGTAACCGACAATCTCTCCCTGAGGAATACTCATTGAAATATTATCAACCGCCTTGACTATCTTGTAATCCCGTGAAAAGAGATCTCTGATACTACCTTTGAGTCCTTCACGTCGGTTAAGAACCTTGAATTCTTTTGAGATGTTTTTTATTTCGATTATTTTTGACATTATTCTTCCTCCTTTTAAACGAGTACGTTTATTATATCATAATACAATAATATTTTCAAGACATTACCTGCTCTTGTATGTGAAAATAAATATAGGCAATGTAGGGTGCGATGAATACATCACACCGCAGAATAATTACGTTCATTATAGGCGGATGTAGGCATCCGTCCATATATAAAGAAGTAAACCAATAAGAGTATGTTTGTCTACGAAAATTTTTAAACATACCCTGCTCTTATCTCTATGTAACTAATTGCATATCACTTTTTCACAATATGTCTTATAACAGGACATATTACCTGCGATTTTAGTATATCATATTAATTGTCCTATGTCAAGACTTTTCTGGAAGGGTGATTATTTATGGCAAGAATTATAGACGGAGATAAAAAGAATATGGTAGGAAAAAATGTGCGAAAATTTCGTACCGAATTGAAAATGAGTCAGCAGACTCTTGCAGACAAGCTTGAAACAATAGCAGTATATATTTGCAGAGGCTCTATATGCAGAATAGAAGAGCAGACAAGAACTGTATCAGATATCGAATTATGGGGACTTTCTAAAATACTTGATAAGCCGATCAACAGCTTCTATGATGAAAATGAAAAAATAGATTAAATCGTATATAATTTTATATTTTACTTGCAAAATAATTTGAATAATGTTATAATAAACAAGTACAAATAAAAGACAGGAGTATAAATATGAATGATAATTATACAAATCAGATTAACACAATCGTTAGTGAAGTAAAAAAAGCCGTTATAGGCAAGGATACCATTATTATCAAGGTTCTCCTTGCAATATTATGTAAAGGTCATGTTCTTATAGAAGACATTCCCGGCGTAGGAAAAACAACTCTCGCTCTTGCTTTTTCAAAAGCATTGTCTCTTGAACATAACCGTATGCAGTTTACTCCCGATGTTCTCCCTTCAGATGTAACGGGATTCAATATTTACAATAAGAAAACAGGCAGCTTTGAATTCCGCTGTGGTGCTGCATTCTGCAATCTTTTCCTTGCTGATGAAATTAATCGTACTTCCAGCAAGACACAGTCGGCTCTTCTTGAGCTTATGGAGGAAAAAAGCATTAGTGTTGATGGAACTACGTACAGACTTCCTGATCCTTACACCGTTATTGCAACACAGAATCCGATAGGATCTGCCGGTACTCACAGCCTTCCTGATTCTCAGCTCGACAGATTTATGATAAAACTCAGTATGGGATATCCTGATTTCAGCGGTGAGATTAATATTCTCAAAGCAAAATATAATTCCAATCCTCTGGATAATGTAAATCCTGTTGCAAACGCCTCCTTTATTACAGCATTACAGGATTATATTTCTGACATTTACGTTGATGACAGAATTTATGAGTATATTGTTGCATTATCAGCGGCAACAAGAAACCATCCTATGGTAAAGCTTGGCGTAAGCCCGAGAGGTACTCTTGCACTTATGCAGATAGCTAAAGGTATAGCTGTTATCATGGGCAGAGATTATGTTATTCCAGATGATATTTCCTACATCTGTGCAGATGTTTTCTGTCACAGAATAATGCTCAATTCAAAGGCAAAGCTTTCTGACATTACAGCTGAAGCTGTTATTGCTGAAATCCTGCGTACTGTTCCTGTTCCAGGAATATCCTCATCCAGCAGGTGATCATATGCTGATAACAAAGATACTATTTTTTTTACTTATAATAGTAAGTTCATTCTTTTATATACTTTATATACCGGATTTTGCTCTGGTACTTCTTGTTATTTTTATTTCACTTCCTCTGATAATGTTTATTTCAGCATTAATTCTCAGATTTTCGATAAAATCTGAGATTCTTGTAAGGGATGCTGTTACAAGCAAAAATCAACCTTCTCCTGTTCAGTTATGTATAACAAATAAGAGTTTCATTCCTGTCGGAAAGGCGGAAGCCAACATTGAGTATTATAATGTTTTTAGTAATCAGATAAATTCTTTTTACATTGATATGCCTATTCAGCCAAGAAATACCCAGCGTATAACTTTTCAGATTGATTCAAAATTCTGTGGCATTATAAAGATCAGAAATGTCAACATAAAAGTTTACGATCCTATGCGTCTTTTCAAATTCAGAACAAGCAAAAATATTTCTGCTGAGATAGCTGTTATGCCTGAAATACACGATGTCTCCGGCACTGTGATGAATATAGATCATGTAAACGAAGAAAGCGATGTTTTTTCTGAAAACAAGCCTGGTGATGATCCTTCGGAAGTTTTTGATCTTCGTGAATATAATCCAGGCGATAAGCTGAATCGTATCCATTGGAAGTTAAGCTCAAAAAAGGATGAATTTATCGTTAAGGAATACAGCCTTCCGGTGGATATACCTTCTGTAATCTTTCTTGATCTGAAATGCTATGAAGATACTGAATATACACTTCCTGTTTTTGATACTCTTATAGAAGCGTTTATTTCACTTTCTCAGCTTATGATTGATAATGAAAGAAACCATAAGGTTGTATTCTATAACGGAAGCAAAAAAAAATTTGTTGAGAAAAATGTTTCCTCTTCCGAAGATCTTGCAGAAGTCACAAAAGATATTGTATTTTCATTCAATGATAATCTTTTTTGCCTGCCGCCTGACAAATATTTTAAGGAAAACTCTGTGATATCAATTTCCTCTTTTACTTTTATTTCAGCAGATATTTCAAATAATGTTTTCACACATATAAACGAATATGTGGAAGCTGATATAAAAAACGCAGTTATAATTGTAAAATCTCAGGAATCAGCTGCTGATATCATGTGTGGGTATGATGATATTATTATCACTCCCGTAATTGCTGGCAGAATTTCTTCATCAATAAAGGATATAGAACTGTAATGAAAAATATTAATATCAACAATAAAAACGGTATTACAATCTGCGACAGTATTATAATGTCCGTAAAAAACAAACGTCCGTATATGAGACGTCTTGAATCTATTATAATTGCGGTAACAGGTTTTGTTTCTGTTATAATGTCATTTTTCGGAATGTTCAGTTTTGTGTACAATAAGGGTGCAGTAATTACAGCTGCTATCTTTTTTTCAGTATTCTACATCACGCTTATTCTGATAAACCGCAAGGCACTATGGATAATTGCAGCTTCTCTCATTATTCTGACAGGAGCCGCTGTGAAAATGCTTGATGATATAACGGAAGGATTCAAATTTGTATATAATGTAATATACAAGGATTCGCTCAACAGCGATATAAATTACTACAAATATGTTGATTTTGACAATGAAGAAAAAACGACAACTATTCTTTTTATCTTTGGAATATGGCTTATTGCCTTTGTGGTGTATTTTTTTACAATCTATCATACGAATCTGATTCTTCCGCTTATAGTAACCTTTCCTATAATAGAAATAGGTCTGTACAACGGCATTGCCATTCCGATTTTCTGGGGCACACTTACTGTCAGCTACTGGATAGCTATGTTCTGCATAACCTCAACCGATATCGGAGAATATTCAGGTGGTTCCGGAGGATTTGTCCGGAAAAATAACGTTTTCTCGCCAAAACGTCAAATGAAGCTGAAAGTTACGGAAAAATGCGGTATTTTTATTATTGTCTGTGTTATGATTGTAACATTTATAACTTCTTATATAATTAATATTACTGATTATGAAAGAAGCGACAAGATAAACCAAAAACGCCGTGAATTGAGTCTTGCTTTTGAGGAATTCTCTATTGAGAATCTTGCGGAAAGCTTCTCAAAAATTGCCGGGGTTTTCGGTCTTTCCTTCAAATACAACAATAACAAGCTTGGCAGCAAGGATCATATAACTTACAAGAATGTTACAGATCTTGAGGTCTCGTTCGACAAACTTTATAACGGTGCAGTTTATCTTAAGGATAATGTCGGAAGTGTTTACAAGGAAAATGAATGGCTTGAACTGAGCAGTAAAAGTTACAATGCCCCAATTTTTGACGAATTCAAATTATATAAAATCTTTCCTCAAGACTTTCCAGGACTTTACTCTCAGCTTCTTAATCCGGCGGCATCGGATATAAATATATCAATCGAATCAAAGGTGAAAAAAGACAGATTATTTGCACCATACGGAACAAAAAATATAGGCGGACTTTCTTACAGTCGTGATATGATTGTGTCGTCACTTAATAATAAATCAAAAGAATTTGCATATAATTTTATCCCGATTGATACTGATTATTATGTCTCACTACTAACAGAAAATCGTACAGAAGTATTTAAAAGTTCAATGGTGACTGATCCGAATAGTCGCAGCAGTATAGAAAATTTCTGTGCTAACAATAACCTTTCTCCTGACCATCTTGAACTTAAACTTCCGTTCAGTATTAACGACTTCTTCAACAGCGGACACCTAATTATAAGTGCACTTCTTGAAAACAAATATCGTGATTTTGTTTACGATAATTACCTTCAGCTGCCGGATAATAAGAATATGGATGAGGTTCTTGAGGAGTACAGCGATATTATTGATGATGCGACTTATGCACAAACTCCCGCAGATAAACTCGATCTTCTTCGCAGAATGAGAGAAAAAATGGCTTCAGACACAGAATACACACTCTCTCCTGGCAAGACTCCTTCAAATCGCGACTTCGTAAATTATTTCCTTATAGAAAACCAGAAGGGTTATTGTATTCACTATGCAACTTCTGGCGTCCTGCTTGCAAGAATGGCAGGAATACCTTCACGTTATGCGACAGGCTATATTATTGTTGCTGATGATTTTCAGAATTGTACTGTTAATTCTGACGGAACATATACAATAGATGTAGAGGATAACAGAAGTCATGCTTGGGTTGAGGTCTATATTGATGGTCTTGGATGGCTTCCATATGAGTTTACTGCCGGATATACAGAACGTACTATCAGTCACACACCTCCTTCAAGTGATCCTGATGATACAGATCCTTCTTCATCGGATGTGACAACTGAACCGATCTCAACTACGACAAATGCTAATCAATCTCAGACTTCAGAACAGGAAATTACTCAGATGGTTACAACAACTACTACAACTTCTCAACCTGATATAGCTGGGGTTGTAGGTACCGGAACCGGAAATGCAAAAGCAATCAGGACCGTAAAAAGCTTTGGAGGGATACCTGCTGTTTTAAGACATATTATTTATATTCTTGTTATGATAATTCTTATAGTTGCTGCTATCATTATAAGACGAATTATTATTATCAAATTGAGAGACAAGCATTTTACCAGCGGAACAGTTTCTGACAGAATTAACAGTATGTATCGTTATTCTGAACAGTTGCTATCTATACTTGGCTTTAAAAATGAAAAGAAAAATTATACCGAATTCTCGAAGTATGTAGAAAACTATATCGGCAATGATTTCTTCCCTTCCGGTGATTTCAACAAATTTATGGATATCGCTCTTTGCAGTGGATTCAGTAAAGAAAAACCATCTCAAGAGGATGTTACATTCTGTTTGTATTTCGTAAATACGCTTGCATCTAATATTTACAATAAATCCGGATTTTTCCGTAAGATATGGTTTAAAGCCGGAAAGGTAGTAATTTAGGAGGTTTATAAATGAATAGCAATAAATTCATAGCTAAAGGACTTCTGCTTACCATAAGCGGACTGATTCTTGTATTTATTCCGAAAATAATAACTTATACGCTTTACGGTATTTGTATTATAATTGCTCTTGCCTGTATCTTTGAGATTATACAGGGACTTGCTTCTGGAGATTTAAGAGTAGTAATTCCATGTTTAATTGGCACGGCAATTCTTATTGGTGTGATTATATTCCTTCCTAAGATAATTGCATTCGGATTAGGATTCATAGGCGGACTAATTATTGCGATGCTTGGAATTTCAGAAATTGTAAAATCGATTAAATCTGACAAAGGTCTTGTCAGAGGAATCATCGGTGCGATCATGCTCATTGCCGGTGGATTTTGCGTCATTAACCCTTTCAATGCCGGAGAATTTGCAAGAATTATAATTGGTGTGGTCATAATACTTGTTGGTATATTTTATCTTTATGTTGCCCGTGTAGCGGCTTCGAGAAGAAATGGATCAACTTCTGGAATTATTGACGTCAGTGGATATACAATAGATAATAAATAAATTCGAGTAGGGCGAATTTTCCTCTTTCACTCACATGAACCGTATGTATCGTTTGGCATATGGCGATACTGAATATAGCGCTCCGGTTGAACACCCACGGCCGGCGAAGATGAACAGTACCGTCGCTGAAAATGAACAGCATCGTCGCAGTAGTTGTACATTGACATCATTAAACTTGTATGATACAATAATTATGCTTTACTCACAGG
>JAFXCR010000024.1 GCA_017516465.1 Ruminococcus sp.
GAAAAAGAAGAAAAAGAAAGAAAAAGAGAAAAAATCGCTGGACGAGCTTGTCGATATGCTCATTGATATCTGGGGAAGTGCAAAAAATCCTCTCTGCCTTATCTTCAAGGCATTCAAATTCAGCGATCTCTACATTGACTTCATTATAGCAAACGAGGACGCTTACAAATGCGCTCTCAATTACGGAAGGCTCAGTGCTGTTACCTATCGGGGAATTGCCCAGATGAGCCGGATTTTCACGGTAAAGCTTAAAACAGTCGATATCCAGCCGGCTTTCGGTGTGAAAAAAGGCAGATACGATGCAGCGTTAAAGCTTCATTTCCGTGCAGGTACGTTTGTTATAGCAGGACTCTGGTTCCTGGTAACATTTATATTCCGGGTATTTATCCCCGGCAAAATCAGAAAAATCAAAGCAAAAAAATCTGCCGCAGTGCAGAAATAATACAGAATTGAGGTTTTTGTTATGAATACAGGTAAAACATCCGTAAGCGATCTCTTAGGAATTTCAATGGAAAAAATCAAGGAAATGGCTGATGTAAACGCAATTATCGGCGATCCCATAAAGCTCGATGACGGCACAACTATCATCCCGATTTCCAAGGTATCATATGGCTTTGCATCAGGCGGCTCCGATCTTCCGTCAAAGTACGATAAGAATCTTTTCGGCGGCGGAGCAGGTGCCGGAGTTTCCATCAAGCCTGAGGGATTCCTCGTTGTATCGCCCGACGGTACGGCAAAAATGGTTTCAATGACTCCTTCAAGCGATCCTATCGGCAACGCTATCGAGAAGGTTCCGGTTATTGTAGAGAAGGTTCAGGGAATCATCAACAAGAAGAAGGAAGCAAAGAAGGCTGCTGCTGCCGCTGAGGAAGTTACAGAGGAGCCGGCTGCGGAATAACATTCCGATAATCCGCATATCCTTTACAAAAAGCACGTCTTTTGTGGGGGTATGTAAATGAAAAAGCTTTTTTCAGTGCTTGCGGCGATTTTTGTCGCAGCGGGAATCCTTCCGTTTCGCAGCGAAATTGTCTGCTGTGCCGAAGAACCAGAAATATCGGCAAAAGCGGCTGTTCTGATCTCTGCTGATACGGGCGAGATCGTCTATGAACACAACAGCAGGCAGAAGCTTCCCATGGCAAGCACTACAAAAATAATGACAACACTTCTCTGCCTTGAAAGCGGAGAGCTCCATGAAGAATTTGTCGTTGACAGCGAAGCAATAAAGGTCGAAGGCTCGTCTATGGGACTTCGTGAAGGGGATATCGTTACAAAATATGCCCTTTGCTGCGGAATGCTCCTTCCTTCCGGCAACGACGCCGCTAATGCTGCGGCAGTCAGAATAGCCGGAAGTATTGAGGCTTTTGCTGGCATGATGAACGACAGAGCACGGGAAATGGGACTTTCAAGGACATTTTTCGTTACGCCCTCCGGACTTGAGGGGGAAGGTCATGGCTCGTCTGCATACGATATGGCGATTCTTACAAGGGAAGCTCTGAAAAACGAGATGTTCCGTGAGATATGCTCGCAGTCCTCCATTCAGCTTGAATTCGGCAATCCGCCATACAAAAGGTGGCTGAAGAATACAAACAAGCTGCTTACCATGTGCAATGGCGTTTTCGGCGTGAAAACGGGATTTACCGACGAGGCAGGAAGATGTCTTGTTTCCGCCTGCACCCGTGACGGAATGGAACTTATCTGCGTAACGCTCAATGACCGCAACGACTGGGAAGATCACAGCAGACTCTACGATTACGGCTTCGGATGCGTACGAAAAACGGAAATTCCGCTTCCGGACGGATTTGAGCTTGACCTCGCCGGTGCCGCTGAGGAAAAACTGAAGGTTGCTCCTGAGGAGCTTCCGGTTACAGTGACATCAAAGGGAAACAGCACTGCTGAAATCAGTCTCCGTGTGATAGCTCCGCCGTTTGTGTATGCTCCGGTAAATCGGGGAGATATAGCGGCTCAGCTTGAAATAAGCTTCGGCGGACGTGAGGTCAGAAGGATTCCTCTGTATGCTCAGGAGGACGTTTCCGTGAAGAAAAAGGCTTCTTCAAAGAAAAAGAAAAATTGGTTTGAAAAAATAATATCTGAGGTCGGGAGGATTTTCTCCTGACAGAAAAGGTTGATAAAGTGGAAAAAATCAGAATACAGAAAATAATCGCCGACAGCGGCGTATGCTCACGCAGAAAGGCAGAGCAGCTTATCGCTGAGGGACGTGTTAAGATCAACGGACGTCCTGTAAAAGTCGGTGATAAATGCGGATATAAGGACCTCGTGACTATTGACGGTGAGAGGATTTATGTCCCCAGAAAAAAGAATTTCATATATCTTATGATGAACAAGCCGAGAGGCTATGTTACGACTGTTTCAGATGAACTCGACAGACGCTGTGTAATGGATCTCCTTGAAGGCGTTGAGGAACGTGTTTACCCTGTCGGACGTCTCGACCGTAACTCGGAGGGACTCCTTCTCTTCACAAATGACGGGGAATTTGCTAACAGCATTATGCATCCGAGTCGCCATATCGCAAAGACTTACCGTGTAACAGTCCGCCCTGACATAAATGACGATCAGCTTGTTGCTCTTTCGGAGGGCGTTGAGATCGACGGCAGAAAGACACTTCCTGCAAGCGTTATCGTAAAGGATAAGCAGCAGGGACGCGTGGTAATTCTAATTACAATCAAGGAGGGCAGAAACCGTCAGATCAGAAAAATGTGCGAGGCTGTCGGACTTGAGGTTGCACGTCTCCGCCGTATCAGCATTGGTCCTCTGAAGCTTGGTATGCTTAAGCCGGGAACCTTCCGTGAGCTTACTGCCGAGGAGCTTCGTGCTCTGAGAACGGCTATCGGCAAGGAGAAGTAAAATGCTCGAAATACAGGAAAAATTCGGCACAGAGGGCTACGAGGAGCTTGCAAGGCGATCTGCCGGATATGAGCTTCACATCACCGAGGCTCTCGAAGGCGGACAAGCTGTGGGATTCATTGCATACGCCTATAAACCGGACAAAACAGTAATCCTCGATTACGACGACGGCGGCGAGCTTATGCTCTGCGATGGTCTTGTGCGCTCAGTTCTTTTCAAGAGCTGCCTTAAAGGAATAGGAACAGCTGTGTTCAATCTTCCCGATGAGAAAAAATACGAAAACATCCGCAGACTGCGTTTCCTTGAACAGGGAAGCACAACTGCTGAGAATATCGACAGCTTCATGAACGGCTGTCAGAACTGCAGACACAATCAGAATGACTGAGAGGGAATTTCCCTGAGATACAGGGAAATAGACCTCGCGAAAGGAGAATGACTATGCCAATAAGAATACCGGCTGATCTGCCGGCTTTTAAAACATTAGGAGACGAGAACATATTTGTCATGTCGAAGGACAGGGCAGAGCATCAGGATATCCGTCCGCTTAAGGTAGTTATTCTCAATATAATGCCGAAGAAAATCGAAACGGAAAGCCAGCTTCTCAGACTGCTCAGCAATACACCGCTTCAGGTTGATGTTGAACTGCTCCAGATGGCTTCGCACGTTTCACGCAATACCTCACAAGGACATCTTGAAGCTTTCTACAAGACTTTTGATGAAATAAAGGACAACCGCTATGACGGAATGATTATCACTGGTGCTCCGGTTGAGCTTCTTGAATACGAAGCTGTTGACTACTGGGACGAGATCACAAAGATCATGGAGTGGTCAAAAACTCATGTTTTCTCCACGCTGTATATCTGCTGGGGAGCTCAGGCAGGACTTTATTATCATTTCGGAATACCGAAATATCCTCTTGAACAGAAGATGTTCGGTGTTTTTCCGCACAGGGCAGAGGTTAGCAATTGTCAGCTTCTCAGAGGGTTTGACGATATATTCTACGTTCCGCATTCGAGAAACACGGAGATACGCAGAGAGGATATCGAGAGGATTCCGCAGCTGGAAATCCTCACATCTTCGGATATTTCCGGCGTTCATATAGTTGCCAACAAGAATGGCAGACAGTATTTCATCACGGGACATTCAGAATACGACCGTGATACGCTTGCAAATGAATATCGCCGTGATCTTGACAAGGGCATTGATATTCAGCTGCCGTATAATTACTTCCCCGATGATAATCCGGACAATGTGCCGCTGTTTTCGTGGAGATGTACGGCGAATCTGATGTTCTCGAACTGGCTGAATTACTGCGTTTATCAGCGTACTCCATATAATCTGGAGGAGCTTGAAGTTCGCAGCTGGAACTGGGAAACGAATCTGTAAAAAATAACAGCATCCATATGGGTGCTGTTTTTGTTTAATAATAAGATTTTAATACCGCAATACACGGGGATTTGATTAGGGGACACTATCACGCTGCTTCACTGAGCATTATAGATATGCGGTTCTGTATCATATCAGCCGCCTGTGAAGATGTGTATTCTCCGGCAAAAAAGAGATCGGTTTCCTCGCCGATTATCGACGAAATCATGCTGCTGCTTACGGATGAAGTTACTGCTTTTATGCTCCGTACAAATTCAAGATAACGTTCCTTATCCGCCGGAGTCATCGGATTTATGTCAATTTCCTGACCGGTGTTCCAGTCGGTAAAGGTTTCGTTAATGTAGATTTTTTCTCCGGAGTTTTCAAGGAAATACGGCTTTTCGAGTGCACTTTCTGCCACAATTTCAAGACCTTTTTCTGTTACAGGGATACCGTCGCTATTTGATGAGTAGTGTGAATCGTCAAGAAGGCTTGTGATAAATTCCCATGCGCCCTCCTTGTTCTGTGATTTCTCCATAATGGAGAAACGTCTGTTAAGCAGCATTTTCGTGCCTTCGCCGCTGTTTGTAGGAAATCCGGCAAAGCTGACTTCTTCATTGCCGAAAGTTCCCTGAACCTGTTTGTTTATGTCACGGAACGAACTGAAATACATAATCGACAGAAGTGCTGTATCATTCCGGCATGATCTCAGCTCAAAATCGTACTCATCCACAGCCGGAAACTGATCGGCGAATTCAAGTATGCCGATAAATTCATCAGAGTCAAAATTGCAGGTAAAGTTCAGGTGATCGACAAAGGAATTTCCGTCGTTTGTGAGGAAGGAAAGAACGGCTTTTTCGTTGTTTCCAGATTCAAAAAGATCCATTCCGTCAGGCATATTGCCGTAGGTGCTTCTGAAATCATCAAGCGACCAGTCAGAAGTCCCGACGTATTTTTTCTTTGCTCCGATAGTCTGAATCATAAAAGTTGGCTCAATGGAGTAAAATTTTCCGTCAGTTTCACAGGCTTCGAGGTAGTTGCTGAGGAAGGCGTCACGGGTAAAGGTTGTGTCGCTGTCCATGAATTCATACAGATCAGTGAATGCACCTATGCCCGTAAGGAGGGCAGTTTCGTTAGTATCAAGATAAACCATATCAGGATTTTTTCCAGATATTACGTCCATATGAAGGTTATCAAAAGCCATTTCATGACTTTGTATGCTGTATTCCATTCCTTCCGAGTAATCTTCAAGCTTAATGCGGAAACGTGTACTGTTTGCGTTGAATTCAGATATTGCAGACGAAATGCTGTCAGAATCTCGTGTAACGGCAACAGTAATTTCACTTATTTCGCCGATTTCGGCTATATCACGGACGGAAAGACGTATGAGACCGGAACTGTCTGCGGCGATGAAATCACCGTCAGAAAGCGGACAAATCATTTTTATTCCGCTGAGACCGGAGGAAACAAGATCTATTTTCCGTTCAATGGAATCGGCGGACTTCATGCCGAAAACAGTCGAATTATTGATGATAAAGGCGGAATAATCTGTGTTTCCAGTAATAAAAGCACCGCTGACATTTTCAGGAAGCTCAGTTTCAGAGCCGGAAACTTCAAGTGTTTCAGTATCAAGCTCATGGATGATAACACTACCCTTGCCTGAGAAAGTTCCTGCGATTCTGCCGTCAGAGAAGCCGATCACAGATGAAATACCATTTTCGGAGCTTTGCAGAATATTTCCGGAATCGTCAACTTTCATGCAGATTTCGCCCGTACCTATAAAAATTCCGTTTTCATTGCAGATAAGGCTGTTTATTACTGCACCGCCGGTATCAATTTCGCTGTCGGAGATGATGCTTCCGTCAGTTCCACGGATACTAAGTCGGCAAATACTGCCGGCTTCATTGAAACTGCACGTTACAGCATATATTTTGTCGCCGCATATATCAATAAGAACTGCTTTGTCCGAGCTGGAAGATTCCATGTGAAGATCAACAGGGCGATACATAGAAAAATCGTTGTCCGTGATAAAGCATTTAACAGCTCCGGAGTTGTCTTTGCCTGTTATAAAGATGTTTCCGGATTTCTCGTCGAAATGAATATCAATAATTGATGAAATGTCATTCGGCATAGGGAGAGCAGATTTTTTGTAGATATCACTGCTGTCAGAAACGGAAATTTTTTTGATGCTGTTTTCGTTTTTCTTGTCAGATCCGCTGTTTTTCGCAGAGCTGCACGAAACGGCGGTCAGCATGGCAATAGCACAGGCAGTTAATTTTTGTATTTTCATATTTGATATTCCTCCATTAGTTATATACTATTGCTCCTCCGATTACCTCTTGAATTTTCTATTTTGCTTGGAGAGCAAAATTCTGCGTCAGAAAACCTCACAATACGACAGTATTCTTTCGGCTTTCTTCCTTGACTTTTGCTCCCCAAGCTTCATATAATTCTTCAAGAGTTAATTGGCGGTGCAACAATAAGTGATTTTCGAGGCGTAAAAAGACGAAGTTTTTCTGAAAATATTTTTCACTCTTGTTAGGGTGAGATAACAATATGATTTAAAGAAATATTATTCCTTTCTCATGAATATAATGAAATGAAAGGTTATACTAATGAGGTGAGGATATGACAAACAGAAAACAAAGGAAAGCCAAAAAAATCGCAAGGTGTATCGTATTGCTTATGCTTCCGCTTGGAATTGCCGGTGCTGCGGACGGAGTGAAGTCACTCAGGGATATGCTTTCAGAGACGAATGCTGTATCAATCGAAGAAACACCTTCTGCCGCTGTTCCGGCGAAAAAAGGGAAGGATACCTCTATATATGCGAAAGCTCAGGCGGAAAGAACAGACGATGATATCCTCTGCGGAAGCCTGATTCTTTCTGAGGGCTACGGAATCACTGCCGGAACAATTGAGGATCCCCTGTTGAAGCTTGAAAGTCCTCTTGAAACCGTAAATAATAAAGCCGGAGAAAAGCCCTATCCGACAGAGGAACAGTGGACTTCCGGCGGAGATATCATCCGTACCACCTACAAGCCGTACAGCGGAACGACTTTTTTCGACCTTAAAAAGCATGGACAGGTGAACAACAAAACCGATATTCCCAACGAAACGCTGATAAAGGAGAGCCGCTGTCTGCCGGATTTCACGATAGAGGATACCTCCGAGCCTCAGGTTCTCATATATCATACACATACAACCGAGAGCTTTGAGCCGTATGTCCGTGATAATTACGATTCCGGCTTCAATTACCGTACTACCGATGATACAAAGAATATGGTCATGGTCGGCGATGCGATTGAGGCGGAGCTTGAAGCAAGGGGAATCGGAGTTATCCATGTTGAGACCATCCACGATTATCCTTCTTACAATGGCTCATACGGCAGAAGCCGTGAGTCGATCGTGCCGATATTGGAGCAGTATCCGAGTATAAAGGTCGTGCTGGATATCCACCGTGACGCAATATCCGGAGAGGGAATTGCATATCAGCCGTATGTTGAAATTGACGGAAAAGAAGCGGCACAGGTAATGATAATCTCCGGCTGTGACGACGGAACACTCGGAATGCCGTCATATATAAGGAATTTCCGTTTTGCGTGCCGGCTTCAGGAGCGTCTTGAGGGGGATAATCCTGGACTTACAAGACCGATACTGTTTGATTACCGCCATTACAATCAGGATCTCACAACAGGAAGTCTACTGATAGAGGTAGGGTCGCATTGCAATACACTCGAACAGGCACAGTATTCAGGACAGCTGATAGGTAGGTCACTCGGCGGAATGCTCAACGATATGAAAGAGGATTAAATGATCAGAAAAAGAAAAAAAACCGTAGTCAGAGCAGTATTTTTATATATACTTCTGACTTTCGGTTTATGGATGTTTTTAAATTCGTATACGAATTCGTATAACAGGCTGTCCGGAGAAAAGATATCACCAGCCGGACTTGACGTTCACGGTGATATGGCGTATATTGAGGTATTGGAACACGAGATAAATCTTGATCTTTCTGCGATAGCACCGGAAAGCAGGCTCTATTGCGGGGGATATCTGCTGTGTCCGGATGAACTCAGGCTGACGTGCTGGCTTGTGTCAGTCTGCAATGGCTTTTGACTGCATACATGAATAGAAGCTGTTAAGTTCGCCGGAATAGATGAGTGTTGAGCCGGGAAAATTCCGGAAATCATCTGGTTTGTAGAGACAGAATGGCTTTTTAAGGCGGATACCGATTTTATCCATGGTATATGCCACGAACTGCGAGCATACGAAGCTTTTTTTTCTGTTCCATTCTATATTGAAATAAACCGCAAGCAGACCGAGAATATTGTATGAATATACGTTGTGATTCTCGTGGAAATGCTTTATAATACGGTTGAATTCAGTTTTCTGCGAGCGTGTAACGGGAATTCTGTATATTTCACAGGGAATGAAATCGTATTTTCCGAGAGTTCCCTTGCCGACGATTTCCTTGTTGAACGTAGCCGGAAGCGGGAAACGGCAGTATGTTCTGCAGAAGCTGTACATTTCGGAGAGTCTTTCATCGCCTGACAGAGATACATGGTTGTATGGTTTTTTTGTAAAGAATCTGAAAAAACGTGCAGGTCTTGTGCCGGTCTGAGTCATAATGAGATAGATGTAATCTGCCAAAAGGTTCCCTCCTTTGCGGACATTTTTTTTATTATAACATATTGATTTGAAAAATACAAGAGTTTTTAACAAATTATATGCGGCTGAAATAAATTCTGATAAAAATGCTGACTATCACATCAGCGGAGCAACAATTTTTATGATACTTCCGACTATTTTGTAGTAAAGCTTTTCTTTTCTGATAGTTTCGGGCGTAACTTGTCTGCATTTTGCGAGTGTTGCAGAGAAATCTTTTTCGATATCCTCAATGCAGTCGGTTTTAAAGAGATACGTTGCACATTCGTAGTGATGATAAAGGCTTCTGTAATCGAAGTTTATAGTACCGATGACAGCACGTTCATCGTCGCATACGCAGACCTTTGCGTGGACGAAGCCGGGAGTATATTCGTATACCTTCACGCCTGATTTCAAGAGGGATTTGTAGTGAGTCTTTGCAAGAGCAAAGGCTGTTTTTTTGTCAGGGATTCCCGGCAGAATTATCTTCACGTCGATACCACGTTCACCGGCGAATTTTATAGCAGTTTCAAGTTCGCCGTCAAGTATAAGATATGGTGTCATGATGTGGACGTAATCTCTTGCACGGTTGAGGATATCCATATATACCGCCTTTCCGACCTTGTCGTTGTCGAGCGGACAGTCAGCGTATGGCATAACATAGCCGGAAGACTGTATTTTTTCATCGGGAAGGGCAAGGAATTCATTCCATTCCTTTTGGCGGACAGCGATATCCCACATTTGCAGAAACATGAGCGTAAAGCTCTGTACAGCATCGCCCCGAAGCATTACGGCGGTATCCTTCCAGTGACCGAAGCGTTCCTTTTTGTTGATGTATTCGTCAGCGAGATTTACTCCGCCGTTGAAAGCAACTTTTCCGTCAATTACAAGTATTTTTCTATGGTCACGGTAGTTGTAGTGCGTGGAGATAAACGGCATTATCGGAGAAAAGGTCTTGCATTTTATACCGAGCTTTTCAAGACGCTTGTTGTAATCAAAGCTGAGGTTGGAAATTTCGCACATTCCGTCGTACATAACACGGACATCCACGCCCTCCTTAGCTTTTCTGCTGAGGATACTGAGAATTCTTCCCCACATATAGCCTTCTTCGATAATGAAGTATTCCAGAAAAATAAATTTCTCAGCTTTTTCAAGTTCAGTAAGCATTGCCTTGAATTTATCTTCTCCCTGAGGGAAAAAGGTAGTCTGAGTATTCTTGTACAGCGGAAAACATCCGGTTCTGTTGAGGTAGAAATTGAGGTCGTCTATGCCGGAGGAAATTATATCCGGTTCGCTGAGAATTTCTTCATCCTGAGGGAGCTTGTTTTTGGTTTCGTTTATAATTCGGGCGATAATAGTTTTTGTAGCAACGTGCCCAAGACCTTTTCGGGTGAACCACAGCAGAAAAGTACCCGGAATAGGGAAAAGAGTTATCAGGGTAAGCCATGTGAGCTTCGAGGTGGAATCCATACTGCATCTGAAAAGATAGAAAACCATAACGACCGAGAATATCGTCTGTAATGTCAGGAAGTAGGGGATAGTATCTGCCATAAGCCCGTAGAGTGCCGCAAACAGCAGAATCTGGAATGTCAGAAGCAGAATGAAGAAGCATAATCTGCTGAAGACGAAGCTGAGAAGCCCTTTTTTGCGTTTTTTCAGCAGCAGTGTGATATCCTTGTCGCTGTTCATATGACAGACCTCCTTTTCCGGAATATGTAAAGATTATAGCAATTCAGAACTGATTTGTCAAGCGTGACCGATGCTGTTAGGTTTTGGTGAAATGCACAAATTCTGCCTTGATAATATCCAGATATTGAATAAATCTGCAAAATATATTATAATTATATATAAAAATGCACGAAAAATACCTTTTTAGTTGTATTAGAAACAATACCAACAGTAAGGTGGGATGATATGAAAGAAAATATTGCTCTTAATGCTTTTATGAAATTCGGCGATATGGTGCTGAGAGCGGCTTTCAGTCATACGGGAAGAATGAGCGATGCAGAGGATATTACTCAGGATGTATTCCTCACGCTTCACTCAAAGCCCGTGGAATTCAGCAATGATGAACATATGAAGGCGTGGCTGCTGAGAGTGACTGTAAACAAGTGCCGGAATTTCCGTAAAAGCTCATGGATAAACGGCAGAATTGAGACTGACAGCAGAGGTCTTGATGTACTTTCGTGCAGCATGAGTGCTGAAGAAACAGAGCTGCTTGATATAGTTATGACGCTTCCGGAAAAATACAGGACAGTGCTGTATCTCTACTATTATGAGGGGTATTCCATAAAGGAAATCGCCGGTATTCTCAAAAAGAACGAAAATACCGTAAGCTCACTGCTTCAGAGGGCAAGAGCGAAAATGAAATCGAAGCTGGAGGAGGAATAAAATATGGATGAGAACAGATATAAAAGCACCTTTGATAAAATAAAGTGCAGCCGTGAATTTTATATCAAGATGAGAGAACAGCTTTCCGACTCCGGCGGCGGATACGGTGAATATACCGATACAGTCAGCCATGTTGATGTGGCAAAGCCGGTAAAATATCGTTATGCCGCAGTCGGAACCGCCGCCTGTCTTGCGGTATGTGCCGCAGGCTTTGGAATCTGGAAGCTCTCTGACAGCAGAAATGCAGATAACAGCAAGGTCGAAACTGACGATATCAATGAGATTGAAAATCCGGTGATAATGCCTGTAACTACGCAGCCTGTCACAACTCAGCCTCCGGTTTCCGGAAATGAGGATTTCATAAAAGAGGGCGAAACATCAGATTTACTGGTAGATATCATACAAAAAACAGAATCCGGAGAAGTAAAGCCCATGTACGATCAGTCTCCGGACGAAAATGACAACAGCTATGTGGTGAATTACGATCCGGCTGAACTCAAAGGCTGGCTTGAACGCTTACGGCAGATATACTGGACGAAAAAGACGATAAGCGCCGAGGAGTTTCAGAATTACTACAAGCATATCACGATAATGGGCGATCTGTATTTCACAACAGACGGCATAATACGTCAGTGCAACGGAAAATATGAGCTTCACACACCGGAAAAAATGGGAAGCCGTACTGTATACGATAACACATTGAAAAAAATGACGGTCAGAAGGTATCAGAATCTTGAGGAATTCCTGACGAATTACAAGGCGTTTTCGCCTGTAATGACTGCGGATATGGAATACAATGTAGTAGTTAATAAGCTTAATTATATTAAGTTAGACGAGTTTGCCGGAGAATTCATCGGTTTTTACAATGATTTTGAGTACAAAACAAGTGGCAAGGTTTATTATGACCGTAACGATGAGATTTATTTTACTCATTCGTACGGCACACAAACTATTAACGGAGAAGAACCCTATGAGCTTGATATCGGGTGTGTTACGAATGGCGACTTCACAGATAGTATTGTTTTGTCAGACGAGAATGCCTTTCCGAGACTGTGGCCTACAGGTTCTGCGTTGGTTGAAGACGGCATTGTGAGAGGCATTTTTAATCATGTTTACCCAAGTGATTTTGAGGGATTTATGAATTATGAGTTCTATAAACAACTGATACCGGGAGACTATTTTATACTCAGGAATTATATTATAAAGGAATACAGAAAATTCATGGAGAATTTTGCCGGCTCAGGACTTGCACTTGACGATGAGCTTGTTGTCAAGACCTCAACAGATGAAAACGGCGAACTTATGCTTTATGTTATCATGTATAATGATAATGACAAGGAGAATTGGACGCATGATTCGGCAGTATGCTTTGCAATGAATGAACAGGGAGTAATAACCAAGTTTGTGGAGTATGAAAAAGGCATACTGGTTGCAGAATGTAATCTTTCCAACATAAAATATGAGGATTTTGAAGTACCTGAAAGCTATGAAACCTTCAGCAATGCCGCAGCAAAGTATGTCGGCGAATAAAAAGTAATATATAATCGGAATTCTATACGGATTCCGGTTATTTTTTGTCCTATTTATGAAGATATATTATATAAAATGTTGCGTATTTTTCAATTTTAACTTATACATAATTTACAAAACCGTTGACAAATTGGTTTCAATGTGGTAAAATATGTATGATACATTAATTATATTGTAATGTATTTTCGGATGTATTCAGAACAGCGAGGTGAAGAATTGTGAGTTCAATGCTTGATACTTTATTCGAGGCTCTTTCTGTTATTTCAGAAGGAAGCCATATATACCTTTGCGACTTGAAGAAAGACTACTCCCGCTGGTCAAAGAATGCCGTACAGTATTTCGGCTTGCCGGGAGAGTATATGTATAATGCCGGAGCTATCTGGATGGATAATCTCCACCCCGATGACAGGGAAAAATATGCCCGCAGCATAGAAGAAATATTCAGCGGAACTGCTGACAGCCACAACATGATGTACCGTGCAAGAACCCGTGACGGAAGCTATGTTATGTGCAGCTGCAAGGGCATCGTTATCAAGGATGATAACGGAACTCCCATATTCTTCGGCGGTACTATCAGAAATCATACTGTACTCAGTTACACTGACGGTATTACTGGTCTGAGAAGTCTTTACGGACTTATGGAGGATATCGGTGTAATGAAAAGCCGTGAAATGTCCTATACTCTCTTTATGATAGGCATGAACCATTTTTCAGCTATTAACGATAATTACGGCTTCAGTTTCGGCAACGATACACTCAGCAGCTTCGGAAAGCTTCTTGAACTGCGTCTGGGACATATCGGACAGCTCTACAAGCTTGAGGGCACAAAATATGCACTTCTCAGCTGGGAATCCTCTGCCGGAGAAATCGCAGACATATACTCTGTCATAAAAAAAGAAGCCGCTGAGGGCTTCAGCGTTGACGGCGAAAGGATAGTTCTGTCTGTAAACGGAGGTCTTGTCTATGTTGACGATTTCAGTCTTTCAAGGGATACTATCCTCTCCTGTCTGAAATACACATACTATCAGTCGAAGAAATTCAAGACGGGTGAGCTTGAAATATTCTCCGATCACCTCAGCGACGGCGGCAGACGCTACATCGAAATGCTGAACACTATCAGAAACAGCATTGCGAATGACTGTGCCGGCTTCTTCCTCTGCTATCAGCCGATAATTGATGCCGGCAGCGAAAGGCTTAAGGGCATGGAGGCTCTTATCCGCTGGAGAAATCAGGAGTTCGGTGTTGTTCCGCCGGGTAAGTTCATCCAGATTCTCGAACAGGATTCTGTATTTACAGAGCTCGGCAGATGGATACTCCGCAAGGCTGTTTCTGACGGTATCAGATTTGCTGAACGCGATCCGGATTTTCTCGTTCATGTGAATATCTCGTATGTTCAGCTCCAGCACAGGGGATTCGTTACGGAGCTTAAGGATATACTTGAAGAATCCGGATTTCCGCCGAAAAATCTCTGCATAGAGCTGACCGAAAGATGCCGTCTTCTTGATATCGGACTTCTTAAGAATCTTTTCAGGGAACTGCGACAGATAGGAGTGAAGATCGCTCTTGATGACTTCGGAACAGGCTTTTCTTCTATCGGAATCATCAGGGAGCTTGAATTTGACTCTATCAAGGTTGACCGTGATTTTGTCAAGAATATTGATGTGAGTGCAGCCGATCAGAAAACCGTTCACTTTATCTCTAATCTTGCTGAAGCTTTTCAGGCCGATGTCTGCGTAGAGGGCGTTGAAAACGATAGAATACGTCGTGTTCTTGGTGATTTTGAAGTTCAGAGCCTTCAGGGAAATTACTATTCTGAGCCGATTACCATGGAGGAATTTACAAAAAAATATCTTCCATCTGACAAATAAGACAACGCATAGGGTCTGCTGTATTGACGGCAGACCTTATTTTTGTTGTTAAAATGTACAAAAAACATAGTTGAAACTATTCGTTTTGCACTTTCCTTGCTAATTTCACTGTGTTATTCTTCATTTTTGCGAAAAATACTTGCAGTTTTTTGTGAAATGTGATAAAATATATTGATAGATTATGTATTGCTCCACCAATTGACTCTTGAAAAATTATATTAAGCTTAGGGGGCAATATAAAGGATAATAAAGGAGAAACCTATGGCAAAAATTAAGGCTGCTGTGATATTCGGCGGTACATCAAGAGAATACCGGCTCTCGCTTGCTTCGGCATCCGAGGTAATAAGAAATATTCCCACAGACGAATATGAGGTTATCTGCATCGGTATCACCAAAAAGGGAAGATGGCTCTATTTCCCCGGTGATCCCGATGAAATCGCTGACGGAAGCTGGGAAATGAATCCTGACTGCGTTTCTGCAATCCTCTCGCCTGATCCCATTCACAGGGGAATTGTGATTATTGAAAACGGTGAGGCTTCGTTCAGGAAAATAGACGTTGCATTCCCAGTACTTATGGGAAAAACCGGAGCTGATGGTACAGTTCAGGGACTTCTTGATATGGCTGGAATCCCCTACACTGGCTGCGGACTTTTAGCTGCTGCATCGTGCATGGATAAATCACATACACACATGGTTCTTGATGATTTTGGAATCCGCACAGCGGAATGGAAACTCATTACGCAGAGGGAACTAAGTATGATAGATCAGCGTTGTGAAGAAATTGCCGGAAAAATGGGATTTCCTCTCATGGTAAAGCCGGCTAACAGCGGAAGCAATGCAGGTACAAGCATCGCTGAAAACATGGGGCAGCTTGTTTCCGCCGTGAAAATCGCATTCTCCAACGATAATAAGGTTGTTGTTGAAAAATATATAAAGGGCAGAAAACTTGAAGCAGCCGTTATGGGCTATGATACACCGTTTTCTTCGGAAATAGGCGAAATTGTCCCGAATGGTACGGACTACGATCCGACTGATTTCAGCGTCAGCAGCGGTGATGATCTTGTGATTCCTGCCGATCTTTCAGCAGACGTCAAGAAGATGATCCGTGAAACAGCTGTAAACGCATACAAAGCACTGGGCTGCAAGGGGTATGCAAGAATTGATTTCTTCTATACCGAGGAAGGTCAGCTTCTTCTCAACAAGATAGGAACTTCACCCGGACTCCGCAGCAACAGTGTCTTTACAAAGCTTATGGCTCATCTTGGAATGGAATACTCCTACCTTATCGGTAAAATCATGGAACAGGCAATTGAAAATTCTGATAAGCTCTATTGATATTTTATGCAGATCAGAGAAAGGGGTGAGGCTATGAGTCGGAATGTAACTATATCCCTGACAAGCATTCAGTGGCAGGATGATGAGAAATCTGAAACTGAGCTTCTTACGAGAGCAAGGCTTGCCCACGAGGACGGCTGGGATATAATTACCTACGAGGATACCTCGGCAACAGGGTTTGAAGGCTCTGTTACCACTATAAAAATAAACAAGGGGAAATCGGCTTCGATAATCCGTGAGGGATCAGCTAATTCTGTCCTCTGTCTGGAAACAGGCAGAAAGCATTACTGTCAGTACGGAACTCCCTACGGTAACCTTCAGATAGGCGTTTTTACCCACCAGATAAAAAATTCGATAGAAAAGGACGGCAGAGTATACCTTAAATATACGCTTGACCTTAATTCGTCCTATCTCTCGGATAACGAAATAATAATGACCGTACAGAATTCTTGATGAAAGGAATATTTATAAATGTCAGACCTCATTAACAAGGCATCAACACAGCTTCGGGAGCTTATTAAAGCGGCACTTGAAAAGCTTATTGCCGAAGAAGCAGTTCCGTCAGTACAGATTCCTGCTTTTGCAATAGAAATCCCCGCAGATAAGTCGCACGGCGATTTTGCCGCAAATACCGCAATGGTATGCGCCAGAGCATTTAAAATGCCGCCAAGAAAAATTGCGGAGCTTATCTGTGATACCGTAGATCTCAGCGGCTCACTCTTTGATCGCTGCGAGGTTGCAGGACCGGGCTTCATGAACTTCTTCCTTAGCCGTAAGTGGTTCTCTGATGTCGTGGAGAATGTGCTTGAAGAAAAGGGGAATTACGGAAAAACAAACTACGGCGAAGGAAAAAGCGTTCTTGTGGAATTCGTTTCTGCAAATCCGACAGGTCCTATGCACATCGGAAATGCAAGAGGAGGAGCTATCGGTGACTGTCTTGCAAGCGTTCTCAGCTGGGCAGGATACAGGACGGAAAGAGAGTTCTATGTAAACGACGCCGGAAATCAGATTGAAAAATTCGGAAAATCACTCTCTCTCAGATATATGCAGCTCTGCTCCGATGAAGGTCAGGCTGTTATGAAGGAATGTGGCGGTGATACCGAAAAAATCTGCACTGCTCTCTATGAAAAAAGCGGCGAGGGACAGACCTTTGAAATGCCGGAGGATGTTTACCTCGGTATGGATATCATCGAACACGCAAAGAATTACTTCGACCTCAACGGAGGCAGTCTTGCAGAGACAGAGGACGAGGTTCGCAGAAAGGCTCTCGTTGACTACGCACTTCCGCTGAATATCGCCGGTCTGGAGCGTGATCTTAAAAAATACCGTATCGTTTACGATAACTGGTTCCGTGAGAGTACAGTTCACGAAAAAGGCGAAACAAAGCAGATCGTGGATAAGCTTCTTGCTTCCGGAAAGGCTTACGAGCAGGACGGTGCTGTATGGTTCAGAGCTACTGACTATGGCATGGACAAGGATTTCGTACTCAGAAGAAGCAATGGTCTCTATACATACATAGTACCGGATATCGCATATCACTATGACAAGCTTGTTACAAGAGGCTTTGACAAGGCGATAAATATTCTTGGTGCCGATCATCACGGCTACGTTCCAAGACTTAAGGCAGCTCTTGACGCTCTCGGTGTTGATTCCGCAAAGCTTGACGTTGTGCTTATGCAGATGGTTCGTCTTGTCCGCAAGGGCGAGGTTGTAAAGCTTTCAAAGAGAAGCGGAAAGGCTATCACTCTTGTTACTCTCCTTGATGAGATTCCGATTGATGCTGCAAGATTCTACTTCAATCTTCGTGAAGCAAATTCACAGTTTGAGTTTGATCTTGATCTTGCTGTTGAGCAGTCCTCACAGAATCCTGTATTCTATGTTCAGTACGCTCACGCAAGAATATGCAGTCTGCTTGCTAATCTCAGATCGGAGGGGATTGAAATTCCGGAGGAAGCTGACTTTGATCTCCTTGAAAATTCCCGTGAGATTGAGCTTATCCGTCATATTGCTTCACTGCCGCACGAAATTGATCTTGCTGCAAAGAGCTATGATCCGGCAAAGATCACAAAGTATGCTTTTGATCTTGCAACGCTCTATCATCGCTTCTACGATGGATGCAGCGTAAAGAATGCCGGAACTCCGGAGCTTATGAACGCAAGAATTCTTCTGTGTCTTGCGGTAAGACAGACTCTCAGGAATGCTCTTGAGATTCTCAATGTAAACAGACCGGAAAAAATGTAAAGACAATGCCGCACAAATTCGCCTGACGGTTTAGAACAAGCTCAGTGTGGTATTACTTAAAAATTACGGTTTGGTTACAGAAGAAATTACTTTATTGTTACTTCGTTGGTGATTTTTTACAACGGAAATATGCTTAAAATGTTGATTTTGTAGGTTTCGGGATAAAAATTAACAGTTTGTTAACAAATTCGGGTTCAAAATATGTTACAATTTGTAATATATTGAGGAGCGATTCCTGATATTTATCCCTTGAAGGCTTACTCAAAATAAAAACGGCACCGCAGAAAGCTCCGGCTTCCTCAGTGCAGCGGAAATCTATATTCAAAATTATGAGAAGGGATGTCAATTATGTCCAACAGATTATTTCAGGGTTTAGTTCATCAGATGCGTGATACAATCGACGCTACAATAGGCGTTGTTGATGAAGCAGCAACAATCATTGCCTGCAGCGACCTTACAAAGGTGGGTACTACAAATGAGTTCGTTTCTCTCGATCTCAGCGATTCACACGATATCTTCATCCGTGACGGTTTTACATATAAGCCGTTCGGTTCAAGAGTAAAGCCGGATTATGCCGTTTTTGTAGAGGGCGTTGACGACTCTGCTGCAAAGTATGCAAGCATTCTTGCTATCACTCTTGCAAACATTAAGCAGTATTATGATGAAAAGTATGACAGAAACAACTTTATCAAAAACGTTATACTTGATAACGTTCTCCCCGGAGATATTGTAATCAAGGCAAGAGAACTCCACTTCAACGCTGAAATCAGCCGTGCGGTTTTCCTTATCAGAATTATCTCTGCAAACGATATTTCCGCTTACGACGTTATCCAGAACCTCTTTCCGGATAAGAACAAGGACTTCGTTTTCAATATCACAGAAAACGATATCGTTCTCGTCAAGGAGCTTAAGAGCACCGTTGATGCAAGAGATCTTGAAAAGCTTGCACGTTCTATCGCTGATACGCTCAGCAGCGAATTCTACACAAGAGTCAATGTCGGCATCGGTACAGCTGTTGTCGGCGTAAAGGATCTGGCACGCTCCTTCAAGGAAGCTCAGATGGCTCTTGAGGTTGGTAAGGTGTTCGATACAGACAAGGTTATCGTAAGCTACGACAACCTCGGAATCGCACGTCTTATCTACCACCTCCCCACAACTCTCTGCGATACCTTCCTCCACGAGGTATTCAAGGTTGGCAGCATTGAGTCACTTGATCACGAAACACTCTTTACAATCCAGAAATTCTTTGAGAATAACCTCAACGTTTCCGAAACATCAAGAAAGCTCTTTGTACACAGAAATACTCTCGTATACAGACTTGAAAAAATCAAGAAGCTTACAGGACTTGATCTCCGTGAGTTCGATCACGCTATTATCTTCAAGATCGCCCTTATGGTCAAGAAGTATCTTTCTGCAAATCCTGTCAAGTTCTGATGACCTTCCGTCAGAGGCTCCGGCGTGCTGGACAGGCTTCATGACCGCTTCTAAATTTTAAGGCAGGTGTAATCACAATTGGTAGAACTTAAAAACGTATCCGTAACCTATTCCAGCGGTGTTGACGCACTCAATAACGTCAGCCTGAAGATCAATGACGGCGATTTCGCCTTCGTTGTAGGTTCTTCCGGTGCGGGAAAAAGTACCATGATCAAACTGCTTCTGAAGGAAATAGACGCTACAAGCGGTGTTGTTACTGTAAACGGCTATAACCTCAGCAAGCTCAAAAGACGGAAAATTCCGGAATTCCGCCGTACCCTCGGCTTTGTTTTTCAGGATTTCCGCCTTATTCCGTCAATGACGGTCTACGAAAACATTGCTTTCGTACTCCGTGTAATTGACGCTCCCATTAAGTATATACGCAAGCGTGTTCCCTATGTAATAAGCCTTGTGGGACTCCATGCAAAGACGAATTCCTATCCGGACGAGCTTTCCGGCGGCGAAAAACAGCGTGTCGCTATTGCAAGAGCTCTCGTGAACGATCCGCAGCTTATTATTGCGGACGAACCGACAGGAAACATAGATCCGGAGCTTTCCTATGAAATCGTTGATCTTCTTAAGGGCATCAACGATCAGGGAACTACCATTCTTATGGTAACTCATGAGCATGATCTCGTCCGTCACTTCGGAGGACGCATTATCAATATCACCGGCGGAGAAATCGTCTTTGACGAGGTTATTCACGGAGCAAATGACGAAATGCTTCCCGGCTCAGAGCCTGATTATGCAGATCCCGATATACAGGGCGACGGTGTGTACGGTCAGGCGGAGGAAATTCCTGATGATCCGTCAGGAATACTTGGCAGCGGTGAGGACGCCTTCTTTATTGATGATGAGGACATCGCCCAGCCGGCAGATCCTATTGCAGAAATGAGCACCGATGACGTTATCGCTGCGATTACAGGTGAGAAAACATCGGGAGGTGCAGACGTATGAAGCTAAGCGGTATAAAATATCTTGCCGATCAGGGTGTTGAAAACATCTGGAAAAACAAGATGATGGCTTTTGCAACCTTTTGTGTCCTGCTGATATCACTTCTGCTTGTGGGAACAGCTACACTTATATACATAAACATGGATTCCATGATACTCGGTCTCAACGATAAGAACGAGATTGCAGTATATCTCCATACAAATACGACTGACGCTGAAATAGAACAGATTGAGGCGGATATAAACGCTATGCCGAATGTCAAGTCCGTTGAGTTTATCCCGAAGGAGGAGGCTCTTAAGCGTCAGAAGGAGCTTTATCCTTCAGCTGAAGCTATATTCAACGACTACATCAAGGATGACGCAAGCTTCATGTCTGACGGCTTCAGCGTTATCGTTCATGACAGCGGAAAATGTCACGAAACTACAAGCTCTATTGCCGCAATCAGTCAGGTCAAGAATGCGGCTTCGGCTCCGCAGGTAGCGGAATTTCTCCGTGAACTTCGCCGTGTCGTTACCGTAGTGGCAGGAGCTATTGTAATCGCTCTGGCGGCAGTATCCATGATAATGATCTCAAATACCACAAAGGCAAGCGTTTTTGCAAGACGTGAGGAGATTCAGATCATGAAGTACGTTGGTGCCACAAATGCCTTTATCCGTCTTCCCTTCTTTGTTGAAGGTATGGTGACAGGTCTTTTTGCCGGAATCGGCGGCTTCTTCATCACATGGGCGGCATACAGGTCAATTTTCAATGTAGTTATGGAAAGAGAATACTTCATGAGTGCAATCGGAATGGGACATCTCATTCCCTTCGGCGAAATAAGAATATGGGTGCTTCTTGCATACATCGTTGCCGGAGCATTCATCGGGGCACTCGGAAGTGTTATCAGTACAAGACGTCACATCGATGTATAATTACCGGACTACTTATGAAAGGAGTATAGCGGCTGTCATTATGGCTGTTCCGCATGAATATGAATAAAATAAGTATTCTCAGAAAAACGCTTTCTCTCGTAATCTGTTGTGCAGTTTCTGTCTCGATAGTGGCAGGCTACAACGGCAGGTCCGGAAGCCGCAAGGCAACAGAAGCGTCTGCGAAATCTCTTAACGAGATTCAGGCGGAAAGAGAAGCAAACGAACAGAAAATAGCAGAGCTTGAAAATACGATAGCGTCTCTTGAAGGCAGTGAAAACGATCAGAAGGCATATCAGGAAAACCTTCTTGACCAGATTGCTCTTATCAAGGACAATATCGCACTCCTGAACAGCGAACTTGAAGCTCTTGAAGCTGATATAAAGGCGACAGAGGATAATATTCAGAATCTTGATCAGGAAATCGTGAATCAGGAAGCAGAAATCGAAGCCAATGTGGAGCTTTTCAAGGAACGCATGAATGAAATGTACGTTTCAGGCAATGAAAATATTGCGTCAGTACTGATAGGATCATCAAGCTTTTATGATGTTATGTCAAGAATAGATATGGCAAATCAGATGGCAGCGTATGATGAAAAGCTCATCAACGGACTTCTCAGCGATATCGATCAGCTTGAAAATAACAAAAGCAGTCTCCAGACAGAAAAGCTCACGCTTGAAATGAAGCGTGAAAGTCAGGAAAAACGCAAGGAAGAAAAAGAATCGGC